>NZ_JBFUHO010000072.1:0-33338 GCF_056402355.1 Variovorax sp. P4_B11
GCCGCGTACTTCGATTTCTACAACGCGCGCCGGCCCCATCAGTCGCACGACGGGCGCACGCCGGACATGGTCTACTTCGCCACGCTGCCGGCGATGAAGGAGGCTGCCTGATGGGTTGAACCATGAGTACATGGCTCAACCGGGGCGCCTCCGGCGGCCTGGCAGGGGCCTTGAAGATTGAAAGAATCAAACCGCAGCCAATCCACTTAACTCAGGTCGATGCGTGTTCAGACGACCGGAGCCGGTTCTCAGTTCATGCCCGTCTTCCTTTTTGAGCCCTACATAAATTTCGCCCGTCAGGCCCGTTCGGCCATCTCGCCGACCAGCGTGACAACTGTGTAGCACGGTAAGAACTCAGCACCTACCGCAAAGTGCAGAAAGGCCGGCCTTCGACGCCCGCCCAGACACAGGCTCGAATGCATGCGATCACGACCCGCGAATCCTGGGTGGAGGGCACGGATTTCACAATGATGAGCATGAGCTTTCTCCAGTCGCCGGTATCGCGACTCGTTGCGCCTGATGTGCGAAGTGAAGCACCACGTAGCCCAGCGAATGCCAGAAGCGGGCTTCGTTCTTGCCGCAATTCAGAATGCATGCGCACGCCTGCGATCCGAAACACTCGTAACCTCTGTCAGAGCTCCCCGAATCCAGAATCATCTTGTCCATCGCGTCGCCTCTTTAGGTTGCCCTCTCCATGCGATTGGTTTAGATGATTAAGGCGCACGAGACCAGCAGCCCGCGGCCGGATCGGACGTCGGCATCGGCGTGGAAGTGATGTCAGGATTCATCCGGGATGCTGACATCGGCGCTGTCCGACATGGACGCCATCTCGTGATTCCAGTCGCTGAAGAGGCTCGCGAGGCCCATGCCCAGAATGTTGCGGTTGAGCCAGTGCTTCGGTGCTACCTGGCGAGACTGCGGCTTGGTGGTCGCTCGCACGATGGATTTCCGTTTCAGCACCGCAGCGTCGCAACAAGGCGCCGGGGGTAGAGCAGCAGCCCGAGCGCTGCGCCGATGTGCGGCGCTGCGACATCGACGGCCAGGAGGGTCTCCACGGCGGCGCCTTGCGCTTCGACGACCGCGATGCCCAATGCCGCCTTGGCTAGCATCAAGCGGTCATTGGAGAGCATCACATTCCTGGGGGTGTGCAGTGCAGCAAAGTAAGCTTCGGGGATGGAAGCCGGAGCATCTTCTGGACAGGAGGTCCTGCAGCTGCGCGCAGTGCTGCGCAGCATCAGCCCGCTGATCTGGCGGCGCCTTCTGGTGCGAGGCGATACGAGCGTCGCGCGGCTTCACCGGATCCTGCAGGTCGCGTTCGGCTGGCAGGACATGCACCTTCACCGCTTCGAGATTCGTGGTCGCGAGTACGGAGTCCATCAGGAGGGCGGCATCTTCTTCGACACCGACGCACACGAAGCCTTAATCGGCCAACTGAAGCTGCGGCGCCTCGAACGATTCACATACGAGTACGACTTCGGCGATTTGTGGGTGCACGACGTGCGCATCGAGGCCACCTTGCCTTTGGACCCGAAGCGGGTGTATCCGGTGTGCATCGCAGGCCAGCGCGCCGCTCCTCCAGAGGACTGCGGCGGTCCGCAAGCGTTCATCGCCACTCGGTTCGAGCACACCTTGATCGGTGAGAGCAGGTCCCGGCACGAATTCGATGATCTTCTCGACGAGGTGGAAGACGTGGAATGGGAGATCTTGCGCCACTACCACCCCGATCGCTTCGATCGGCGCGCAGTTAACCGCAGGCTTGCCGCGTTGGCTCCTCCATCTCAGGAAAGGTGAGTCCATGAAAGTCACCATTCAGATTCGTATCGAGGGCGCCGCGGGGCGGACGGTCACCGTGCCGCTTCATATCATTGATCGGGCATGTGACCAGGTGCAGGACGTCGGACTCGTTTTTGGCGACGCCAAGTCCATCCTCGGCAAGCTCCAACAAGCGCTTGTCCAAAAGCAGCTGGATTGCTACCTATCCGACCGCAGGGCCTGTCCGCACTGCGGCAGGCCGCGAGCCGTCAAGGGCTACCACCCTCTGCGCTTTCGCACCGCGTTCGGGGATATCGACTTTCGCAGCCCCCGTTGGCGCCGCTGCCGCTGCGAGCAAGCCCGGGAGGCTACTTTCTGCCCGCTGAGCGAACTGCTGACGGTGCACACGTCCCCAGAACTGACGTACCTGCAGGCCAAGTGGGCCGCGCAAGTCTCCTTCGCGGCGGTCGGTGCGCTGTTGCATGATGTGTTGCCCGTCGACCAGGGGCTGCGTCCGGAAACCATTCGTCGGCACGTTCTGGACACCGCGGAGCGACTCGATGCGCAACTCGGCCCGGAGCATTTCGCCTACAACGGCGGCGGCTCCCAGCGCGAGATCGAAGCCTCGCCGGAGCCTGCCGCTCCAATCACGGTGGGGCTGGACGGCGGCTACATCCGAGGCCGCGATCGCCTGCCGGGTGCCAACGGATGCTTCGAGGTCATCGCCGGAAAGAGCATCCCGGAGGAAGGTGTAGCCAAGGTCTTCGCCTTCGTTCATCGGATAGACCGCGAACCGAAGCGGAGGCTGCGCGCCGTGCTCGAGGCGCAAGGCATCCTCCCTCGACAGCACATCACGTTCCTGTGTGACGGCGGGGACACAGTTCGTGAGCTCGGCGCGTTTGTGCACCCGCGATCCGAGCACATTCTGGATTGGTTCCACGTCGCCATGCGCATCGAGCAGCTCTTGCAAACAGCACGCGGGTGGCAAGGCTCGGAAAAGGAACACCTCCTCAAGGGCATCGAGCGCGTCAAATGGTTCCTGTGGCATGGAAACGTGGTCCGCGCCGACGAAACCTTGTACGACCTGCTCGAAGAAATCAACGGCGTGCGCGAGCAGGACAGGCAAGCCGGGCGGCCGCCTTCGGTCGTGCTGAGGAAACTTGATCGGGCGCTGGATGAATTCGCGACCTACGTCGACAACAATGCCGGCGCCATCGTCAACTACGGGGAGAGGTACCGATGCGGGGAACGGATCTCCACCGGCTTTGTCGAGTCCGCGGTCAACCAGGTGATCTCCAAGCGGTTCGTGAAAAAGCAGCAGATGCGCTGGACGCCGCGCGGAGCGCATCTGCTGCTACAGGTTCGTACCCAGGTCCTCAATGACGAGCTACGCGCGTCCTTCGAGAGGTGGTATCCCGGTTTCGGAGCTCAGGATCAGGCGCCGCTCGCGGCGTAGGCGGTGGAGCAAGGATGCTGCATTGCACACCCCCGGGAATGTGATGCTCTCCTAGATGTAGCTGCGCGGGCCCGGCACCACGCCATTGAGGTGGTAGTTGCCCAGGTGAAAGAGCTTCCAGCGCAGCGGGTCGTGCAGCGAATGCGTGCGAGCGTTGCGCCAGTGACGGTCGAGCCCGTGTTTCTCCAGGGTCGCGCGCGCCCCGGTCAGCGTGAAGAAGCCATCCGCCAGCGTGGTCGCCGCATCGGCGCAGTTCAGCCGTGCGTCGGCAATGGCCAGGCGAGCGTCCAGCACGGCATCGTCCGTCGGCTCGGCCCACGCGCGGTCGACCCGTTCGGCTGCGTGGCGCAGCGACAGGGCCGCGGTGCGCACCTGCACCGCGTACCCGCCAAACGCCTGGACCACGAAGGGTTCGTGCGCGTGTTCATCGTTCGGGTTGTCGATCCACGGCCGGTTGTGGTGGACGATGTAGTCCCGCGCGTCGGCCAGCACCTCTTCGGCAATGCCCTGGTCGATGCCCGCGTGGATCAGGCTCGACAGCAGCATCCGAGCCTTGTGGGCCGGGCCCTGCGCCGCGAACGGCAGCACGTGCGCATCCGGCACGAAGACGCGGTCGAACACCGTGGTGCCGCTGGCCGTGGTGCGCTGCCCCATGCCGGACCAGTCGTCGACCACCTCGAGCCCGGGGCTGCCCGCTTGCGCGAAGAACATGCACTGGTGGCCGGCCTCGTCGTTGCCGATGAAGGGAATCCACTGCGCGAAGACTCCGCCGGTCGAGTAGAACTTGCGACCGGTCATGCGCCAGCCGCCCGCCACGCGCTCGAGGCGGTGCTCGTAGTCGAAGGGGCGCTTGCGCGTGTCTTCCGAATGGGCGTTGCCGATGCGGTCACCGGCCAGCACCCGGCCGCAGAAGAAGTCGGCCTGCGCCGGCGTGCCCTGGCCGAACAGCGGCAGCCAGCAGAAATGGTTCTGCGGGATCTGCGCAATGCTCGGATCGGCGGCGGCCAGCACGCGAAAGCAATGCACGACTGTCGCCGCCGACACCTGGGCGCCGCCGTGGCTGCGCGGCACCGACATGCCGAAGAAGCCGGCCTGCGTGAGTTGCGCGATTTCCGCGGCGGGCAGTGCCCTCGCTCGGTCGCGTTCTCGCGCACCCTGCCTGAACACGGCAGCCAAGGCTTCGACCCGCTCGCGTGCCTGCGCGTCGTTGCGCACGAGATCGGCGGCAGCCAGGCCGCTCACCCCGCCCCCGACCACACGGCGTTGCGAACCTCGACCGCCTTCGGCAGTACGCCGAGCCGCAACAGCCGGTCCGCCGTGCGCTGCTGCGAATCCAGGATGGCCGGCGTCAGCGGCCCGACGTCGAAGCCGGCATTGGCGTTCACCTCGGCCACGACATCGAGCGGCATGCCGGTCACCGCCGAGAGCGACTTCGTGACCTCGCCGAGATTGCGCTTGGCCCAACTGCCCGCTTCGACCGAACCCTCGATCAGCGCGCGCACATGCTCGGGCGATGCCTTCGCGAACTCGGTGTTGGCGAGCAGGAAGCCGGCACTGTCCTTGAGCACATCGCCCTGGTAGACGACCACCCGCGTCTTGCTGCGACGCTGGGCAATGGTGAAGTAGGGATCCCAGATGGCCCAGGCGTCGATGTTGTCGCCGTCGAAAGCGAAAGCGGCGTCCGCCGCGCTCAATCCGATGCTGGTCACGTCGTTGATGTTCAGGCCGTGAGTCTCAAGCGCCGCGGCCACCAGGTTGTGCGAGCTCGACCCCTTGGCGTAGCCGATGCGCTTCCCCTTCAGGTCGGCGATGCTCCGGATCGGCGAGCCGTCCTTGACCAGGATGCCTTCGGAGCGCGGCGTGGACGGCTGTGCGGCCACGTAGGCCACGCGCCCGCCGGAGGCCTGCAGAAAGATGCAGCCCACGTTACCGGCGTTGCCGAAGGCGATGTCCCCGGCGTCCATGGCCTGCAGCAGGTTCAGCCCCGAGGTGAACTCGGCCCACTCGATGCGGATGCCCTGCGGCTCGAAGCGCTTTTCAAACACCTTCAGCTGCCGTGCCACCAGCGGGATGCCGGTCTTCTGGTAGCCGAGCGTCAGCGTCGAGCCCTTCAGGCCGCTGGCGCTCCAGGCACGGGGGGCCAGGCCCACGGAAGCCGCGCCGGCCGCGATGGCGAAATGTCGTCGTGAAATCATGGCTGGGAAGGGTCGGGTCTCAGAGCGCGCCAGCGCTTTCGGGCGCGATGCCGTTGAGCAACGCATCCCCGACCACGGTGAGCTTGTGGCGCACCGGGTCGTGCAGCGTGTGCACCCGCGCATTGCGCCAGTGGCGGTCGAAGGCATGCGGGTGCTGTGCCGAGCGCGTGCCGCACAGCTCGAAGAGCTTGCTCGACGCGAACAGCGCCACCTCGGAAGTCAGCCACTTGGCCTCGGCCACCGCGAGCGAGGCCGCCCCTCTGCGGGCCTTGTCCGGTTCGACGATGGCCGCGTCCACCGCGAGGCCCGCGCGCTGCGTCATGGCCGCCGCGGCATGCAGCCGGGTCTGGATCTCGCCGACCTGTGCGATGACCAGCGGGTCAGTCACTGCGCGCGGCGAGCCTTCGGGCTGGCTGATTGACGACTGGCCGCGCAGGAAGCGCACCGTGTCGTCCAGCGCGGCCTGCGCGATGCCCAGGTCGATGCCCACGTGGCTGAGCTGCGAGACCGCGCCCATCGGCTGCTCGCTGTATGCCCGGTGGATCGGCAGCACACACAGCTCCGGCAGTTCGACCCGGTCGAGCCGCACGCGGCCGCTCGCGGTGGTGCGCTGGCCGAAGCTGTTCCAGTCGTCTTCGATCGCGAGGCCGGGCGTGCCGGCGGGGATGATGGCGACCGTCTTTTCGCCGGCCTCGTTCTGGCCGATGACGCTCACGTAGTGCGCAAAGAGCGCGCCCGTCGCGTAGATCTTCTCGCCGCTGAGCACGTGGCCGCGCGCGGTGCGCGCGATGACGGTGGGCTGCACGCCGTCCTTGCCCGCGGCATCGACGTTGGCATTGCCGAAGCGGCAGCCGCGCAGGATCTCGCCCAAGAAAAAGTCTTTCTGCGCCGCGGTGCCGACGGTCGACAGCCAGAACACCGCGCTGTTGTGGTTCTGCTGGATCTGACCGATCGACGCGTCCGCCGCCGACAGGATGGCGAACACCTGCGCAACCGTGGCATACGACACGCTAGCGCCGCCGTACGCGCGCGGCACGTTCATCGCCCAGAGGCCGGCGCCCGAGACCACGTCGAGTTCCTGCTCGGGCAGGATGCGTTCGCGATCCCGGATGGATGCGCCGTCAGCGAGAAGGCGTGCGATGCAGCGCGCCGTGTCGAGCACGTCGGCGTCGCCGCGCAGCACCTGCGCCGCCTGCACGGCGCGCGCGGTTCGGTGGCCGGCACGGCGCTTGCTCACGGAGGCAAGGACGGCATTCATGCCGACGTGCGATGCCGGGGCAGGCGGCCGAAGAACGGATGGCTCGGGTCGTTGAAACCCGGGCGCGACGAGTGCCCGGTGGTCACCAGCGCATCGACCAGCGCCTCGTCTTCCTCGGTGAAGCGGTAATGGAGGGCCGGCACATAGTCCTCCCACTGTTCCAGCGTGCGCGGACCGGCGATGGCGGAGGTGATCAGCCGGTTATTCAACACCCAGGCCAGCGCGAACTGCCCCGGCGTGATGCCGCGCCCTTCGACATGCTGCTTCACGCGCTGCGCGATCTCCAGCGACTCGGGGCGCCACTCGGTCTGCAGGATGCGCTTGTCGTCGCGACCGGCGCGCGTGCCTGGCGGCGGCGCTTCGCCGGGCCGGTACTTGGCGGTGAGCACGCCGCGCGCGAGCGGGCTGTACGACACCACGCCCAGTCCGTAGTACTCGGCCGCGGGCAGGTGCTCGGCTTCGACCTGGCGGTTCGCGAGGTTGTAGAGCGGCTGGCTCGCCGCGGGGCGGTCCACGTTCAGGGCATCGGCCGTGCGCGCGAACTCCGCGATCTTCCAGGCGCTGTGGTTGGACAGGCCGTAGCTGCGCAGCTTGCCGGCGCGGATCAGGTCGCCCAGCGCGCGCACGGTCTCGGCCACAGGCGTGGCCCGGTCCTCGCGGTGCAGGTACAGCAGATCGATGTGGTCGATGCCCAGGCGCTTCAGGCTGGCCTCGACCGACTGCACGATGCCGTGGCGGCCGGTGCTGCGGTTGTTGGGGCCGGCGATGTCGGGGTCGGGATTGGCGAACTTGGTCGCCACCACCCAGCGGTTGCGGTAAGGCGCCACCAACTGGCCGACGACCGTCTCCGATTCGCCCTTGTTGTAGGCGTTGGCCGTGTCGATGAAGTTCACGCCCTGCTCGAGGGCACGCTCGGCAATGCGCTGCGCGGTGGCGCGGTCGGTCTGGCCGCCGAACATCATGGTGCCGAGGGTCAGCGGCGAAACGAGGATGCCGCTGCGGCCGAGGGGGCGGTAGTCGATGGTGCTCATGAAGGAAAGGGGTTGTCTGTGTCGGGTCGGTTGAATGTGAATGCGCTCACAGCCGCAGGCCGGCCTGCTTCATGAGCGGCAGGATGCGGTCGCCGAAGAATTCGAGGTCGGGCTTGAAGTCGAAGAAGCTCAGTTGCAGGCCGTCGACGCCCGCGCGCTTGAGCTGCACGAACTGCTCGACCACCTGCTCCGGCGTGCCGATGACCTCGATGTTTCCACCGATGGCGCGGCGCTTGGGCGCGTCGTTGCCGACGCGCCCGCGCCAGGCGTGCGCATCGCTGTCGAAGCGGTTGAAGCTGGTGTTCGGGTCGGCGTCGATGTGCGCAACGATGGCGTCGTGGTAGTCCCAGGTCTCGCGCTCGGTCTCGCGGCTGATGACCATCGGATTGAGCAGCGTGCGCACCTCGCGTCCGACCGCGCGCGCGGCCTGCTTCACGCGCGCGGTGTGCGCGGGCAGCGCCTCGATGGCGCTGGCAAAGCTGGAGCCACTCGGGCTCGTGATGAAGACGATGTCCGAATAGCGTGCCGCAAAGGCGATGCCGGCGTCGGAGCCCGTGGCGTTCACGAGCACCGGGCGGCCGAAGCGCGGCTTGGGCGAGACGAAGGCGCCGTCGAGCTTCCAGGGCGATTCGCCCTTGAACGACCAGTTCTCGGCATCGCCCCAGAGCCGCTGCACGACCTCGAGGAACTCGGCCGCGAGCTCGTAGCGCCGGTCGTGCTCGATGCGCTGCGAGCCGAACATCTCGTGTTCGACCGCGCGATGGCCCGTCACCACGTTGATGCCCCAGCGGCCGCCCGAGATGTGGTCCAGCGTGGCGGCGTACTTGGCCAGGTGCAGCGGATGCAGCGGGCCGTACAGCACGTGGATGGTCGAGATCAGCATGATCCGGCTCGTCACCGCGGTCAGCGCCGCGGTGGTCATGAAGGAGTCGAGCGCATTGCCGTTGAAGACGCCGCCGTAGCCGCCCTTGGGCAGCCACTGCGACAGCGCGAAGACCAGGTCGAAGCCGAGCGCCTCGGCCGTGAGCACCAGGTTCTTGTTGTAGTCGAAGCGCCAGTCGGTGGTGCGCGGCAGGGTCGATGCGCTCCAGCCACCGGCCTGGATCGGCAGGAACAGTCCGAGCAAAACGGGCTGCCTGAATGCGCGGCTGATCGGACTCTCGCTGAATTCGGTCGGTGCGGCGAAGCGCTCCCACCCGGCGATGGCGCCGGGCCGCTGTGACAGGGACATTCTGGGTTTACCTCAGGGGTTGATCGATTCTGGTCGGCAGCGCGGACATTGGCACGCACGGAATCCGAATATTCAAATTCGCGATCCGCAGGAAGCAAAGAGGCTCAGAAGACCTTGCCGGATTCCAGATGGGTGGTCGTTCCGTTCAACTCGTAGTCGCCGACCACGCGTGCCTTTTGCTGCAGCGGGTTGTGGCTGAAGATCGTGCGCAGATTGCGCCAATGACGGTCGTAGTTGTGCCGCCGTGACGTGGCCGACGCACCGCCGGCCTCGAACAGGCGTTCCGCAGCCTGCAGCGCGATCCGGCTGACCACGAGCTGTGTCTTGGCTGTGGCCAGGGCGCCGTCCAGCACGAGCTGGCCCACTCTCTCCTCCCACTGCTCATCGCGGGCGCCTTCACGCAACGCCTCCGCCGAGCGGTCGAGCGTGCGTGCGTTGTCCGCGATCAGGGCGTCGACCGCGTGGCTGTGGGCGGCGATGTCGCCGATCGCCCACTGCGTGAAATGATCCTCCGTTGCCGATGCGGCCGGGCTGTGGGCGGCGGGCCTTCCGTGGTGGCGCACATAGTGCACCGCATCGCTCAGTACATTGCGCACGATGCCAGCCGCCACCGCCACCAGATAAAGCTGGCGCAGCGACGAGGCATGGCGACGCTGCAGGATGTGCTGCGGCGCGCGCACCACTTCATCCGGCCGGATCTCCAGCGCATCGAATTCCAGGCTGCCGCTCGCGGTGAGGCGCTGGCCCATGCCGTCCCAGTCGTCTTTCACGTTCAGGCCCTTGCGGTCGGTCGGCACGATCACGGTGGCGTCGTGCCCCTCGTCGTCCAGCACTGCGATGCTGGCGAAGTCGGAAAACGCGGTGCCGGTCGCGTAGTACTTGCTGCCATTGAGCAGCAGCCGTTCGCCTTGGCGCTCGAGCGCGGTGGTCACGGTGCCGGAACGCGGCGTGCCCAGCTCCGTGAAGGCGCCGCCGAAGACCGCGCCCTTGAGCACGCGCCCCAATTGGCGCTGGTTGTTCGCATCGGGCGGTGACGAGGTCCACAGTTCGATCGCGTTGTAGTGCGTGCGCAGCGCGTGCGCCACGTTGGAATCGGCCGCCGCCAGCGTGGCGACGACCTCTACCAGGGTCTCGATCGAGCCGCCCGGGCCGCCGCGCTCCGACGGGACCCGCAATGCGCCAAGTCCGGATTCGCGAAACTGTGCAAAGGCCTCGACGGGCAGCGTGCGTTCGCGTTCGCGTTCGGCCGCGCCTTCGGCAATTGCCGCCGCCAGAGCGGGCAGGCGCGCGAGCAGGACCTGGAGCCTTGGCGTCGATGCAGGGTGTGGGGTGGCAGTCATTGCAATGCGTGCGATCTCAAGGCTGGAAGTACAGGTCCGCGAAGCTGCCCCGGATGTGCTCCCCCGTAGGGGCATAGTCGCGCACCTTGCTGGCCAACACGGTGATGGCGGGGTTGGCCCCCAACTCGATCGATGGAATGTCCCGGTAGACCGCCTGCTGGAATTCGATGAAAAGCTGGCGACGCTTGGTCTCGTCGACCTCCACCGCGGCGGCTTCCAGCAGCCGGTCGACCTCCGGATTCGAGTAGTGCGCCGCATTGGAGAACGGCAGCCCGATCTTGAAGTTCTTCGACCAGAACACCCGTTGCACGCCCTCTGTGGGATCAAACAGGTTGGTGAGGCTTTCCAGCGTGATGTCAAAGGCGCGGTCGGTATAGGCCTTGGTCACGTAGGTGGCGAAATCGTAGTTCTCGATCGCGGCGTCGATGCCGACCCGGCCCAGCGACTGCCGCACGAAGTCCGCTGCCCGACGTTCCTGGAACGGGTTGTAGAGCAGGCGCAACTTCAGCCGGGAGCCACCAGCCCCGCGGGGAAATCCCGCCGCGTCCAGCGCGGCCTCGGCCGCCTTCGGATTGAAGGGATAGGGCCTGATGCTGGCATCGTGGTAGCGGCTGATGCCGGTTCCGATCGAGGACGCCGAAATCGTCCCGTAGCCGTACCAGACCGTCTTGGCAAAGGCGTCGATATCGATCGACTGCGCGATGGCGCGGCGCACTGCGATCTTCTGGAGCGCCGGGGTGTCGAGGTTGAAGTAGATCTGCTGATGGGCGCCCACGTAAGGGGAGACGCGGGTGTCGATCTCTATGCCCGGCAGCTTCTTGAAGCGCTCCACATCCGACAGCGGAATGCTGCCGGTTCCGCTCCCCAGCTCGGCCGCGCCCGATTCCAGCGCCGCCGCGCGTGCCGCGGAATCGAGTACGAAGCGCACCACCACCCGGTCCAAGTAGGGCTTGGGCTTGTCCCAGTAGTTCGGGTTGCGCTCCAGAATGATGTGACTGCCCTGCACCCATTCCTTGAAGACGAAGGGACCAGTGCCGACCGGGGCGCTGTTGTACTTGCTCGACGCAATGTCGGTGCCCTCGTACAGGTGCTTGGGAATGATCGGCGACTCCGTGGCCGCCAGCGCGGTCAGCAAGAAGGGCGAGGGCTTGCTGAGCACGATGACGGCGGTGTAGGGATCCGGCGTCTTCACGTCCACCACGTTGGCGAACGTGCTGCGCCCGCGCGGATGGACCTGCTTGAGCGTCAGGATCGAGAACGCCACGTCGGCCGAACTGAAGTTCTGCCCGTCATGCCACTTGACGCCACGGCGCAACTGGAAGGTGTATTGCAGGCCGTTCTTGCTCTGCGACCACGCGGTGGCGAGCAACGGCTTTGGCTTGAGGTCGTAGTCGTAGGTCAGCAAGCCCTCGACGACCTTGGGGCCGAGTTCGGCATTGCCGCCGGCGGTGGTAGCCAGCGGAATGATCGACGAAGGAACGGGATTGACGAGCCAGGTGAGCGTTCCGCCCGGGCGCGGCTGTGCCGCCGCGTTGACGGCTGCCAGCGTGGCGAAAGCCGCTGCGAGAACCAGGGTTCGTCCAGCCAGCTGCGCGCTTGCCCAATGTGTCATACGGAGAGTTTCAGAAAGGGAGGGAAGGAGGGGCCGGATGTTCGCCGCTCGGCCGGATCGGCCCAACAAAGGATTTCGTCTATGCAAACTACTTTCCTGCGCGAGAGCGTGACGGCGCGACAGCGCGAGCGGATCTGCACCGAAGCGAATTTCCAATATCGGAAAAATGCTAAGCGCAGCGTCGGATTTCCCGGACCATCACCTGCTCATCCCGTGCGCCGGTCCATTGGCACCCTCATCCATTCATATGCTCTTCTCGTTCCTGAAAAGAACCCGGTTCAATCGCCGCCTGGTTCACCTCGCGCTCGCCGCACTGCCCTTCACGGCCGCCGCCCAGGCGAACCCGCCGCCGATCGTGGAAGGCGGCACGCTCACCTTCGCAGTGCCGCAGGAGCCGACGTCGCTGGTGTCGTTTCTCGACACCAAGACCGACAACCGCAACGTCAGCGCCAAGGTCACCGAGGGCCTGCTGCGCTATGACGCGAAGTTCAGCCCGCAGCCGCTGCTGGCCACGTCATGGCAGGTCAGCGCCGATGGCCTGAAGTACACCTTCCGCCTGCGCCCCGGCGTGAAGTGGCATGACGGGCGCGCCTTCACGGCCGAGGACGTGCGGTACTCGGTGCTGACCCAGAAGAAGCAGGGCCCGCGCGGGCGCATCACGCTTGCCAACGTGGAGCGCGTGGACACGCCCGACCCGCTCACCGCGGTGATCGTGCTGAGCCAGCCGGCGCCATTCCTGATCAAGTCGCTGTCGTCGGCGGAACTCCCGATCGTGCCGTCCCACCGCTACGCCGACAGCGACCCGCTGGGCAATCCGAACCTCACGGCGCCCGTGGGCACCGGCCCCTTTGTCTTCGAGCAGTGGGTGCGTGGAAGCCACCTGGTGCTGCGCAAGAACCCGAACTACTGGCGCAAGGGCTATCCGCACCTGGACCGCGTGATCGTGAAGTTCGTGCGCGACCCGGCGGCGATCTCGACCGCGGTGGAGACAGGCGAAGTGGATGTTGCCCAGGGTGTCGGCCTGGCCGATCTCGAGCGGCTGGCCGCGAACCCGAAGCTTCGAGTGGACGAGAGCTATGACGGCTTCCTCAACAATGCCTCCTTCCTGGAGTTCAACGTCGAGAACCCGATCCTGGCGAATCCGAAGGTGAGGCACGCCATCGCCCAGGCCATCGACCGCAACTTCATTCGCGACACGATCTACTACAAGCGCGTGGAGGTGGTGAATTCACCGGTGCCGCGCGTGCTGGCCGACTACTACGACGACAGCGGCTTTCGCGACAGCTTCGACCCGGTCGCCGCCAACCGCCTGCTCGACGAGGCCGGCCAGCCGAAGCAAGCCAACGGCCAGCGCTTCACGCTGCGGCTGAGCTACATCCCCGGCGCCGACTTCAAGCGCACCACGGACTACCTGCGCTCGGCGCTGGCGAAAGTCGGCATCAAGGTCGAGATCGTTGACGGCGACCTGCCGACCTTCCTGAAACGCGTCTATGCCACGCGCGACTTCGACATCAACGTCAACGGACTCGGCCGCCTCTTCGATCCGACGGTGGGCGTGCAGCGCTTCTACTGGGGCGACGGCGTGCGCCATCCGCTGATCTGGATCAACGCCGCTCACTACGACAACCCGCAGGTCGACGCGCTGTTCGGCCAGGCCGCGGTGGAACTCGACGCGGGCAAGCGGGCTGCCCAATTCAAGCAGATCCAGCAGATCGTCGGTCGCGACCTGCCCGTTCTGCCGCTGGTGACCGTGCCTTCGATCCAGGTGCTCAACCGGCGCGTGCACAACCTCGACAACAGCATCGACCTGACAGCCGGCGATCTCGCCGACGCCTGGATCGAGCCATCCAACCAAGACAAGAAGGACAAGCAACCATGACTACCCAGGACCTCCGTGCTTCGCAGCTGGATTCGACCTCGCTGCTGGATTCCCTCACCTACGCCAGCGCGCGGACGCAGGCCGAAGCGCTGGCCGCAGGCCGCGTCTCGGCCGTCGAATTGCTCGACCACGTGCTTGCGCGCATCGACCGCTTCGACCCGGACATCAACGCGGTGGTGGCGCGCAACGACGATGCAGCCCGCGTCGCGGCCCGCGAAGCCGATGGCGCGCTGGCGCGCGGCGAACGCAGGCCCTTGCTCGGCGTACCGATCACGGTCAAGGAATCGTTCGACGTCGCCGGCTTTGTCACCAGCAGCGGCAACCCCGCCTTTGCGAACAACGTCGCGACGACGGACGCCCTGGCGGTAGCGGCGCTGCGTGAAGCCGGCGCGGTGATCGTCGGCAAGAGCAACGTGCCACTGGCGCTGGCCGACCTGCAAAGCTACAACGCGATCTACGGTGTCAGCAATAACCCGTGGGACCTCACCCGCACGCCGGGCGGCTCCTCGGGTGGCTCGGCTGCTGCGCTGGCGGCCGGCTACGTCGCACTGGAACTTGGCTCCGACATCGGTGGCTCAATCCGCATTCCTGCGCACTTCACCGGCGTCTATGGCCACAAGCCCTCCGCGGGGCTGGTCTCGTTGCGCGGCACCGGCGTGCCCTCGGGCCGCCTCGCCGACCGCGACCTGAGCGTGGCCGGCCCGCTGGCGCGCACCGCGTCCGACCTCGAACTCGCGCTGGACCTGTTGCTCAACCGCGAGCCGCTCGCCGCCAAGGCCTGGAAGGCCACCTTGCCACCGGCGCGCCACACGAAGCTGCAGGACTTTCGCGTGCTGGTGATCGACCAGTGGCCCGGCAGCGCGCGCAGCCTGCACGAGCAGGACGTCGTCGCCAGGGTCGTGGAACGCCTGCGCACGCAGGGCGTGCGAGTGAGTCGGCCGGCCGATCTGCAGCCGGGACTGCTGCCCGACCTCACCCTGTCGCACCGCGTCTACCGCAGCCTGCTCGGCTCGTCGCTGACCTCGCCGCCCGCATTGAGCGAAGCGGCCCGGCAACGGCTCGAAGACCTGGCGCCGGATGACGACAGCGCGGATGCCGCCTGGCTGCGCGCGCCCAGTTTGCGCCACGGCGACTGGCTGCGCGACAACGAGACGCGCGTCGCGCTGCGCCATCAATGGGAGCGCCTGTTCGAAGCCTTCGACGTGGTGGTGACGCCGGTGGCGCCGTTGCCAGCCTTCGAGCACAACCACAGCGAGCCCAAGGATGCACGCAGCTATCCGGTCGAGTTCGAGGACGGCACGCGCGACGTGCGTTTTCTTGACTTGTTCCACTGGGCCGGGCTGCCGGTGCTGCCGGGCCTCCCGGCCACCAGCTTTCCGCTCGGGCTGGACGCACAGAGGCTGCCGGTGAGTGCGCAGGCCGTCGGCCCGTACCTCGAGGACCGCACCTCGATCGCCTTCGCCCGGCTGCTGGAAGAGATCTACGGCGGCTTCGTCGCCCCGCCAGGCTACGGCACCACCGGCACGGAAAACACTGACGGCAAGGTCGCGGCGGCATGAAGCCCACGTTCCCGATCGACCGTCGACGCTTCCATCGGCGCCTGCTCGGCAGCCTGGGCGTGCCGCTGGTGCTGCCGGCGCTGCCGACCCTGGCGGTGGCGGCAACGGCAACGACAACGGCATCTGGAGCGTCTGCGACGGACAACGCCCCGAAGCGCACGCCGGGGAGTGTCGTCACATTGCTCACTGCGCTCGAGCCGCCAACCTTGGTCGGCCTGGTCAACTCGGCAGCAGGCACCTTCCTGGTCTCGCCCAAGGCGGTGGAAGGCTTGCTGAGCTACGACTTCGACCTGCGCCCGCGCCCTCAGCTCGCGGTCTCGTGGGACGTACAGCCCGATGGCCTGCAATACACCTTTCATCTGCGCCGCGGCGTCAAGTGGCATGACGGCCAGGACTTCACCTCGGCCGACGTCGCCTTCTCGATCCTGGCGCTCAAGGCCTCGCATCCGCGCGGCCGTGCCACCTTCGCGAGCGTGACCGAGGTGCGCACGCCAGATCCGCACACGGCGGTCCTGGTGCTCGGCCGGCCTGCGCCCTTCCTGCTCACCGCCCTGGCGGCGGCCGAGTCGCCGATCGTTCCGCGCCACGTGTACGAGGGCAAGGACCTGGCAAGCCATCCGGCCAACACCGCGCCGATCGGCACCGGCCCCTTCGTCTTCAAGGAGTGGGTGCGCGGCAGCCATGTGATCTACGAGCGCAACCCCAACTACTGGGATCCGGGCAAGCCCTACATCGACCGCCTTGTGGTGCGCTTCATTCCCGACCCGGCGGCGGCCGCCGCGGCGCTCGAAAGCGGCACCGTCGACCTAGCGGGCGCCACGCCAGTGCCGATCCCTGACCTCGACCGACTGAAGGATGTGCCGCACCTGAGCCTGGACACCCGCAGCAACGAGTACTTCAACAACTCCACCACCCGCATCGAATTCAACCTCGACAACCGCTTCTTCAAGGATGTGCGGGTGCGCCAGGCCGTCGCCCACGCCATCGACCGCGACGTGATCCTGAAGACCGTGTGGTATGGCTACGGCGTGGCCGCGCCGGGCCCGATTTCGCCGGTGCTCAAGGGCTTTCACGACCCGAAGGTGGCGGTGCCGGGCTTCGACCGCAAGCGTGCCGAGGCGCTGCTGGACGAGGCCGGCTTGCCGCGTGGCGCCGACGGCGTGCGCTTCAAGGTCAGCCACGACGTGTTCGACGCCGGCGGCAACCGGGTCGGTCAGTACATCCGGCTGGCGCTGGCCCGGGTCGGCATCGATGTGACCGTGCGCGCACAAGAGTTCGGCAGCTATATCAAGCGGGTCTACACCGATCGCGATTTCGACTTCAACAACCAGGGCATGAGCCAGATGTTCGACCCCACGGTGGGCATCCAGCGCTTCTACTGGTCGAAGAACTTCCGTCCCGGCGTGCCCTTCTCGAATGGCGCGCACTACGGCAATCCCGAGGTCGACCGCCTGCTCGAGGCCGCTGCCGTCGAGAACGACCCAGCCCGGCGGCGCGCGCTCTTCAGCGACTTCCAGCGCGTGATCGCGACCGAACTGCCGACCATCGGCCTGGTGGCTGTCGCGCAGGTCACGGTCGCCAACCGTCGCATCGGCGGTCACACGGTCGGCGCGGAGGGTCTCTCCGGCAACTTTGCAGACATCCACATCAAGGCCTGAACATGCGGCAATCCACCATTTCGCGCCGCCTGCTCTTGCAGGGCGGCGCCGGCCTGGGTCTCGCCGGCGTCGCGCGCGTGCCCGCCTGGGCGCAATCGCAATCGGCAAGTGGCCCTGGCGCGCCGGTTCGTGGCGGCACGTTGACCGTGCTGATCGACCCTGAGCCGCCCACGCTGTCGACCATCGCGCACTCGGCGGGCTCGACGGTGCTGATCTCGGCCAAGACCACCGAGGGGCTGCTCACCTACGACTTCGACCTCGTGCCGCAGCCGCAACTCGCCACCGCCTGGGCGGTGAGCAGCGACGGCCTCCAATACACCTTCAGCCTGCGCCGCGGCGTCAAGTGGCACGATGGCCAGCTCTTCACCTCGGCCGACGTCGCGCACTCGATCAGCCTCTTGAAGCAATACCACCCGCGCGGCCGCGCCACTTTCGCGAGCGTGGCCGAGGTGCGCACGCCGGACCCCTACACCGCCATCCTGGTGCTGTCGAAGCCGGTGCCCTACCTGATCACGGCGCTCGCGGCCTCCGAATCACCGATCGTGCCCAAGCACCTCTACGAAAGCGGCAAGGCCGACGCCAACCCGGTCAACAACGCGCCGATCGGCACCGGCCCCTTCGTCTTCAAGGAGTGGGTCCGCGGCAGCCATGTGACCTACGAGCGAAATCCCGACTACTGGGACAACCCGAAGCCTTATGTGGATCGGCTCATCGTGCGCTTCATCCCCGACGCGGCCGCGCGCGCGGCCGCGATCGAGAAGGGCGAAGTGCACCTGAGCCCCGGCACGCCGGTGCCGATGGGCGATATCGAACGGCTGCGCACCCGCCCCAACCTGGCGTTCGAGCCCCACGGCTACGAGTACATCAACAACGTCTCGCGGGTCGAGTTCAACCTCGAGAACCCGGCGCTGCAGGACCTGCGCGTGCGCCAGGCCATCGCGCTCACGATCGACCGCCAGGTGGTGTTGAAGACGGTCTGGTACGGCCAGGGCCAGCTCATCCCGGGGCCGGTGAATCCGGCGCTGAAGAAGTTCTACCTGCCCGACTTGCCGGTGCTGCCGCACGACGTGAAGCGGGCCGAGGCCTTGCTCGACGAAGCCGGCTTCACGCGCGGCAAGGCCGGCGGCAACCTGCGGCTGAAACTGGCGCTGACGCCGATCCCCAACGAGGGTGGCCAGCGCACCGCCGACTACCTGAGGCAGAGCCTGGCCCGCATCGGCATCGAGGTCACGGTCAGCTCGCAGGACTTCGCGACCTACGTGCGGCGCATCTACACCGATCGCGCCTTCGACCTGCATGTGAGCGTGATGAGCAACACCTTCGATCCGACCGTCGGCATCCAGCGCCTGTACTGGTCGAAGAACTTCAAGAGGGGTCTGCCCTTTTCCAACGGCTCCGGCTACGACAACCCTGAGGTGGATCGACTGCTCGAGGCCGCGGCGATCGAGTTTGACGAGAAGCGGCGCCAAAAGGCCTTTGCCGAGTTCCAGCGCCTGATCGTGCGCGATCTGCCCGACATCACGTTGCTCGCGCCCGACAACTACACCATCGCCGACCGTCGCGTGCGCGGCCACACCGTGGGAGCCGACGGCATCGCCGGCAACCTGGCCGGCGCGTGGATCGGCGCCTGAGTCCTTGTCTTCATCCATCCGAACTCGACAGGAGAACCATCCCATGCCCACGTCCTCTTCCACCGCCAGTCCCGACGTGCTCTGGTACACCCGCTGTCCCGTGCCCTCCCCGCTCGGCATCGCCGCGCGCCAAGGCTGGCTGGCCGAGACCTTCGCCGAGGAAGGCATCGCCATCGAGTCGATCATCGACTCGAAGGACCGGAGTGTGCGCGAGAGCCACTTCGACCACCACCTGGCATGGTCCTTCCGCCAGGGCGGCAACATCCCGCCGATCTGGGCCCGGGCCAACGGACGCGCCACGCGGCTGGTGGCGATCACCTGGACCGACGAGTTCCAGGCCATCGTCACGCTGCCGGGCCGCGGCATCGCATCGATCGAGCAGCTGGCGGGACGTCGCTTCGCGGTGCCGCGCCGGGTCAATGACCTGATCGACTTCCACCGCGCCACGGCACTGAAGGGCGTCGTCTCCGGGCTCTCTCTGGCTGGCCTCACGACCCGCGATGTGACCTTGGTGGAGCTGCCGATCGAGGAGTCGGTGATCTTGGCCCAGGGCGAGCCCAGCCTGTTCGGATTGCGTCGGCGTCATCCCTATTTCCGCGAGGTGCAGGCGTTGTTCAGCGGCGAGGTGGATGCGATCTTTCTGAAGGGCGCCGAAGGCATCGTGGTCGCCAACCTGATCGGCGCCCAGGCGGTGGCCGAGTTCGGCAACCACCCCGACCCGAAGGTGCGCATCAACAACGGCACGCCGCGCGTGCTCACGGTGGACGATGCGCTTTCGCAGCAGCGCCCCGACCTGGTGGTGCGGCTGCTGGGCGTGGTGGCGCGCGCCGGCCGCTGGGCCGAAGCGCACCCCGACGAAACCTTGCGCTTCGTGGCGCGCGAGATCGCCACCAGTGAAGAAGCGGTGCAGGCATCCAACGGGCCCGAGGTGCACCGGCACCTGGGCATCGGCCTCGATGCGCCGCTGGTCGAGGCCATCGGGCATTTCAAGGACTTCCTGCTGCAATGGGGTTTCCTGCCCGCGGATTTCGACGTGGGGGCCTGGATCGACCATGGCCCGCTGCGCGCGCTGCAGGCGCTGCAGGCGCAGGTCGACCGCACCACGGACCACGCGCCCGTCGCCGTCGAATCCGCCGCACTGGCGACCGCAGCTTGAGTTCGCAACCCCACATCCTGGTGACGGGCGCCACCGGCCGCCTGGGCCAACTGCTGGTGCCGCGGCTGCTCGCGCGCGGCGCGAAGGTGCGTGTGCTGACGCGCCACGCTGCGCGGGCCAACGACCTGCACGCGCAAGGTGCCGAAACCGCGGTCGGCGACTTCGACGACGCCGACACCCTGCGCCGCGCGCTGCGAGAGGTGTCGCATCTCTTCCTGCTGTCGCCGATCACGCCCAGGCTGGCGGAGCAGCAGATCGCGGTGATCGAAGCCGCCGCCGCGGCCGGCGTGCAGCGCATCGTCAAGCTGTCGGGCTCGCACTGGACCATCGAGCCGCCCGGTCAATCGCTTTCGGGCGATGCGCACGGCGCGATCGAGACCGCGCTCGCTCGCTCGGGCATCGTGCACCGCGTGCTGCGCCCGAACGCGTGGCTACAGGTGATGTTGGGGCGCGTGGCCTCGGAGCTTGCGGCCGATGACGTGCTGCACGCGCCGCCGGGCGATCCGCGCGTCGCCTTCATCGACGCGCGCGACATCGCGGACGTGGCGGTGGAAGCGCTGTTCGAGCAATCCACCGCGCCCGGGGCTTCGCCCGCGCCGTGGGTGCTCACGGGCGGCAGGGCCGTGGGCTACGACGAGATCGCCCGCATCGCCTCGCAGCTCACGGGACGCCGGATCGCGACCGTTGCGCTGTCGGCGCAGGCCCAGCAGCAGCGCCAGGCCGCGAACGCGCCTTCGCCCTACATCGCCCGGGTGCATGCGCAGTTCGCCGAGCTGATCGCCGCGGGCGCAGCGGAGCCGATGACGGGCACGGTCGCCGAGGTGCTGAAGCGCTCGCCTCGCACGGTGGAAGCGTTCCTGGCAGAAACGTTGGCGCCCGCCACTGCCTAGAGCCCGTGCTGCTCGCGCCGTGCGAGTGCGGCCAGCGCCACTCAACCGCATTGAACGAACTCGACAGGGTCGGGGACTGCGTGATACGGCCCCGACACGCGCAACCGGTGCATTGAGGGCATCGCGGTACTTTCGTGCTTGCTTATGCGGAAGACTTCGTAGCCGCGCACGCGCGGCGTTGCTATGGTGCCGCCGATCTTTCTTCCAGCGCACCGATGTCACTCATTGCCGAAATTTCCAAGCCCGCTGCGGCGCCCCACTCCACGCACGCTCCCGCCATCTCCGCCGTCACGCTGCACCAATGGCTGCAAGACGGCCGCGAGCTCGCGCTGCTCGACATCCGCGAACACGGCCAGTACGGCGAAGGCCATCCCTTCTTCGCGGTGCATGCCGGCTACAGCCGCCTCGAAACGGAGGTCGCCCGCCTCGTGCCGCGCAGCGCCACCCGCATCGTGCTGTTCGACGACGGCGCCGCGGACTCGGCCTTGGCCCACCGGGCCGCGGGGCGGCTCGCGGCACTGGGCTACGACGATGTATCGGTGCTGGCCGGCGGCGCACCGGCCTGGGCGCGTGCTGGGCACACGCTGTTCAAGGGGGTGAACCTGCCGTCCAAGACCTTCGGCGAAGTTGTTGAGCACGCCTACCAGGTGCCGCACATCAGCGCCCGCGAGTTGGCCGAGCGCCAGCGCGCGGGCGAACCGCTGCTGCTGCTCGACGGCCGCACGCTGGAAGAACACCGCAAGATGACGCTGCCCGGCGCCATGCCGGTGCCCAACGGGGAACTGGCGCTGCGCTGGCGCACGCTGGTGTCGGACTCGTCCACGCCATCGTGGTGCACTGCGCGGGGCGCACGCGCAGCATCGTCGGTGCGCAAATCCTGCGCGACCTCGGTGTGCCCAACCCGGTGCTTGCGCTGGAGAACGGCACGCAGGGCTGGGCCCTCGCGGGCCTCGACATCGAACGCGGCAGCGCGAGAGCACTGCCACCACCGCCCGATGCCGCGCAGCGCCAAGCCGCGCGCGAAGACGCCGCCGCGGCCGCCCGACGCGCCGACGTGCCGGTGCTCACCGCCGCCGAGGCACAGGCCTGGCTCGACGACGGCACCCGCACCACCTTCGTGTTCGACGTGCGCACCGCGGAAGAATTCGCGGCCGGCGGCCTGCGGGGCGCGCGCCATGCGCCCGGCGGCCAGCTGCTGCAGGCCATCGACCTGCAGATCGGTGTGCGCCATGCCCGCGTGCTGGTGCTGGACGACGACGGCGTGCGCGCACCCGTGGTGGCCTTGTGGCTGCGCAGGCTCGGTCTGGATGCGGCCCTGGTCGAAGATGGCCTCGCCAGCGACCTGCGCGTGCCCGTGCGTGCGCCCGTGCGGCTGCCGCCTCCGGTGGCGGCCGCGGACGCCGATGCGCTGCTCGCATGGCGCGACGACGCCGACACACCGCCCGCGGTGCTCGACCTGCGGACCTCGACCGCCTACAGGGCGCGCCATGCGCGCGGCGCCGTCTGGTCGATCCGGCCGCGCGTGGTCGCCGATGCCCGGGCCGCGACCGACGGCGACCTGCAGCATCCGGTGCTGCTGATCGCGCCCGACGAAACCGCTGCGCGGCTTGCCGCGCAGGACCTGCGCGAGGCCGGCTGGCAACAGCTGTCATGGGCCCGCTCGGAAGCGGTCGAGTCCGCCGGCTGGGCCCAGCAGGCCACGCCGGCATCGCCGCCCGACGCCGAAGCCATTGACTACCTGTTCTTCGTGCACGACCGCCACGACGGCAACCTCAACGCCGCGCGCCGCTACCTGGACTGGGAACTGGGCCTCACCGCCCAGTGCGCGCCCGAGGAACTGGCCAGCTTTCGCATTCCACCGGGTGCGCACCAAAGTTCGCACGAAAGAACGCATATCGATAGTTGAAGGCGTTCGTTGCCAGGACAGACGCGGCCTCGGAAGATTGCCGCCTGCCTTGCTTCGCCCCTCACATTCGATGATTTCCCGCTCGGACCTCCCCTTCTCTTCCCAGTCCTCCTCGCGCGCCGCCGTCACCCTTGCCATGGGCGTGTGCCTGGGCGCGGGTGCGGCCCACGCCGACGCCACGCTCGATCGCATCAAGCAGCGCGGCAAGGTCGCCATCGGCGTGATGGTGAGCGGCGGACCCTTCGGCTCCATCGACCCCGCCACCCAGCAGCTGGTCGGCTGGAACCCCGACCTGGCGCGCGACCTGGCCAAGCAGCTCGGCACCGAGGTCGAGCTGGTGCAGGTGCAACCGTCGAACCGCGTGCAGTTCTTGCAATCCGGCAAGGTCGATCTGCTGATCGCCTCGATGGAGTACAACGCCGATCGCGGCGAGATCCTGGGCTACGCGCCCACGCCCTTCTACCGCGTGGGCGGCACCGCAGCCGTGCTCAAGACCAGCGGCATCGCCAAGTGGGAAGACCTGCGCGGCAAGATCGTCTGCGCCTCGCAGGGCAGCAGCTTCGTGAAGCCGCTGCAGGAGCAGTACGGCGCGCAGGTGCGCGGTTTCAAGACCTCGTCCGAATCGCTGCTGGCGTTGCGCGGCGGCAACTGCGTGGCGGCCGTGCACGATTCCACGCTCATCCAGCCCCTGCTGCGCAGCAGCGCCGAATGGGCCGGCTACGCGGCACCGATCACCGAAGAGATTCTGCCCGCGCCTTCCGTTGTCTGGACCCGCAAGGGCGAGGCCGACACGATCGCCGCCGTCGACAAGGTGGTCAAGCAGTGGCACCGCAGCGGCTGGCTGATCGAGACGGAAAAGCGCAACCACATCGAGCCGCCGCAGCCGCTGCTGCCCGAGCTGCAGGCCAAGTTGCGCGCCGCACCTTGAACGGGCGCGGCACGCGCCGTCGCACGCCACCTTTCAGGGAGTCTTGCAGGAGGGCTTCCCGCACTTCCTTTCCCGATTCAACGCCGTGACGCCACGCTCTCTCGCTTCCTTGCTGTCCGTCCTTCTCCTTGCGGCGAGCGCCGGCGCCGCGCATGCGAACGCCACGCCGAAGACCCCCGAATGAGCGACCCCGGCCTGCTCGCACATGCGGTGGCCGCCATCAAGCCGCTGGGCCTGAACTACGCCTTCCTGCTCGACTTGGGCGAGCGCCAGGCCTTCCTGCGCGGACTGGTCGTCACGCTCGAACTCTGCCTGCTGACCATTCCATGCAGCCTGGCCGCCGGCGTGGCGATGGCCGCGGCGCTGACTTCGGGCCGCGGCTGGCTCGCACTGCCCGCGCGCGCCTTCGTCGAGGTCACGCGCAACACGCCGACGCTGGTGCAGCTGTACTGCGCGTTCCTGGTGCTCAACATACTCATCACGCGCCAGCTCGAAGGTGTGGGCGGCAATCCGCTCACGCCCTTCGTCTGGGTGGTGATCGTGGTGGCGATCCACAAGGGCGCCTTCCATGCCGAGGCGCTGCGCGCGGGCATCGAGGCGGTGCCCCAGGTCACGCTGGAGGCGGCGCGCTCGCTGGGTTTCTCGCAGCGCCAGCTGCTGTGGCGGGTGGAGCTGCCGCTGGCCGTGCGCTTCGCGCTGCCCTCGCTGGTCAACAACCTGGTCGATCTGGTGAAGATGACGGCCGTGGCCTCGGCCATCGCGGTCGGGGACGTGACCTACGAGTCGATCATGATCTGGACGCAGCGCGACAACGTGCTGGAGCTGCTGCTGTTGATCCTGCTGTACTTCGGCGCCCTGACCTGGCTGGTCAGCCGTGCCGGCAGTTGGCTCGAAGGCCGCCTGAGGATGCCCGGCTATGGCCAATGAAGCGGCAATGAGCGCCCTCGCGGCGGGCACCGCGCAAGGCCGGCGTCTTGATCCGCGCGAGCATCCGTGGTGGGTCGCACTCGCGGCGGCTCTCATGGCGATCGGCACCTGGACGGGCACGGGCACCACGCCGGTCGCACTGGTCTTCCTGTGGCAATGGACACCCGCGCTGCTATGGGGCCTGCTCACCAACATCAAGATCAGCGTGCTGGCCATGGCGCTCGGCACCATCGCCGGGCTTGTGGTGGGCGCGCTGTCGCTCTCGCCGCTGCGCTTCTTGCGCGTGGTCACGCGCTGGTACGTGCAGTTCTTCCGCAATGCGCCGGTGCTGGTGCTCATCTACTTCACCACCTATGTGTTTCCGTTCGAGCTGCACCTGGTGAAGTGGACCGTGCCCTTCCCCGACTGGATCAAGGTGGTGCTGGGGCTGGCGCTGCCCATCAGCGCGGTGGTGGCCGAGATCTTCCGCGGCGCCATCCAGTCGATTCCCAGCGCGCAGTGGGAGGCCGCGCAGTCGCTGGCGTTTCGCCGTATCGAGATCTTCCGGCTGATCGTGCTGCCGCAGTGCCTGCGGCGCATGCTGCCGCCGTGGATGAACCTGTACGCCAGCATCACCATGAGCACCGCGCTCGCTTCGCTGGTGGGCGCGCACGACGTGGTCGACACCGCGCAGATCGCCAGCAACACCGTGGCGCGCACCGACTTCACGGTGCTCGTTTATTTCACGCTGCTCGGCGTGTTCTTCGCCTATTGCTACCCGATTGCCCGCGCCACGCGCGCGCTGGAGCGCCGCTATGCCCGCCACTGACAGCACCACGTCTTCGCCCCTTGTCGCCCTGCGCGGCGTGCAACTCGCCTTCGGAACCAATGCCGTGCTGCGCGGCATCGACCTGGACGTGCAACGCGGGCAGGCGGTGTCGATCATCGGCCCCTCGGGCTCGGGCAAGTCGACCATCCTGCGCTGCATCACCGGCCTGCTGCGCCCGCAGCACGGCGAGATCCGCGTGGGCGACACGCGCGTGGACACGCTGCGCACCGAGGCCGAGCTGATCGCACTGCGCAGGCGCGTGGGCTTCGTGTTCCAGCAGTACAACCTGTTCCCGCACCTGACGGTGCTGCAGAACCTGGTGATCGCGCCCACCCGCGTGGCCGGACGCGACCACGCCACGGCGGAGCGCGATGCGCGTGCCCTGCTCGACAAGGTGCGCCTGTCTCACAAGGAATCGGCCTACCCCGGCGAGCTGTCGGGCGGCCAGCAGCAGCGCGTGGCGATCGCGCGGGCGCTGGCCATGCGGCCCGAGCTGATGCTGTTCGACGAGGTGACCTCCGCGCTCGACCCCGAGACCGTGGGCGAGGTGCTCACCGTGATCCGCGACCTGGTGCGCGACGGCCTGACCTGCGTGCTGGTCACGCACGAGATGCGCTTTGCCGAGGAGATCAGCGACGCGGTGTATTTCACCGAGGCCGGCGTGATCGTCGAGCACGGGCCGGCGGCGCGTATCTTCGGCGCGCCCGAGAGCGAGCGCACCCGCGCCTTTCTCCACCGTGCGCTGGGCGAAGGCCCGCGCACGCCGCCGGCCCAGCCGGCACCGTTTCCCAAGGCGCTGCCCTTCGAGCGGCTGCGCTTCGCGCTCTGAACCCACCTTTGCTTCATCCAAGAACCATGAAAACAGAAACCTCCACCCCTTCTTCCGCCAACATCGCCGAGGAGCGGCGCGTGACCGTCGACCAGGCCCTGAACGACGTGCGCGCCATCGCAGCCGCCGAGCCCTTCGACCGCGCCGTGCTCGCGCGCATCACTGCGCGGCTCGAACAGCTGGCCTCGCACACCGCGCTGTTCACGCGCGCCGACTTTCCTCCGCCCGCCATCAACGAGGGCGTGGGCGCCTCCACGCGCTACCGGCTCAACCCGGCAGACGGCGATGACGGCGTGGCGCTTTACCTGAATTCCATCAACCCCGGCAAGACCTCGATTCCGCACAACCATACGACCTGGGCCACCATCGTGGCGGTCGAGGGTCAGGAAGAGAACCGCGTCTACCGCCGCACCGACGACGGCAGCGACCCGGCCGTCGCAAGGCTCGAACTCGAGCGCGAAGTGACGGTGCAGCCCGGCACGTCCATCGGCTTCCTGGCCGACGACCTGCACAGCATCCATGTGATCGGCGACAAGCCCACGCTGCACTTCCACCTGTACGGCCGGCCGCTAGAAACGCTCTCGCAGCGCATCGGCGTGAACCTGGAGACCGGCGCGGTCGTGAACTACAACGCCACGCAGCTCAAGCCGAGCAAGGTGGCGGCATGACCGAAGGCAAGCGCGGGAAGACGCTGGGCGCCGGCACGCGCCTGCTGCACGCCGGCGCGCCCGCCCTGCGCGACGGCACCGGCCCGGTGAACGTGCCCGTGGTGCGAACCAGCACCGTGCGCTTCGAGAACACGGCGGCGCATGCCGATTACCACCACCGCCGCACGGCCGGCGAGCGCGTCGCCGCGTACGGCCGCCACGGTCTCGACACGCACCGCGCACTCGAAGACGCGGTGACGGACCTCGAAGGCGGACACCGCGCCTTCCTCACGCCCTCGGGCCTCTCGGCCATTACGCTGGTGCTGCTCGCGCTGCTGTCGCCCGGCGACCATGCGCTGGTGACCGACGGCGTGTACGCGCCGCTGCGCCGCGTCGACAGCACGCTGCTCAAGCGGCTGGGCGTCGAGATCGAGTACTTTTCGCCCACGAACGACGACCTGGCGAGCCGCATACGCCCGAACACGCGCCTGCTGTACCTGGAGTCGCCGAGCTCGCTGCTCTTCGAAGTGCTCGACCTGCCGGCGCTGACCGCCATCGCGCGGGACCGCGGCGTGACGGTCGCTACCGACAACACCTGGAGCGGGGGCTGGTTCTACCAGCCGCTGACGCTGGGCGCGAACATCTCGATCCAGGCGGCCACCAAGTACATCTCGGGCCATTCCGACCTGATGCAGGGCGTGGTGGTGGTCGACAGTCCGGCGCTGGCCGCGAAGCTCTCGACCACGTATGAAGCGCTGGGCCTGACCATCGGCGCCGACGACGCCTACCTCGCGCTGCGCGGCCTGCGCACGCTGCCCGTGCGGCTCGCGCAGCACCAGCGCCACGCAACGCAGGTGGCCGAGTTCCTGCAACAGCAGCCGCAGGTGTCGCGCGTGTTCTATCCCGCGCTGCCCAGCGACCCGGGCCATGCGCTGTGGAAGCGCGACTTCAGCGGCGCCAGCGGCCTCGTGTCCTTCGAGTTCCGCCATGCCACACCGGCCGCCGCCAACGCTTTCGTCGATGCGCTCGCACTCTTCGGCATCGGCGCGTCCTGGGGCGGCTACGAAAGCCTGGCGCTGGTGGCCCAGCCCGAGCGCCTGCTCGAGCACCGGCAATGGACCGGCGATGCGCCGGTGGTGCGTCTGCACATCGGGCTCGAAGACCCGGCGGACCTGATCGCCGACCTGTCGCAGGCCTTTTCCGCTGCCACTGCACTGCGCTGATTCCCTTCAACAAGAAGACACCTCCCTCTCTCATGTCCTCGAACTCCAACCCCTCCTCCGCAGCGCACGACCCGCGCGTGCGCGTCGCCGTCGATGTCGGTGGCACCTTCACCGACGTGGTGCTGCTGCGCGGCGCCGAGAAACACACCCTCAAGGTGCTGACCACCCCGACCACACCCGAACAGGCCGTGCTCAGCGGCGTGGAGGAAGTGCTTCAGCAGGCGGGCGCCGGCTGGGCCGACGTCGACCTGCTGATCCTCGGCACCACGCTGGCCACCAACGCCCTTATCGAGCGCAAGGGCGCGCCCACCGCGCTGCTGACCACGCACGGCTTTCGAGACCTGGTGGAGATCGGTCTCGAAGACCGATTCGCGCAGTACGACGTGTTCCTCGACAAGCCCGCGCCGCTGGTGCCGCGCCATTGGCGCCACGGCGTGGTCGAGCGCGTGGACGCTGCCGGCCGCGTGATCACGCCGCTCGATGAAGCGCAGGTCGCCACGCTGGCGAAACAGTTGCTGGCCGACGGCATCGAAAGCGTGGCCGTGTGCTTCCTGCACGGCTATGCCAATCCCGCGCACGAGCGCCGCGTGCGCGAGCTGTTGCTCGAACATGCACCGGGCCTCTGGGTGTCGCTGGCCTCCGATGTGTGCCCCGAGATCCGCGAGTACGAGCGCCTGTCGACCATCAGCGCCAACGCCTACGTGCAGCCGCAGGTGGCGGGCTACCTGCGCCGCCTGCAGGAAGGTGCCACGGCACGTGGCCTGCGCGCCGAGCCCTTCCTCATGACCTCGGGCGGAGCCATCACCACGCTGCAGGCCGGCATCGATGAGCCGGTGCGGCTGGTCGAATCGGGCCCCGCAGGCGGCGCGGTGCTGGCGCGCCAGGTGGCCGAGCAGATCGGCGCCTCGCGCGCGCTCTCGTTCGACATGGGCGGCACCACCGCCAAGATTTGCTTCATCGACGACTACCAGCCGCAGATCAGCCGCAGCTTCGAGTTCGGCCGCGTGCACCGGCACCTGAAGGGCTCGGGCCTGCCCATTCGCATTCCGGTCATCGAGATGGTGGAGATCGGCGCGGGCGGCGGCTCCATCGCACGCGTCAACCACCTGGGCGTGGTGCAGGTCGGCCCCGACAGCGCGGGCTCCTCCCCCGGCCCGGCCGCCTACGGCCTGGGCGGCGAACTGCCCACCGTGACCGACGCGCACGCCGCGCTTGGCACCATCGACCCGGCGCGCTTCGCGGTCGGCAAAGTGCAGCTCGACCCGCAGCGTGCGCGTGATGCGCTGCTGCAGGGCCTCACTGCGCAGACCGGGCTCGATGTCGAATCGGCCGCGCAGGCCGTGGTCGAGATCGTCACCGAGAACATGGCCAACGCCGCGCGCGTGCATGCGTCCGAACTCGGCAAGGTGGCAGAAGAAAGCACGCTCATCGCCTTCGGCGGCGCCGCGCCGCTGCATGCCGCGTTGCTGGCGCGCAAGCTGGGCGTGGCGCGGCTGGTGATTCCCAACTCGGCTGGCGTGGGCTCGGCGCTGGGCTTCCTGTGGGCGCCCGTGGCCTACCAGACCGTGCGCAGCCTCGCGCAGCGGCTCGACCGCATCGACCACGCGACCGTGGACAAGCTGCTCGCCGAGCTCACGGCCACCGCCGACGACGTGGTCCTGCGCGCCGCGCCCGGCGCCGCGCTGGTGCGCCATCGACAGGCCTTCATGCGCTATGCGGGCCAGGGCCACGAGATTCCGGTCGAGCTGCCCGAAGGCCCGTTCGATGCGGCCGCGAGCAAGGCTTTGCATCAACGCTTCGAAGAACGCTATGCCGCGCTCTACGGCCGCAGCCTGCCGCACATCGCGGCGGAGGCGGTGAGCTGGTCGGTCGCGGTGGAAGCCGGCGGCCGTGCGGCGCCCGAGCCCGACGAGGTGGTCGTCGACACGGGCCGCGCAGAGCCTTCAGGCAAGCGCCGCCTGTACGACGCCGACGCGGGCCAATGGGCCGAAGTGCCTGTCTACGAACGCACCGCACTCGGCGCCGGCAAATGGATCGAAGGCCCGGCGCTGGTGGTGGAAGACGAGACGACCACGCACGTGATCGCGGGTTTCGAGGCGCGCGCCAGTAAGCTGGGCGCGCTGGTGCTCAACGACACCACCGTGACCCAGCAGGACCGCGCGGCGCTTGCCGAAGCGGAGGCTGTATGACGACCACCGCAGGCCGCAGGGCACTGCGCCAGCAACTGGTCTGGAGCCGCCTGCTCGCCGTGGTCGAGGAGCAGGCGCAGGCGCTGATCCGCACCGCCTTCGGCACACCGACGCGCGAAGCCGGCGACTTGTCGGCGGGCGTGTTCTTGCCCGACGGTCGGATGGTCGCGCAGGCCGTGACCGGCACGCCGGGCCACGTCAACTCGATGGCCGATTCGGTGCTGCACTTCCTGCGCGCCTTTCCGGAAGACACCATGCGCGACGGCGACGTGTTCGTCACCAACGACCCGTGGAAGGGCACGGGCCACCTGTTCGACGTGGTCATGGTCACGCCGGTGTTCCATGACCGCAAGCTGGTGGCGCTCTTCGCCTCCACCGTGCACGTGGTGGACATCGGCGGCGTCAACGCCGGGCCCGATGCGCTGGAAATCTTCCACGAGGGGCTATTCCTGCCGCCGCTGCGCTTCGTGAGCGAAGGCGTCATCGAAGAGGCGGTGCTGGACATCGTGCGCGCCAACGTCCGCGAGCCGGGTCAGGTCGAGGGCGACTTCCACGCACTGGTGGCCTGCAATGCGGTGGGCGCCGTGCGGCTGCAGCGCCTGCTGCGCGAGTTCGGCCTGGCCGACCTGCAGGCGCAGGGCGACTACATCATCGAACGCTCTCGGCTGGCCATGCGCGAGGCGCTGCGCGAATGGCCCAAGGGCACCTGGCGCAACCATATGACGGTGGACGGGTACGACACGCCGCTGGAGCTGCACGCGGCCGTCACCGTGTCGGACGACGGCATCCTGGTCGACTTCGCAGGCACCTCGGCCAGCATTGCGCGCGGCATCAACGTGCCCAAGGCCTACACCGAGGCCTACACCTCCTTCGGCATCCGCTGCCTGGTGGGCGCCGACGTGCCCAACAACTCGGGCTCGCTAGCGCCCATTCGCGTGGTGGCGCCGGAAGGCTCCATCGTGAATGCGCTGCCGCCCGCCGCGGTGGCTGCGCGCGCGGCCATCGGCCAGATGCTGCCGGACTTGGTGTTCGGCGCGCTGCGGCAGGCGCGCCCCGATCGCGTGCCGGCCGAAGGCGCGTCGTCGCTGTGGAACATCCGCCTGTTCGGCGGGCAGCCGATCGAGGGCGGGCCGAACGATGCGCTGCGTCGCGCGCGGCGCTTCAACATCGTGAGCTTCTCCACCGGCGGCACCGGCGCGCGGCCGGGCAAGGACGGCCTCTCGGCCACGGCCTACCCGAGCGGCGTGCGCAACGTGTCGCTGGAGATCCTCGAGACGCAGGCGCCGCTGCTGTTCCGCCGCAAGGAATACCGGCCCGACTCGGGTGGCGCCGGCGCGTCGCGCGGCGGCCTCGGCCAAGTCATCGAGATCGAGAACGCCGACGGCGACCCGATGGTGCTGTCCGCCACCTGGGACCGTGTGCGCTTTCCCGCGCGCGGTGCGCTCGGTGGCGGCGACGGTGCGCCCGGTGCCGCGCGGCTCAAGCATGCGGGCACCGCGCTGCGCGGCAAGGGCCGCCAAGTCATTCCCGCCGGCGAAGTGCTCGTGGTCGAAACGCCCGGCGGCGCGGGCCTGGGCGACCCTGCAGAACGCGACCCCGCACTGGCGGCACGCGACCTGAGGGCCGGGCTTGTGACACGGGCGGCCTCCACCCCTACCAAAGATTTCGCAGGAACCGCTGCATGAGCAATACCTCCACACCTCAAGCCACCCCCAAGGCGCTGGCCAGCGGCCAGCTCATCCGCAACCAGCTCGCCTGGAACCGGCTTCTCTCCGTGGTCGAGGAACAGGCGCAGGTGCTGATCCACACCGCCTTCGGCACCTCCACGCGAGAAGCCGGCGACCTGTCGGCCGGCGTGTTCCTGCCCGATGGCCGGATGATCGCGCAGGCCGTAACCGGCACGCCGGGACACGTCAACTCGATGGCCGAATCGGTCAAGCACTTCCTGCTGCGCTTTCCCATCGACACGATGGAAGACGGCGATGTGTTCCTCACCAACGACCCTTGGAAAGGCACCGGCCACCTGTTCGACATGACCATGGTCACGCCCATCTTCCATGGCGATGGTCTGGGCAAGCGCGCCGTGGCGCTGTTCGCCTCCACGCTGCACGTGGTCGACATCGGCGGCATCGGCTCTAGCCCCGACGGGCTGGAGATCTACCACGAGGGCCTGTTCCTGCCCATCCTGCGCTTCGTGCGCCAGGGCACGGTGGACCCGGCGGTGCGCGCAATCATCCGCGCCAACGTGCGCGACCCCGAGCAGGTCGAGGGCGACCTCTACGCGCTGGTGGCCTGCAACGAAGTGGGCGGGCGGCGGCTGCGCACCCTGCTGCGCGAGTTCAGGCTGGTCGACCTCCAGGCGTTGGGCGACTTCGTCATCGCGCGTTCGGCCCAGGCGATGCGCGAGGCGCTGCGCGACTGGCCGCGCGGCACCTGGCACAACACGCTGGTAGCCGACGGCTACGACGCGCCCATCACGCTGCAGGTGTCGGTGACCATTGCGGACGACGGCATCACGGTCGACTACGCCGGCACCTCGGGCAGCGTGGCGCGCGGCATCAACGTGCCCAAGGCCTACACCGACGCGTACACCTCCTTCGGCATCCGCTGCCTGGTGGGGCCGGACGTGCCGAACAATGCAGGTTCGCTCGCGCCCATTCGCGTCGAGGCGCCCGCAGGCTGCATTCTGAATGCACTGCATCCGGCTGCCGTCACCGCGCGCCATGTGGTCGGCCAACTGCTGCCCGACGCGGTGTTCGGCGCGCTGCGCCAGGCAAGGCCCGACAAGGTACCGGCCGAAGGCGCCTCGTCGCTTTGGAACCTGCAGCTCGTCGGCGGCGAAGTGCTCGCGGGCACGAGCCCGGCCGACGCCGAGGCCGTGCGCCGCGGTGCACGCTTCAACGTCATCAGCTTTTCCACCGGCGGCACCGGCGCGCGGCCCGGCAAGGACGGCCTCTCCGTCACTGCGTATCCGAGCGGCGTACGCAATGTGTCGATCGAGATCCTGGAGACGCAGGCGCCCATCGTGTTCGAGCGCAAGGAGTTCCGCACCGATTCCGGCGGCACTGGCGCCGTGCGCGGCGGCCTGGGCCAGGTCATCGAGGTGCGGCATGCGCAGAGGGACGCCGCTTTCCTGATCGCCGCAGCCTTCGATCGCGTGGACAACCCCGCGCGCGGCGCGCTCGGCGGCGGCAACGGCGCGCCGGGCCGGCTGCGGCTGGCCTCGGGCGCCA
>NZ_JBFUHO010000073.1:0-33108 GCF_056402355.1 Variovorax sp. P4_B11
CCACGGAGCCGACCGGGTCGGCCAGCACGAACTGCAGCGCGGGCTGCACCCGGCGAAAGTAGCGGGTCAGCCCGGTGATGGTGCCGGCGGAGCCGACGCCGACCACGATGGCGTCCAGGTCGTGGCCGGCCTGTTCCCAGATCTCGGGCCCCGTGCCCTGCTCATGTGCCAGCGGATTGGCCGGGTTGTTGAACTGGTCGGCGAAGAAGGCGCCCGGTATCTCCGCGGCGACCCGCGCCGCATAGTCCTGGTAGTAGGCAGGATCGCCCTTGCCGACGTCGGAGCGCGTGATGCGCACGTCGGCGCCGAGCGCCTTCAGGTGCAGCACCTTCTCGGTCGACATCTTGTCGGGCACCACCAGCACCACGCCATAGCCCTTGGCCCTCGCCACGAGGGCCAGGCCCAGCCCCGTATTGCCAGCGGTGGCTTCGACCACCGTGCCGCCAGGCTTCAGCCGGCCATCGCGCTCGGCGGCCTCGATCATGGCCAGGCCCACGCGGTCCTTGATCGAGCCGCCGGGATTCTGCGACTCCAGCTTGAGGAAAAGCGTGCAGAGACCGGTATCCATGCGCGTCACCTGCAACAGCGGGGTGTTTCCGATCAGATCGAGGACGGCGGGTTTGCGCATCTCGGAAGTCCGTTGGGAAGCATCGGATCATAGGCCGCTTCGGCACGGCTCGCAGGGGGCACTCGACGCGATCCGGTGGCGGAAAATCCCCGAGGATCCCGTCCGACGTGCCGGCCATGCGGCGTCGACAACGTGGTGAAGTCCGCACCCGCTCGAAGGCGTGGAACCCATCGTGGAAGCGGCACCAGCTCGCCGAGTCCCGCCGGCCCTGCGTGTCAAGAGAGATACGGGTAGTGACCGACTGCGCCGGAGCCTGAAATTCGCTAGGCTTGGCTGGCGAGCGATCCCATCGAGCGCGGAGACCACGCGATGAGCCAGGGCGCACCTCTTCATCTGCATGTGCCGGAGCCCACCGGGCGGCCGGGGCATGAGACGGATTTTTCCTACCTCCACCTGTCGCGCGCCGGCGAGGTGCGAAAGCCTCCGATCGACGCATCGCCAGCCGACACCAGCGATCTGGCCTACACACTGGTGCGCGTGCTCGACGACGAGGGCCGCATCGTCGGTCCGTGGGCGCCGGAGGCCGACCCCGAACTGCTGCGCCGCGGCCTGCGCGCAATGATGAAGACGCGCGCCTTCGACGCCCGCATGCTGATCGCGCAGCGGCAGAAGAAGATCTCGTTCTACATGCAGTGCCTCGGCGAGGAGGCCATCGCCACCGGCCACGCGCTGGCGCTGCAGCAGGGCGACATGTGCTTTCCCACCTACCGCCAGCAGGGCCTGCTGCTGGCGCGCGACGACGTGTCGATGGTGGACATGATCTGCGAGCTGATGTCCAACGAGCGCGACCCGCTCAAGGGGCGGCAGCTGCCGGTGTGCTATTCGATGAAGCGGGCCGGCTTCTTCTCGATCTCGGGCAACCTGGCCACGCAGTTCATCCAGGCGGTGGGCTGGGGCATGGCCTCGGCGATCAAGGGCGACACGCGCATCGCGTCGGGATGGATCGGCGACGGCGCCACGGCCGAGTCCGACTTCCACACGGCGCTGACCTTCGCCCACGTGTACCGCGCGCCGGTGATCCTCAATGTGGTCAACAACCAGTGGGCGATCTCGACCTTCCAGGCCATCGCCGGCGGCGAGGCCACCACCTTCGCGGCGCGCGGCGTGGGATGCGGCATCGCCTCGCTGCGCGTCGACGGCAACGACTTCCTCGCCGTGCTGGCCGCCTCGCGCTGGGCCGCGCAGCGCGCCCGCAGCAACCTCGGGCCAACGCTGATCGAATGGGTGACCTATCGCGCCGGCGCGCATTCGACCTCGGACGATCCCTCGCGCTACCGGCCGGCCGACGACTGGTCGCACTTCCCGCTCGGCGATCCGATCCCGCGGCTGGCGCAGCATCTCATCGGCATCGGCGCCTGGTCGCAGCAGGAGCACGAAGAGACGCAGGCGAAACTGGAGGCCGAGGTCAACGCCGCGCTGAAGGAGGCCGAGCGCTACGGCTCGCTGGCCGATGGGCATCTTGCCGGCGCCGCGACAATGTTCGAGGACGTCTACAAGGACATGCCGGCGCACCTGAAGCGGCAGCGCGAACAGATGCAGTCCGGAGCCGCGTCATGAGCGCCATGACCATGATCCAGGCCTTGCGCTCCGCCATGGACGTGATGCTCGAGCGCGACGACAACGTCGTCATCTACGGCCAGGACGTCGGCTATTTCGGCGGCGTGTTCCGCTGCACCGAAGGCCTGCAGGCCAAGTACGGCCGCTCGCGCGTTTTCGACGCGCCGATCTCCGAAGGCGGCATCGTTGGCTCGGCCATCGGCATGGGCGCCTACGGCTTGCGCCCGGTGGTCGAGGTGCAGTTCGCCGACTACTTCTATCCGGCCTACGACCAGATCGTTTCCGAAGCGGCGCGGCTGCGCTTCCGCTCGGCCGGCGACTTCAGCGCGCCGATCACCATCCGCATGCCCTGCGGCGGCGGCATCTACGGCGGCCAGACGCACAGCCAGAGTCCGGAGTCGCTGTTCACCCACGTCTGCGGCGTGCGCACGGTGATGCCATCGAACCCGCGCGATGCCAAGGGCCTGCTGATCGCCTCGATCGAGAACGACGACCCGGTGATCTTCCTGGAGCCCAAGCGCCTCTACAACGGCCCGTTCGACGGCCATCACGACCGCCCGCTGGTGTCCTGGTCGGCCCATCCGCTGGGCGAGGTGCCCGAGGGGCACTACGTCGTGCCGCTGGAATCGGCCACCGTGTTCCGCCCCGGCACCGACCTGACGGTGATCACCTACGGCACGATGGTCTTCGTCTCGGAAGCGGCGGCGCGCGAGACTGGGATCGACGCCGAGATCATCGACCTGCGCAGCCTCTGGCCGCTGGACCTGCAGACCCTGGTCGATTCGGTGAGGAAGACCGGCCGCTGCGTGATCGTGCACGAGGCCACGCGAACCAGCGGTTTCGGCGCCGAGCTGACGGCGCTGGTGCAGGAGCACTGCTTCCATCACCTCGAGGCGCCGATCGAGCGCGTGACCGGCTGGGACACGCCCTATCCGCATGCGCAGGAGTGGGCCTACTTCCCGGGGCCGGCGCGCGTGGGCGCCGCATTCCGCCGCGTCATGGAGAACTGAATGGGCACGCATGCGATCAAGGTGCCGGACCTCGGCGAAGGCATCGCCGAGGTGGAGCTGGTGGCGTGGCGCGTGCAGCCCGGCGACACGGTGGCCGAAGACCAGGTGCTGGCCGACGTGATGACCGACAAGGCCACCGTCGAGATTCCCTCGCCGGTCGCGGGCAAGGTGCTGGCGCTCGGCGGCGAAGTGGGGCAGCAGATCGCCGTGGGCTCGGAGCTGATTCGCATCGATGTGGGGCCCGATGGCGAGGCGGAGGCGGTGTCGGCCGCGCCCGCACGAGCGGCGCCTGCAGCGGCAACGGCAACGGCAACGGCAAGCGCACCGGCCGAGCGCGCGCGCCCATCGGCCGGCAAACCGCTCGCCTCGCCCGCGGTGCGCCATCGGGCCGCGGCCCTTGGCATCGATCTGCAGCAGGTGCCGGGCAGCGGCGCGGACGGCCGCGTCCTGCACGAGGACCTTGACGCCTGGCTGGTCCGGCGGGCCGGTCCGCAGGCGCCGAGTGCGGCGCGCTACGCAGAACGCAACGACGAGGAGGCCGTGCCCGTGACCGGCGTACGCCGGCGCATCGCGCAGCGCATGCAGGACGCGATGCGCCGCATCCCGCACTTCACCTACGTCGAGGAGATCGACGTGACCGAGCTGGAGCTGCTGCGCGCGCAGCTCAATGAACACTGGGGCAGCGGACGGGCGCACCTGACGCTGCTTCCGCTGCTGGTGCGTGCGGTCGTGCTGGCGGTACCGCGCTTCCCGCAGATCAATGCCCGCTTCGACGACGAGGCGGGCGTGCTCACGCGTCACGGCGCGGTGCACGTCGGCATCGCGACCCAGACTGCGGCCGGCCTCATGGTGCCGGTGCTGCGCCACGCGGAGGCACGCGACCTGTGGTCCAGCGCGACCGAGATCGCCCGCCTGGCCGATGCCGCGCGCGCGGGCCGGGCCACACGCGACGAACTGAGCGGCTCGACCATCACCGTCACCAGCCTCGGCGCGCTGGGCGGTATCGCCTCCACGCCGATCATCAACGCGCCCGAGGTGGCGATCGTCGGCGTCAACCGCATCGTGCAGCGCCCGGTGATGCAGGGCGGCGCGGTGGTCGCGCGCCGCATGATGAACCTGTCCTCCTCCTTCGATCACCGCGTGGTCGACGGCCAGCTTGCGGCCGAATTCGTGCAGGCCGTGCGGGCTTCGCTCGAATGCCCGGCCCTGCTTTTTGTCGTGTAGCCCTACGGGGGCGAGCGCGTTGTCGTCTGGGTCTCGCGCTCAAGGTCCACCCACAGCTTCAGCTGTATCGTGAGCCATGACGATTCGTGTGGCGTGCTGCGTCGGCTATCGTGGTGAACCAGAACCAATCGCTTTCTGGCTCGGCGAGCGCCGACTGGCCATCAATCTGGCGAGGCGACGGTACCTCTCTCGGTCTCCAGCCAGTCCAATGCCTTCACATCGTCGGAAAAGGGGAAATGCCGCACTTGGGCCGACGTAAAGTGCGTGCCGAGCAGTTCCGCCATACCGGCGAGATGACTGTCCGTCACGATGGCAATGCGTTCGACTTCCTTGTGATGGTCGCGGACAAAGTGCATGTGCGCGGTGAAGCCCGCGAAGTTCTCCCATCCTGGAAAACCCTTCGAATGAATCAATACGCCTCGGAGCTTGGCGTGGTCGGAGAGATAGGCATCGACAGCAGCGCCGAGACCGCCGAAATCCTCTTTGCTCAGCGGAGCGCTGGGTTTAAGCACCAAGATGCCTTCGGGCTGCTTGATCGAGTATGCGAGCATGTCATTCTCCGTTTGGGTACTTCCACAATAGGCCGTCCGCGCCGACCATGCTGCTTCCGGGGACACACAAGCAAGCGGCTGATGACGCGGCTTGCGGGCCGAGGTTCGAGGTGTACTCAGCCTTCTCCGGGCAGCGGCGCAGACCCACCCATGCAAAGATCCCAGCGTCAGTTCTGGGCCAGTGACGCCAGCCGGGCGGCATCGCGGATCGCAACGTTGCGTCCGACCGCCGCGATGATCCCGTCCTTTTCGAGCGCGCCGAGAATCTGCGAGACGCTGACCCGGGAGAGCCCGCAGATGTGCCCCATCTCCTGCTTGGTGAAGGTGATGGAGATCAGGGTCCCCGTCGGGTGCGGCTTGCCGTAGCTGGCCATCAGGCCGAGCAGATGGTGGCTGACCCGGCGTTTGGCGGAATCGGCACCCTGCAAGGCCAGGTGCTGCAGCATGATGCGAAAGCGCACGCTGCACAGGGCTTGGTGCTGGCGCATCAGGGCGGGTGCCTGGTACAGCGCGGCCAGCATGGCCGCCACCGGCACGGCGCACACCACCGCGTCTGTCGAGGCCTCGGCAGACACCACATGGCTCTTGCTCTGTAGCAGGCCGCAATCGCCGACCAGGCCCGTAGGGCCCACGATCATCAGATGGCGCCGCTTGCCCTCCACCGAATCCGAGATCAGTCGAATGCGCCCCGACTCCACCACATAGACCGAATGCGCCGGCTGCCCTTCCTCGAACAGCAGCCCGTCATTGGCGACGGGCTGCTGGCGGTAGCCGCGCGTGACCTCGCTCCAGTCGAAACGCAGATGGGTCAGCCACGCTGAAACGAAGGCCTTCGGCAATGGCGCCACACCGTCCGGCAGCGGCGGCGCGGCGATCAACAAGGACGGGCTGGAATCGAAACCGGGCGAGGTCGACATGGTGGATCGGGCAGAGTCAAAAAAGGAGTCGCAGGGTTTATACCGAAGTGAAGTCCACGGCGGGCGTAAAGCAGCTACGCAGGAATTGGCGTCCTTTGCCTAGCATCGAATCAAAGGCCGCCGGTCTTTCAATTCTCCCGCTCCGACGCTGACATCATGACCTCCGAAACCCTCGCCACACTCGCCCCAGGCATCCGCGCCGCACAGTTCGTCGTGCGCTGCGTCGACCTGAACGCTTCGATCAAATTCCTCACCGGCAGGCTCGGCTTCAGGGTCCGCCTGATCATGCCCTCGGAAGCCCCCACGCTGGCCGTGCTCAGCGCACACGGCTGCACGCTGCGGCTGCAGGTGGCGGCTCCCGCGGACGCCATCGCCCCCACGCACCTGCGCTTGCTGTGCGACATGGCCGCGTTGCCACCCGGCACGCCGGCCACCCTGCACGGCCCCGACGGCCTGCGGGTGGACGTGGCGCCCGCCAACGCCCCCGTCGATGTGCCGCCCGGCACACAGGAATTCGTGCTGACCCGCCTGGCGGGTCCCGAGAGCTGGGGCGTGGGGCGCGCCGGCATGCTGTACCGCGACCTGATCCCCTCGCGTCTGGGCGGCCGCTTCGTGGCCTCCCACATCCGGCTCCCGCAAGGCGGCCCGGTGCCCGACTATGTGCACTTCCACCGCGTGCGGTTCCAGGTGATCTTCTGCAAGGCCGGCTGGATTCGCCTGGTGTACGAAGACCAGGGCGAACCGTTCCTCCTGAACGCGGGCGACTGCGTGCTGCAGCCGCCCGAGATCCGCCACCGGGTGCTGGAATGCGCCGCCGGCGCGGAAGTCGTGGAGATCGGCTGCCCCGCCATCCACGAGACCCACGGCGACCCGGAGATGGCCCTGCCGACCGGCGCCTGCCTGCCTGACCGCGACTATCAGACGCAGAAGTTCGTGCGCCATGTGGCGGCCCAGGCCGGCTGGGCGCCATCGCGGCTGCCCGGCTTCGAGGCGCGCGACACCGGGATCGCCTGGGCCACTGGGGGCCTGGGCGGCGTCCGCGTACTGCGGCCCGCCCGCCCGGGCATCGCGCCGGAGGACCCAGGCATCTTGGGAACGCCCGGCGCCCACGCGGGCGAATTCCTGTTTCTCTTCGTCCTGGCGGGCGAGACGCGGCTGCACGGCGACACACTGGGTACGCACGCGCTGGCGGCCGGAGACAGCTGCGTGCTGCCCGCCGGTGCCGACTACCGCTTCATGCCCGCGCCCGGGCTCGAGTTGCTGGAAGTCAGCCTGCCCGCGGTCCTTCCTTCCTTCAGTCGCATCGCCAGTCCATCCACATGAAATGAAACTACGGCCGGGTGGCGTGCTCCGTGTCGAATTGAGCCAGCGTCTGTGCAACCTGCAGACAGGCCACGCGCGCCTGACCCAGAATCATGCCCTTCCACCCATCGTTGTCGCAATAGAAAGCGTCTCGCAGCTCGCGGCTGGCGGCGGCTCGTGTTGCCGCGCCGACCTTCTCGCCCTGGGCGCGAATCCAGGCCGCGTGGAGCAAGGCGGACTGAACCGTGGACGAGGGCAGGGTTCCGAATTCCAGTCCCATGAGCAGCGCCTCGGCCTGGGCACACTCCCCGTGGAGGCTGGAACAGACCAGCCCGACCACGTCGACGGACACCGACTCGGTGTTGCCCGAGAACGTCAGGAAGACATCGCTTCCCCAGCATGCGCGCGCGCGGGCAATGTCCTCGGCATCCTTTCTTCCCGCGTAGAGCTTCTCTCCATGACCGTAAGGGCCCAGACCGGTATGGATGTCGATCCAGGCGATGGCGCGCGCGGCCACACCATATTCGCGCAGGATCGCGCGCACGGTGCGATTGCTCCAGGACGGCGCCGTGCCGCCGTAGAAGAGCCCTTGCGGGGAGATCCACTGGCCACTGCTCATGGCGTGCTGCAAGCCGCGCTCGCCGTGCTGGCGCACGAACGCCTGCTTTCTCTCGATGTCTCGCTCGGACGGCGGCCATTGCGGCAGCAGCAGGAAGGCCTCCACTTCGAGATAGTTCGGATTGACCGGCAAGGGCGCGTCGAAGTCGATGAAGTTGCGATTGACGTCGATGTTGTCCTCGTTGGTGCGCTGCAGATGCGAGAACCCATAGGGATTGATGGCGTGAATGAGCAGCAAGCCCACCCCGGCCCGCGCCAGGCGGCTCTTCAAGTCCGTGTCATGCAGAACGGCAACCTGGCAACCCGAACCGCAAAAGCCCTCGACGCCGTGCACGCCCGAACTCAGCACGAGCAGCGGTGCGGTGTCGACCGCCCCGAGCAGTGCCACGTCGGTGGCCAGCGTCTCGCCGCGCGCGCCGAGCTGGCCTTCGAGCACATGGTGTTCGAGGCTGGCACCGACCCGCTCGGCAGCGGCAATGAATCTGGCACGGGCTTCGGCGTAGCTGGCCGAGAAGCAGGAGCGGACGGAAATGTCGTTCATGGGGACGGTGTTTGTCATCGGGTGTTCCTTGAGGCTTGCGGGGAAGGGCCGAGCGAATGTAGAAATAGGAGGAGTTGTTCAGCCCCTCAGACACTGCCGTTGCTGTCGGCGCGCTGGCGCACGGCGCGCCCCGCGCGCCCGGCCTCGGGCTTCAGCTGGAACTTGCGGAAGAAGAACACCGCGCTCAGAAACAGCACCCATCCGGTCGCCGAGATAATTCCCACGTTCCAGAAGTCGCTGTCCAGGCCCATGGTGACGAGGATGGCCACCAGCAGAAAGATGCCCAGGTACTGCGGCCAGGGAAACCAGGGGGCGCGGAACGGCAGTGGCCCCATGTGGTGCCGCGCCCAGCTCCTGCGAAACGAGAGGTGGCTCAGCAGGATGATCAGCCAGACCAGGATGCCACCGCCCAAGGCGATGCCGAAGAGGTAGCTGTAGGCGATGTCGCTCAGCAGGCTGACGAGGATCGCGATCATCACGCCGACGCTGGAGACGAAGGTGGCGCGCACCGGTGCGCCTTGGCGGCTCAGCTGGCCGAAGGCCCGGGGCGCGAAGCCGCCGCGCGCCAGCGAGAACACCATGCGCGAGCACAGGTAGAGGTTGGCATTCATGCTCGACAGCGCAGCGGTGATCAGCACGAAGTTCATCGCCGCCGCGGCGTAGGCGAAGTCGTAGTAGGTGAACACCTTGACGAAGGGGCTGTGCACCAGGCCTTTGGCCCCGGCCTCGGCCCATGGCACGATGGCCAGCATGATGCCGAGCGACAGCACATAGAACAGCACCAGCCGAACGATCATGGTGCGCATGGCGCGCGGCACCGCGGTCTTGGGGTCCTCGGCCTCGCCGGCGGTCACGGCGATGATCTCAATGCCATAGAAAGAGAAGATGGCCATCAGCACGCCCATCCAGACGCCCTTGAAACCATGGGGCAGAAAGCCCTGGTTGGCGGTGTAGTTGCCGAAGCCCACGGCGGGGTGCCCGATGCCGAAGACAAGCGCCAGGCCAAAAATGATGAAGGCGCAAATGGCCATCACCTTGACGGTGGACAGCCAGTACTCCAGGCTGCCGAAGCTGGAGACGGAGCGGGTGTTGACATAGATGATCGCCGCGCCGAAGCCCGCGGTCCACATCCACACCGGAACGCCCGGGAACCAGAACGACATGTACAGCCCGATGGCCACTGCCTCGCCGCCGATGGCGATCGACTGCGCGGCCCAGTACGTGTAGCGCACGATGAAGCCGAACCAGGGATTGAGGTACAACTCGGCGTAGGTGCCGAAGGAGCCGGTGGTGGGGTGGGCCACCGCCATCTCGGACAGGCTGTACATCATGATCACGGCGATCAGCGCCGCGACGACGTAGCTGATCAGCACCCCCGGGCCGGCATAGCCGATGGCAATGCCGCTGCCCATGAACAGGCCGGTGCCGATGGCGCCGCCCAGGCCAATCATGGTCAATTGGCGCTGCGACAACTTGCGCGCCAGTCCCTTTTCGCGGTCGATGATTTGTTGATCCATGTGAATGTCTCCCTTTTTTTTGAATCGCAGCTGAGAACACCCGTCGCCGGTCAGGCGTGCCGGGCCAGGGCCTTCATCGCGGCAGCCACCTCCTGCTCGGTGCCTCCTCCCGGGCCACGCTCGACAGGTGGCGCAGGTAGCTTTCCACTTCGGCCATGTCCAGGGTATTCAGCAACTGCATGCCGGCCCGGGCGGCGTAGGCATTGACGATGGGTTGCGTGCCCGTGTCGAAGCGGCGTGCGCCTGGCGCGTAGTCCAGTGACTTGATGTCGAACGCAAACGGATCGACCTGGCCGAACCAGCCGGTGTGGGTGGGGCGCAGCGTGTCAGCCAGCCCGGGCCGCAGGTAGAGGAAGGCGATACCCGGGCAGCCGAGAAAAAATCTTTGCGCGCCGCAAGCCAGCATGTCGATGCCGTCGCGGCGCACATCGATGTCGGTGGCTCCGACGGATTGGTAGGCATCGAAGACCAGCGCGCCCTTGGCACGCGCCAGGGCGGTGATGGCGGCGATGTCCTGCTTGAAGCCGTTGTAGTACGACACATGGGACACCGAGACCAGGCGTGTCTTGTCGGTGATGATCTCTTGGTAGGTCTCCAGCGCGATGGTGTGGCGCTCGTCGGCCGCGGCGAAGACGACCTTGGCTCCCCGGCGCTCGTGCGCCAGCCAGACATGGCCAAGGGAGGGGAAATCGATTTCCCCGACCACGATCTCGTTGCGCTCGGCGGGGAAGTCCAGCGCGCTGCCCACCGAGGATGCCAGGTCCGAGACGCAGGACAGGACCGCGATGTCGGCGGCCTCGGCCTTGATCAACCTGGCGAACTCGGCCTTGGCATGGTTCACCTCGGTGGCCCAGCCCTCCCAGTCCATGCCGTTTTGCAGCCAGGACCGGGTGTAGGTGTTCAGTGCCTGCAGCACCGGGGTCGACAGCGCGCTTTGCGAGCAACTGGAGAGTTGTGCCTTGTCGGCCAGGATGGGAAAGAGCGCGCGCTGGTTTTCGAACTTGAAAGTCATTGGGGTCTTCCGTGATCGTCAGGGGTGCATCGAAGAGGGCGTGGTGGCGGGCAGTACGCAGCTGTCTCCGGTCGCCAGCGGGTGCGCCTCTGGTTCGATGCTAGGCAACAGGCTCCAATCGCGGCGTAGGCTGCTTTACGCTCGGGCTGGACTTCGCCCGGTGAAAACCCTGTCTTTCACTTTTGAGACCCCGCCCGCTCCATCTGCGCTTCGACCCTCGGCAAGGGGAGCTGCACCAGTCCGAGCCTGCTCCACCGCGCGCCCAGCGAATTGCCGACCAGGAGGGCCAGCGCGTCGGTGCGGTGAAGCAGGGCCAACGCCAGTTGCGTCGATTGGCAGGAGATCAGGTCGGCGGGGGGAAATTGGCCGCAGACGGCGAAAAGGTGCTGCAGCAAGGCCAGCCCGTTGCCGGGTACCAGCCAGGTTCACTGCTGCAGTGACCGCAGCGAGCGCGCCCGGGCCCGGGGATGGCCAACGCGCGCGGTCACGACCCGCGGCTCGATCACCGGGCGCTGAGCCGCCGGCGACTCAGCTCGGCGAGACCGACACGCGGTCGCGATACGTCTCGCGCATCTTCGTCTTGAGGAATTTGCCGGTCGCGGTCTTCGGAATGGCGTCGACCCACTCGAAGTCGTCCGGCAACTGGAAGCGCGCGACCCTGGGCCGCAGGAACTCGCGCAGCGTCTCGGCGTCGACGTCGGCACCCGGCCACCGGACGACCACCACCAGCGGGCGCTTGCCCCATTTCGGATGGGGGATCGCGACCACTGCGGCTTCGGCGACAGCGGGGTGGCCCATCACTAGGTTCTCGAGTTCGACCGAGCCGATCCACTCGCCGCCCGACTTGATCATGTCCTTGCTGCTGTCGACCAGCCGCATGTAGCCCTCGGCATCGATGGTGCCGACATCGCCGGTGCGCAGCCAGCCATCGGCGGAGAACTTGCCCGGGTCGTTCGGCGTCGCATGGTAGCTGCCGGTGACCCAGTGCCCGCGCACCTGCACTTCGCCCGTGGCCTTGCCGTCCCGGGGCTGGATGCCTTCGACCTCGTCGACGATCCGCATCTCGACCAGCGGCGTGGCGATGCCCTGCATCGCGCGCAGCGCGTGCCGCTGGTCGTCCGGCAGCAGCAGGTGGTTCGGCTTGATGACCGGGACGCTGCCCAGCGGCGAGGTCTCGGTCATGCCCCAGCCCTGCACGATGTGCATGTCGTGCTTCTCGAAGTTGGAATCATGGCCGAGAACGGCACGGCCCAGGCGTTCGCACGCGTCGTCAAGGTTTTCACTACTTCCGCACACCAAGTCCGCTCTCTACACTCCCGCCAACGAGCGCCTGGGGATTTGCTGGCCCACGCCGAGGCGAAGAGGAAGAGCGATGAAGCATCAGCATTACACAACTCAACGTGACCACGCTGATGAGCGAGTGGAGTCCTGGAGCCGCCTCAACCAACGGTACTTCGGCAAGCTGAGGGTCAATTCCCTCGACGACGGCCCTCTGGATGCGGCACTCGACGCCTATGAAGTGGGGCCGTTGAGGATGATTCGCATCGAAGCGCCGGCCCACAGGGTGGAGCGCGACGCTCGCTGCGGAGAACTGCCGACGGACGAGTTCTACAAGCTGGTCCTGCAACTGCGTGGCAAGGCGGCTATCCGCTTGCACGATCGAAGAGTTGTGCTGCAACCCGGCGACTGGAGCCTCTACGACCCGCAGATCCCCTATTCGATCACCAACTTGGAGCGATGCTCGATGCTGGTGACGCAGGTGCCAAGGGCCCGGCTCAGCGACTTCAAGGTCCCGAATCTGCACACGAGCGAAGCCCATTCCTCCAACCGCGCCGGCCTGCATGCGGTGTTCGGGAGCTTCATGCGTTCCCTCGCGGGACAACTCTCGGAGCTTCCCGATGCGGTCGGCACTGCGGTAAGCGAATCCATCTTCGGACTGCTAGGTTCGACGCTGGCCGCACATCAGGTCCGCGATGGCGATTCTCAGACGCAACCGGCCGCAGTGCTTAAGCTTCGGGTCAAGCAATACGTCCAGACGCACCTGGCCGACAGCGACTTGAGCATCCAGCGCATTGCCGATGCGCTTCGCTGCTCCAAGCGCTACCTGCATCGAATTTTCGAGAACGAGCCGTGCAGCCTCGAGCGTCACATCTGGCTGTCTAGACTGGCGCAGTGCGAAAGCATCCTAAAGAACAGCACGACATCGAACCGAGGCATCGCGGAGATCGCCTACGGCTCGGGCTTCACCAGCAGCGCGCATTTTTGCCGGCTCTTCAAGGAGCACTACGGCGTGACGCCATCCGAATACCAGTGGCTTGCGCGCGCGCAGGATGAAGGGACCCGCGCACACTGACGGGTCAACTGCCGAGATAGCTGCTGTGCAGGATCTCGGGCCGATCGCGGAGTTCGGCCGCGGAGCCACTCCACGCGACCCTTCCTCGCTCGATCACACAGGCATGGCTGGCCAGTGAAAGCGCCAACGTCGTGAACTGTTCGATCAGGAGCACGGCAGTGCCGTCTCGCGTGGTGCCCTGAACCACATCGGCCAGCCGCTTGATGACCAAGGGCGCAAGCCCGAGCGACAACTCGTCGATCACCAGCACCTTCGGCTTCGCCAGCAGCGCCTGGGCCACGCACACCATCTGCTTCTGTCCGCCGGACAGGGATCCTCCCAGCAGTCGCAACTTCGGCTCCAGTTCCGGAAAGATCGCCAGCATCCGATCGATGGCAGGCCCGACTTCGGAGACGGGCAGCAATGTCGCGGCGGCGCGCAGGTTGTCCAGGACCGAAAGCCCACTCAAGACATGGTGCCCCTCGGGCACGATCGCGATACCGGCGCGCCGGATGGCGTCTGGTCCTGGTTTCACAAGAGTGGCGCCGTCAAGCGTGATGCTTCCCGCCGTGAACGGGATGACCCCTCCGATCGCCAGCACGGTGCTGGACTTCCCCGCTCCGTTGGCGCCGACCAACGCAGTGATCTCGCCCGCGCGCACGTTCAGATCGATACCGTGCAGCACCTGCTTGCCGCCACGCGAGACTTTCAATCCCCGAACGGACAACATGAGTTCCACGATTTCAAGTCCCCAGGTAGGCACGACGGACGTCGGCATCGTCGAGCACGGCGCGCGTCGGTCCCAAGGCCAGTCGTCGGCCAAAATCCATGACCAGGGTCTGGCTGCAGATGGCGGCAATGAGGTCGACGTCGTGGTCGATCAGCAGCACCTGGGCATCGAAGCAGGGAGGTATCCTGACGATGGCATCGCGCAACCGTTGAGATTCATGTTCGTCGAGCCCCGCACCTGGTTCATCGAAAAGAATGAGCCTGGGATGTCCGACCAGGGCCTTCGCGACCTCGACCATCCGACGTTGAAAGAGGTTCAGGCGCGACCCTTCGACGGTAGCCACGGACGTCAGTCCCGTGTGGTCGAGCGCCCGGGCGACCTGTTCGTTCGCAGATGCATTCGCATGGGGGAGGTGGTCGAGCATCGCCCGCACGTTGTCCCATACGCTCAAATCCTCGACCACCTGCTCTGTTTGAAACGATCTGCGAAGGCCGAACCGAACACGCTGCGCGATCGACATGGGCAACAGGTCCGAGCCGTTCACGCGCGCTTCGCCGTGTGAGGCCCTGGCAAAGCCGCTGAGAAGGTTGACCAGCGTGGTCTTCCCGGCGCCATTGGGGCCGATCAGGCCACACACCGGATCTTCGAGCACGGCGTCCAGCCCATCGATCGCCTTCACGGCGCCGAACGCCACGCTGAGGCCGCGGATCTCGATCATCGCGACGCCGCTCTGACGAGCTTCACACGGATCGCGGCCCAGGCGTCCATCCACTGGCCGATGATTCCCCGCTGCGCGGTGATCAACGCGTGCAGCAAGGCAGCGCCGAAGAAGATCATCGCCAGGTAGCCGTTGACATTGAAGTCCGTCAGAAGAGAAGGCAGCGCGCGCAGCAGCACCCCAGCGATCAGCGCGCCGCCCCAGTGATAGACGCCACCAACGACGGACAAGGCGAAGAGCATCACGGATTCACTGGCTGAGAAGGCCCGCCCATCGAGTTGACCTACGCCGCCCGCGAGTAAGGCACCAGCGACGCCGGCGCAGAATCCCGCCAGGCCGAAGGCCCAAGTCTGATAAAGCAGCACGTTGACGCCTGCCCCTTGCGCGACTGCCTCGCCGCGCCGTATGAGCGCCCAGGAGCGGCCCGCCTTCGTGCGCCGATGGAGTTCGATCAGCGCGAAAATGCCAGCGAGCCACACGGCAACATAGGTGAAGTAGGCGCTGTCGGAAGCAGCGACTCCCGGCCGTTCCATCAGCAGGCGCTCGCTGCCGACAATACGCCCGAGCCACCCGCCTCCGCCGTCGGGATATCCCGTGGCGCTAATGACCACTTGAAATCCTCCAGCCAGCATCAGCGTCACAAGCGCCAGGTACAGGCCTTTCATGCGCAGCGCAGGCAGGCCCGTCAGCATCCCTGTGCAAGCCGACGCCGCGCCCGCCAGCAATACGCACAGTTCGAACGGCAGATGCAAGCCATGACTCACTCGAAGTGCGACCCATCCCCCAACCCCCAGGAGCGCGTACTGGCACAGGCTCACGAGGCCCAGTTGGCCATAGAGAACGGCTACACCGGCCGCGGCGATCGCAAGCGCCAGTGACGAAGTCAAGGTCTTGATCCAGTAGGCATTGGCCAGCCAGGGCAGGACCAGGCCGATCAGGATCGTGATTGCGATCATTTGCAGCAGCTTGACGCGGCCCGCCCGCCGCACGCGGGCCAAATCAGCGTCAAGGGCCAAGTATTTCTCGGGCGATGTCATGCTTTGCGAGCGCTATTGCGAGACAACACGATCGCCGCCAGCGCGATCACGAAAGGCGTCGCCGCGCGATAGGGCGAGAACCCCGGCACCACAATTGCCAGCGCCTCCACGACTCCGATCAGCAGCCCACCCGCCACCGTCGCAGGCAGTGAACGCAGGCGACCGATGATCGCGGCGGCAAAGGCGGGAATGACAAGAAAGGTCAGTACGGTCGCCTGCAGTCGCACGATGTTGCCCAGCAGCAAGCCGCACACACCTGCGAATGCGCCCGAAACCACCCAGGCCGTCGTATCGACCTGGAGGACGCCCACACCCAGGATGGCACTGAGCTGGCGGTCGTCGGCAAGGGCGCGCATCTTGAGACCGATGCGGGTCTTGGCGAGCACCAGGCCCACCGCACCCATCATCGAAAACGCGAGCGCGAGGCCCAGGACCCGCGTGTAGGTCAGGCGCACATCGCCGAATTCGATTGCACCCGCGTCGGTGGGCAGCACCAGCCTGCGCGGCTGTTCGCCCCAGAACCATTCGGTGAAGCCGAGAACGACGAGCGCAAGGCCGAGCGTGCCGATCGACCGGATGGCAGGCTCGCGCTGGGACAATGACGGGGCCAGAAGTCGCCCGTAGGTCACCGAGATGAGCACCGAGACCGCGATGGCGGCAAGCCAGGCCAGCGCCTGCGGCCATTCCCGGTCGAGCGCCGACCAAGCCACGTACGCGGCGACGGCACCCAGGGCGCCGAAGGCGAAGTTCAGAACGCCCGACGACCGATACAGGACGACCAGTCCTACGCCGGACAGGGCATACACCGCGCCGACGCCGAGACCGGAAATGAGGAAAGGGGTGAGGTCAGGCATTTGGATGTTGGCGCGCAGACTGGGCATCAGATGCCGAGTTTCTTCTCCTGTGCGCGCACGTCCGACAGTTCGGGGTCCTCGGCCACCACGCAGCCGCTGCCCATCTGCTTGAAGCCATTGCCACTGACTTGCGAGATCGGACCGGCATGGTTCGCATTGTGGCGCTCGCCGTCGCCGACGTAGAAAGGCGTGCAGAGGATGTCGCTCTTGAATCCATTGACCGAACGCAGCGCGGCGAAGACGCTTGCGCGATCGATCTTGGCGGGGTCCATCTTCAGCAGCGCTTCGGTCGCAATCCGAGCGGAAAGGTAGCCCGACTGGGCGAAGGAGTCGCGCGGATCGCTCTTGCCGGCGTAGACGTCCATGACTGCCTTCCAGTTCATGTTGTCGGGCCCGGCCGATTCGATGGGCATGAACTCCAGGTGGATGTCGAAGTTCTTGTTCCAGGTCGGACCGATGGCCTTCGGCACATCCGTGTTGTAGCCCGGTGTCGTCGACACGAAATGAATCTTGTTGGCAAGCCCTTGCTGCTCGGCGGCGGCAAGCATGGGCACCATGATGCCCTTCGGCACGTTGAGGATGATGGCGTCCGGCTTCATCGAAGCCGCCTGGAGCATCGTCGAGGTCGCGTCCGGAGAGCCAGGATCGATCGTGATGACGCTGACCTCGACGCCGTTGGCCTTGCCCCATTCCTTGGCACCTTCGCAGGCCCAGTTGCCGAGGCTCGGGATATTCGGAATCACGCAGACCATCTTCTTGGACTTGTACTGTTGAGCGGCGTACATGGCTATGGCGGTGGCGGAGTTGCGCGGACCCGCGTTCACCGGCGCGTAGTTCTTCGCAAAGAAGCATTCGCGCGGCACGCCGACGCCCGCCAGCACCATGACGCCCTCCTGGGCGTACATCTTTCCATTCACACCGCATTCGACAAAGCTGGAATTGCCTACCATGGCAACGACCTTGCGGTCTTTCACCAGCTTGGTGGCCACCTGCGCAGCCACCTCCGGATTCCATTGGTCGTCAGCCACTGTGTATTCGATCGGCCGGCCGTTGATGCCGCCGTTCTCATTCACGCACTTGAAGTAGGCGGCGGCGGCCTGCGAGGAGGCGCTGAAATCGTCGGGCCCGGTCTTGCCGACCACCGCGCCGATCTGGATCGACTCCCCGGTGGCCTTCTTGCCATTGTTCAGGCCGCACACAGGCTTTCCCTGCGCGAAAGCCCCGCTGGCGGCCAGCGTAGTCACCAGCACGACTACAACGCAGCTCGCGCGTTTGAATAGATTCTTCATGACGATGTCTCCTCGTTTGAGTGGAAGATCAGATTGACATGCACACGCTTTTCACCTCGGTGTATGACTCCACTGCGGAGCGTCCGAGGTCTCGGCCGAAACCGCTTTGCTTGTAGCCGCCGAAAGGCAGATTGGTATCCAGCGTGTTGTGCGTGTTGACCCATACCGTGCCGGCCTTCAACCGTGGCACGACGCGATGCACGGCGCTCAGGTTCTGTGACCACACGCTGGCGGCGAGGCCGAATGGGGAATCATTGGCCTGTCGAATGACTTCATCCAGGTCGTCGAATGGCATCGCGGCGAGAACAGGCCCGAAGACTTCCTCGCGCACCACCCGCATCGACGGATTGACATTGACAAGCACGGTCGGCTGGATGAAGCAACCCGCCTCGCGCGCCCGACTCCCGCCGGTGAGCGCGGTCGCGCCTTCCTTGCGAGCGCCATCGATGAAACCCATCACGCGATCGAAATGGCGTTTGGACACCACGGGCCCGAGTTGCGTGGCGACATCGAATCCCGAGCCGATCTTCATCCCCTCGGCCATCTGCGCCACGCCTTGCACGACCTTTTCGAAGATGCTGCGATGCACGTACAGCCGGGAGCTAGCCGTGCAGACTTGACCCTGATGAAAGAAGATGCCCATGGCCGCGCCGATGGCCGCCGCTTCCGGGTCCGCGTCCTCCAACACGATCATCGGCGACTTGCCGCCGAGTTCGAGCGTGAAGCGGGTCATGTTGTCCACCGACGCATGTCCGATGGCTTTGCCCGTTGCCGTTGAACCCGTGAAGCTGAGCTTGTCGATTCCCGGATGGCTGCTGAGCGCTGCGCCCGCCGCCCCGGCACCACAGACGACGTTCAGGACGCCAGGCGGAATGCCGGCGGATATCGCGAGTTCCGCGAGGCGCAGCGCTGTGAGGGGAGTCTCCGGCGACGGCTTCAGTACGACGGTGCAGCCGGCTGCCAGCGCGGGGGCGATTTTCCATAGCGCGATGGCCAGAGGAAAGTTCCACGGAACGATCGCTCCCACCACACCCACAGGCTCGCGCTGCGTGTAAGTGAAATAGCGCGAACCGGGAGGAAACGGAATTGAATTCTGAAGAGTGCTGCCTTCGAGCTTTGTCGCCCAGCCCGCCATGTAGCGCACGAACTCGGCACTGAACCCGACGTCGACCATCCTCGCGATGCCCTGCAACTTGCCGCTTTGCAAAGTCTCCATTGCACTAAGTTCATCCGCGTGCTCCTCGATCAACACGGACAGTCGGCACAGCACACGCTCACGGTCGGCCGGACGCATGCGTGACCAATCGGAATCCTCAAGCGCCCGGCGCGCGCTGGCCACCGCGATGTCAATGTCACGCGCATCGCTGTCGGGGGCCTCGGCCACCACCATTTCAGACGCGGGATCGACGACCTGAAGAAACTTACCGGAAGTGGCCGGCATCGACTTGCCGTCGATGAAATTTCCTTGGGTACGCCGGGACAAGAAGGCGATCCGCGCGAGTTGCTCGGATGAAAGGTCTTTTGGATTCATGAATGGAGTCCTTCAAGGTGAGTGTCCGTTCGTCATGCACCTTCGGGTCAGGCTTCCGACGATCGAGACGCGAGTGGAATTGGATTCGGACTGCTGACTGGCTGCCTCTCATCCACCCAGCATGAAATCGGCGCAACGCTCGGCAATCATGATGGTCGGAGCGTTGGTGTTGCCGCTGGTGATAGTTGGCATCACCGATGCGTCACAGATACGCAGGCGGTCGATGCCGTGCACCCGCAGCTTCGGATCGACCACCGCCATGCTGTCGCTGCCCATCTTGCAGGTGCCGACCGGGTGGTACACGGTCTTGGAGAACTGGCGCACGAACTGATTCAGTTCCGCGTCGTCGAGATCGGCTTTGGGACCGGGATAGAGTTCTTCGGAAACGACCTTCGCCATTGAGGGCGTGCGCATGATCTGGCGCGCAAGCTTGAGTCCACGTACGAGCGTGTCGACGTCGGCCTGCTCGCTCAGGTAGCCGCCGTCGAAGTCCGCCGGCTCCATCGCGTTGGCACTCCGTGCCAGCACCCTGCCGCGCGATTTAGGGCGCAGGAAGCACGGATCGATCGAGATGCCGTGCAGCTCGGGCATCGGACGATCCACATCCCCTGCCAACACCGGCAACACATGGAACTGCACGTCGGGACGACCGGTACCCAGCGTATCGACGAAGCCCCCGCATTCGACGACGTTCGAAGTCAACAGCCCGGTCTTGAACAGCTCCCATTGAATGCCATGCTTGAGCGCCGTGAGTCCCTTGTCCTGGCCCAACAGGCTGATCGGCTCGCGGCACTTTCCATGGGCGATGATCTCCAGGTGGTCCTGGTAGTTCTGCCCGACGCCCGGCAGGTCCTTGACGACCGGCACACCGATCTTCTGGAGCAACGCCGCCGGACCGACGCCCGACACCTGGAGAAGCTTCGGCGTCGACAGAGCACCTGCCGTCAGCACCACTTCCCTCTCGGCGACGGCGGTCATCGTCTGGCCGTTCGACAGCCGATATTCCACCCCTGTCGCGATGCCACCCTTGATGAGGATCCGCATCACGTGGGCGCCGTTCACCACGCTCAGCTTCGCGTCGCCGATCACCGCAGCAAGGTAGGTCGCCGCCGTGCTGCCCCGCACGCCGTCCATGGTCGTGGTCTGGTAGAAGCCGATGCCTTCCTGGGAGGCGCCATTGAAATCCTCGTTGTATTTCAATCCCGCTTCCTGTGCGCCTTTGAGAAAGGCGAGGCTCAGCGGATGACGGTACTTGGTGTCGCTCACCCGCAGCGGGCCGTCGGTGCCATGGAAAGGACCGGACAGTCGCGTATTGCTCTCGGCGCGCTTGAAGATCGGCAGCACATCGGACCATCCCCATCCCGCGCAACCCGCGGCGGCCCATTCCTCGTAGTCTGCCGCGGCGCCGCGGATATAGACCATTGCATTGATCGAACTTCCGCCACCCGTCATGCGCCCCTGGGGAACGAACATCTTTCGCCCGTTGGCACCCGCTTGCGGCGTCGTCTCGTACACCCACGAGCGCTCCGTGCCGATCACGCGAACGAAGGCCGCGGGAATCCGGACGAACTTCAGGTTGTCGTCCGGGCCCGCCTCGAGCAGCAGGACGCGGTAGCCAGCGCCGACCAATCGGTTGGCGATGACGCAGCCGGCACTGCCCGCACCCGCGACAACATAATCGTATCTTTGCTCTGTCACTGTGCTTGTCTCCGGTATTGAATGCGAGCCCGAGAATCGGCCTGCGGCTCGTCGGAGGGCGATCTTCCGACGCTGCACCGGCGATCGGCAACTCCGCGGCCGACTTGTGCGCGTTCAGTCAATTCAAAGTGCACTGAGGTACGAAGCGACTCCACGTCGATGCCTACGCGCTCATCGCGCCGGCGACGGCCAAGCCGATGCTCCCGACACCACCGGTGATGATGCAGACCCCTGCCAGGAGGTTCATGGTGCCCTCCCCGGCCGCACGAGGACCTTGATCAGGTCTTTGTCCCCCACGAGCGCATCGAATCCCTCCGTCACAGCGTCCTCCAGCGAGACGACCCTGGACACGATCAGCGAAGGGTCGATCCGCCGCTGCGCCGTCCACTCAATCAGCGTCGGATAGACATCGCGATAGCCAACGCTGGTGACGATTCGCAACTCTCTGTTGACCGCCAAGAAGACATCGATGCTGGCGCGGCCCATCAGGCCGACCAGTACCGCCTCGCCGCCCTTGCGAAGCGAATCCAGTGCGCCGTCCAGTGTGGATTGCGAGCCGCCGGCCTCGAATGCAATAGCGGCGCCGCTTCCCGCGGTCTGCTCGCGGATGATCCGAGCAGCGTCTTCGCTGCGAGCATCGACCAGGATGTCGGCCCCCAATGCGCCACCGCGCGCCAGGCGCTGCGGCGACAGGTCGACCGCGAAGATGCGGCCGGCGCCGCACTGCCGCAGCATCATGACGATCAGCAAGCCGATCGGCCCCATGCCGAACACTGCACAGGCGTCGCCGGCGCGCAGATTGCTTTGGCGAACCGCGTGAAGCGCCACCGCAGCCGGCTCGAAGACGGCCGCTTGCTCCATCGTGACTTCGTCAGGCAGCGCATGGGCGGTATAGGCCGGCACGACGACCGTGTCGGCCATGCCGCCGTCTCCCATCAGGCCGACGAAACCCATGTCGCGGCACAGGTTGTAGCGCCCGGACAAACAGAACTCGCACCTGCCGCAACGATATTCGGGTTCGATGACGACCCGCGTGCCGACGCGGAGCGCCTGCGCGTGGGTCGAGGACTCAGCCACGTCGCCGCAGAACTCATGCCCCAGGGTGAGAGGCGCCATGCGACCCGAGAGCGCATGGGGCCGGCCGCTGGGGATCGCATGCGGGCCATCCAGATACTCATGCAGATCGCTGCCGCAGATGCCGCAATAGGACACGGCGATGCGAAGCTCCTCCCGCCGCAACGCAGGTTCGATCAACTCGCAGAGTCGCAGCTGCCGCGGACCGTGCCAGCGCAGGGCCTTCATCGTCTAGCGGAACAGGGTGTCCACGTAGGCCGCGCCAATGCCGACCTTCTCGTAGTGGGCCCGGCACAGGGCGATGTAGTCGTGCACGTCGAAGTGACCGACCGACTTCCCCTCCTCGTCCAGCCAGATCAGCGGCCCCTTGACGATGAAGAAGACTCGCATCGGCTCTTCGTGCTCGTAGGCGACCAGCGTATGGCCCTCGCCCGGCGTCTCATAGACGAAGTCGCCGGCGGTAGCGATCCAGTCGTGCTCCAGGTAGCCCCATTTGCCGGAGATCGTGTAGGCAAAGACTTCGTGCGGATGGTAGTGCCGGTTCACGAGGCCAGCACCGTCGGCGCGCAGAACATCGGCCCATTTGTTGTCACTGACCGAAATCCATAAGGGACGCGACGACACCGTCTCACTGAAAGGCACGTAGTACCTCAGGTCATCGGTAGGCGCGTTGGCGATGTGAACTTCCGGCCTGGCGTCCGGTTTGAACACGTCGGCGATCGGCTTGAGGCTGCGCCAGAATTCCTCCGAAGCGGTTTTTTGCATATGAGCCCCTGACACAAGTGCGTGGAACTCTAGGGCGCATCGGCCGTTTTGGCTGTTCCAGTTTGGACCACATCAGATCGCCAGCCGGACATCGCGGCTTGCAGGCTCGCGGCCGACGGGTTTCCCCTTAATGGTTTCCATTGACAGGCAACGCATCGGCCTCGGAACGCGGGCTGCTAGCATGCGAACGCATCCGTCAACAGGCCGCAAACGCACGCGTTCCGACGGCACGAGGGCCCCCGCCATGGACTCCATTTTCGTTCCCCAGACTGAAGCCTCGACCGATAGCGTGCCGCCGACCCAGCGACTCGACTTCTGGGAATCGCGAAATGCGGCAGAGCTGGTGGGACTGCGTTGTTCGACCTTTGCCCTCAATGGCCTGAACGCGCAGAAGCGCCACTTTGACCTCGGTTCGCTGAGCCTGTGCGACATCCGCGGCAACGAACACGTGATTGAGCGGCCCCTGCCGATGCTGCGCACGCATCCAAAGGACTCCATCTTCGCCGGCGTACTGCTGCAAGGCGAAGCATTCTTCTATCAGACCGGGCGCTGCATCCCCGTGCACCAGGGCGACCTCATCATCTACCCGACGACGCTGCCTTACCTCTACGGGTTCACGCGCGACATGAGGCAGATCCAGGTCGACATTCCCACTGACGAATTCGTCGCGAATCACCGCATCACTCGACCGACCGCACCGACGAGGATCGATTCGGCTCTCCCAGCTGGGCGCCTGCTCGCCTCGGCCTTGCGAAGCACGATGTCCGACTTCATCGACAACCCGCTGTCCGCCGATGCACCGCGTACGGCCGAGCGGATCCGAACGCTCGTCGATGCGTTGCTCGGTGCGCAGGACGCCGGTCGCCCGTCGCAGGAGTCCGCGATGCTCAGACTGATGCGAGCGGAGGCGTTCATCGCCGAACATCTTCGAGATCCGACCCTCGATGCCGCCGAAGTCGCCCGCCATTTGAGCGTGTCTGTCCGGCATCTCAACCGCCTGTTCTCGCCGAAGAACTGCACGGTAACGCACTGGATCTGGAGCCAGCGCCTGCAGCGTGCACATGAAGAACTCGCCTCTTCTGCAGCCCGATCGACAGCAATCGGCGATGTGGCGCTGCGCTGGGGATTTGCCACTCAGGCCCACTTCGCAAGCTGCTTCAAGGCGGAATATGGCATCACGCCCTCACAACACCGCATGCGGCACGCAGTCTCGTGATCTCTCGCGGCAGGCAGGCGCAATCCATTCTCGCCTGTCGCCAATCCGTCCGCGCGCATGGACCACCAAACGCCAATGGGCGTTTGCGACGGCACCTGGGCAATGCCGGCGGCGCGATCAACGCGAGGCGAATGCGGTGGCAGAAACCTTGGCGTCTGCGGTGACGCGCGGGATGTGTCGCCGCACGGTCATCAGCGCAATCAGCGTGACGACCATTGCCGTGCCGAGCAACATCAGGTACGCGGATGCGCCACCAGCCGTGATCACGGCCGCGCCGGCGAATGAGCTCAGGATCGCACCCAGACGACCAAACGCGAGCGCTGAGGCCGTGCCGGTGGCCCGTACGGCTGTCGGGTACACGAAGGCACAAAGCGCGTACATGGTCGACTGCACAGCGTTGACGAACAGGCCATGCAGACCGATGCCGATAATGAACAGATTCGTGTTCTGCGCGACGTTCACGCCTTTCAGCAGGTACGCACTCGCGGCGGCGCCGGCGCAGCAGATCGCCAGCGGCCAGCGCGAGCCGAAACGCGTGATTGCGACGGCGCAAAGCAGCGCGCCGAAGACGCCACCGAAGTTGTACGCCGTCAGGCCCGAGCCGGCGATGGCCGGCGAAAGCCCTTCCGAAGCCAGCATCGTCGGCAACCAGCTGAAGGCGCTGTACACGGCCAGCAGGCACATGAAGAACGCTGCCCAGATGGCGATCGTGTCGCGGGCACGGCCGGTGTCGAACAGCGACTTGAAGCCAGCGTGCTGTTCGGACTTCTGTTCGGCCGCGTCGACGAACACGGTGTTGGAGGCCGTCGGGCGCGACATGCGCGAAAGCAGCTTGCCCAACTCCGGCCAACGGTTTGGCTTTCGCGCCAGGAAACGCGGCGACTCGGGAAGTACGAAGAACAACAGGGCGCTCAGCGCGATCGGGAAGAGTCCGCCAATCCAGAACAGACCGCGCCACCCGTAGGCGGGCAAGACCTCGCTCGCGAACAGTCCTGCAATCATGCCTCCCAGTGGGTAGCACACTATGGTTGCGGTCACTGCCAGGGTGCGTCGACGAGCTGGGGTGAATTCGGCCGTCATCGTCGTCGAACTCGGCAGCGCACCGCCGATGCCCAGGCCCGCGATGAAGCGCAGGCCGGCAATCGTGAGGACGTCGGGTGCGAACCCGATGGAACAAGTGGCACCGCCGAACAGGAAGACGCTCGCAATGACTGCCACTCTGCGCCCCAGTCGATCCGCGCACAGGCCGGCGCAGGCACTGCCGATGGCCATGCCCAGCAGGCCCGCGGCCACGGCGGGTGCGAACGCGTCGCGCGTGATGCCCCACTCCTTGATGATCGAAGGTATCGCGAAGCCGATGAGTTGGCCGTCAAAGCCGTCCGTCACGATGGCCAGCGCGGCCATGAAGACGACGACTTTCTGCATCGTCGTGTAGGGTCCATCATCGAGCGCCCGGCCGATGTCGACCGGAGGACTGCCAGCCACAATTGCGGTGCTCATGAGAGGCCCCCGCTCAGTCGACCTTGATGTTGTTGGCCTTGATGAGGCGACCCCAACGCTCGCGCTCATCCTTCACGTACTTCGCCATGTCGTTCGGCGTGCCTGGCAATCCCTCGACGCCGAGCGCAAGGAAGCGTGCTTTCACCGCCGTCGAGTTCAGTGCTTCGACCAACGCCTTGTTGAGCTTCGCCACAGTCTCGGGCGGGGTAGCGCTCGGCACCGAGAGCCCTTGCCATGCGTAGGCTTCGAAGTTGCCGAGCCCTTGCTCGGCCAGGGTCGGTACGTCCGGCAGCGTGGCGATGCGCCTCGCGCTCGCGACGCCAATGGCCTTGACCTTGCCGGCCAGCACGAACTGATTGCCGCTCGCGGTGTCGACCATCATGAACGGCACCTGTCCGCCCAGGATGTCCTGCATTGCGGGCGCCGCACCGCGGTACGCGACGTGCGTCATCGCGACGCCGGTCTTTTCGCGCAGCAACTCGGTCGCCAGGTGGTGGGGACTGCCGGCGCCGGCGGATGCGTAGTTCACGCCGCCGGGCTGAGCCTTGGCCCAGGCAATGAACTCCTTGAAGTTTTTCGCCGGCACCTGTGGACCGACCACCAGCACCAGTGGGAAGCGCGCGAGCATGCCGACCGGCGCAAGATCTTTTTCGGCGTTGTAGCTGAGCTTGGAGAAAAGAAATGGGTTGGCGGCCAGCGTGGCGAAGTCGGCCGTCAGCATGATGTTGCCGTAGTCCTTCGACCGGGCAGCGTAATCGGCGGCGATGTTCGTCGCTGCGCCGGGCTTGTTAGTGATGACGATCGGCCGTGCAAGATTCTTCGACATCGTCTCGGCTGTGGCGCGTGCGACGGAGTCGGATCCACCGCCTGCTGCATAGCCGACTACCCATTCGATGGGCTTGCTGTCCTGCGCGGCCGCGAAGTGACTGGTCGCGGCCAACGCGAGGCCCGTGAGGAAAGTGCGAATCATGTGATTGTCTCCTTTGGAATGATGGAATTGGTCAGCCGCGCTTGGCAGCCGTGAACGCTTGGCGCAGGACCGGCAGTGACCCGATGTGATTCGCCAGGACAAGGACCAGACGCGCGTTGTATGCATGGCTTTCCTCTGTGGAGAGGCCTTGGTGCGCTTCGATCAGCGCTTCGTAGAAATCGTCCGGCGCATCGAAGTTCGAGGCGGTGATCAGTTGAGAGGCGTGCGACATGGAAACTCCTTCAAGCTTTGGAGAGGGCGCGTTTCAACGCAGATCCAACGAGGGACGCGTCAGCCTGGCGCCAACGGCCGCACACGTGCTGGTCGGGTCGCAACAGGTAGACCGTGCCGGCTTGCGCGTCGTAGCGCTGGGCCGCCAGTGCGTGAGCTTCATCAAGCGGGACACGCACGATCGCGGCGGGCACGCCTGCGGCGGCGCTGGCCTCCGTCACAGCGCGTGCCGCGCGTTCGGCCGCGTCACCGCTGCCGAACACCAGCGCTGTAAAGGAGGGGCCGCTTGCTGCCTTCAGCAGCCAGCCGTTCTTGTCTTCGGCGTGGCGCACCGGAGCGTCAGAGGCCACTGCGCCCGGCACCATGCGCCCTTTGAAGGGATCAATATCCGGGGTGTTCAACGTCGATGTGCGCAGCGTCGCAGGCACTGACAGCCGACCGCTGTTGACCAGGGTGCGAGCAAAGGCGTGCGACTTTGCAAGCTCGAGCACCGCGTCGCGGAACAGCTTGCTGATCTCGCTCTTCGGGGTGATGAAGTCGGTGGCGCGCGTCGAGTTGAGGATGTTCTCGTCGGCCGCATATTCGCGTTCCTGGCCATAGCTGTCGAGGAGCTGGTCGGGCGCCTGGTGCCGTAGCACTGCCGCAAGCTTCCATGCCAGGTTCTCCGCATCCTGCACGCCCGAATTGGCACCACGAGCGCCGAAAGGGGACACACCATGCGCCGAGTCACCAGCAAAGAAGACGCGGCCATGCCGGAACTGGTCCATCCGCAGGCACGAGAACGTGTAGACGCTCGCCCATTCGAGATCGAACTGCGCGTCTTCGCCGAGCAGCGCCTTGACGCGCGGGTTGATCTTCTCGGGCTTCTTTTCTTCTTCAGGGTCGGCATCCCAGCCGAGCTGAAAGTCAATGCGCCAGACGTTGTCGGGCTGCATGTGCAGCAGCACGCTCTGGTTGCGATGGAACTCGGGGTCGAACCAGAACCAGCGTTCGGCGGGCCTGTCCAGCTTCATCTTCACGTCGGCGATCAGGAAGCGGTCCTTGAACTGGCGACCCTTGCTTTCCTGGCCCAGCAACTGGCGCACGCTCGAGCGGCCGCCATCACAGGCCGCGACGTAGTCAGCCTCGAGCAGATGGGGACCGTCGGGCGTCTCGACGGTCAACGTGACATGGTCCGCGTGCTGCACGACGCCTGCGACCCTGTTTTTCCAGCGCACATCGATCAGCGGCAATTCGGCCGCTCGCTCGGCCAGGAAGCCTTCGACGTAGTACTGCTGCAGGTTGATGAACGCCGGCCGCGCATGCCCTGCCTCGGGCAACAGGTCGAAGCTGTAGATCTGCTCGTTCTTGAAGAACACGCGGCCGACGTTCCACGACACGCCCTTGCCGACCATGCGGTCACCACAGCCCAGACGGTCGAAGATCTCGAGCGTGCGCTTGGCGAAGCAGATGGCGCGGGAGCCGGTGGAAAGCGTGTTGTCGTCGTCGAGCAGCACGACCGGCACGTCGCGCTGCGCCAGGTCGATGGCGAGCGCCAGGCCCACCGGCCCCGCGCCGACCACCACCACCGGGCGCCGCATGGGCACAGCCGCATCCTGGTCGGAATGGCGGACATAGTCGAACTCCAGTTTCTGGTAGTCGACGGCTTCCCCCTTGCTTGACGCAAGTTCGTTGAGTTGCATGACTTTGTCTCCTGGTGGCGCCATCCGGAAATCGCCGTGAACGCCTGGTTGGCGCTGCCTTCCATCGAAGGCAGCAGTCGAATCGATGCGTGCGTTGCGGGTCAGCCTTCCAGCGTTTGCCACATTTCGATGTCACGCTCGGCCGTCCAGATGCGCGGGTCCGGGTACTGGGTGGCCTCGTCGTAACAGCGCGTGACGTCGAAGGGCATGCAGTGGTCGAAGATGACCCAGTGACCGTACTTGGGCTTGAGCCTGGCGAAGGTGTCCTTGTAGACCGCGTTGAGGTCCTTGCCGGCGGCGACGCCAGCCTCGACGCTGGCGCGCACATCGGCAATGAACCCACCGGTGGCCTTGAGGCCGGCAGCGACTTGCTCTTTGCCCACGAGGGCGGGGCCACGACCGGGGACCAGTGCGGTCGGCTTCAGGGCGGCGACGTTCTCGAGCGTCTGTGGCCAGTCCTTGAAGTAAGCGTCGCCTGCGTAAGGCGTTGCATCGAACTCGACCAGGTCGCCGCTGAGCAGCACGCGGTCTTGCGGCAACCAGACGACCGTGTCGCCCTTGGTGTGGCCGCGACCGAGTTGCAGCAGCTGAACCTCGAGCTTGCCGAGCCACAGCGTCATCTTCTTGTTGAAAGTCATGGTCGGCCAGGTCATGCCGGGCGGCACGCTTTCAACGTCACGGAAGAGGCGCGGGAAGCGGCCGATTTCGCTCGCCTTGTCCTGTTCGCCACGTTCGACGATCAGGTCATAGGTGTCCTGGCTCGCAATGATCTGTTGGGGATTGAAGCCGCTCGCGCCGAGCACGCGCACCGCGTGGTAATGGGTCAGGACAACGTACTTGATCGGCTTGTCCGTGACTTCACGAATCCGGCGCACCACATCCTGGGCCATCGCTGGCGTGGCCTGCGTATCGGCCACCAGCACGGCGTCGTCGCCCACGATGATGCCGGTGTTCGGGTCGCCCTCGGCCGTGTACGCATAGGCGTGATCCGAAAGCTTGGTAAAGCTGACCTGCTTTTCTTCAAGGTCGGCTTGGGAGGCGAATTTCTTGGTGGCATTCATGCGGGGTCTCTGGAGGCTGAAGATTTGTCTAAACCAAACGTGTTTGCATTATTCACCGTTAGTTTGTCTATGGCAAACGTATTTGCAATCGCCAAACTAGGTATTTTCCCTAGCGCAGGGGCTTGCTCGGTGGGATCCCGCAGAGGCAGCCAGAGGTGAAAGCTGGTTTGCAAGTGACAAATCGTTTCGGTTTAGGCAAACTGATCCCGAAGCAACCTTGAAGGCGATATGCGCGCAACCCATTCCGAAGAACCAGGCAAGGAAGACAAGGAGCAACGGGCCGTCCAGTCGATCGAGGTCGGCGGGCGTCTGCTGCTTGCCTTGGCGAACAGCCTGACGCCGATGACGCTCAGGGACCTCTCAAACCGATCCGGCCTGCCGGCGGCGCGCGCGCACCCTTACCTGGTGAGTTTCGGAAAGCTGAGACTGATCGAGCAGGAGGCTGAGACGGGGCGGTATGCCTTGGGCCCGGCAGCTTTGCAATTGGGTCTGACGTGCCTGCATCAGCTGGATCCGGTCCGTGCCGCGTTGCCCGTCGCTCAAGCGCTCGCGGCATCGACTGGCCATGCGGTGGCGCTCGCGGTCTGGGGCAACTTCGGGCCGACCATCATTCGAATGATCGACGCCCACGAGGCGTTGCACGTCTCCATGCGCGCCGGAACCGTGATGTCCATTCTGGGCACGGCCACCGGCCGCGCCTTCGCCGGCGTCCTGCCCGCCGATCGAATCGAGAAGGCGATGGCAGTGGCGTTGGGCGATCCAGAGGGCCTCAAGACGCCATTGCTCAAGGCGAAGGCCAAGGACTTGCGCGAAGCTGTGGCAGAGCTTCGAGCACACGGCGTCGCGCGCGCCGAGGGCAAGCCGATCCCCGGCGTCAATGCCTTCAGCGCGCCCGTTTTCGATCACGAGGGCGAACCGGTGATCGTGATCACCGCGCTGGGCCATCACGACAATTTTTCAGCGGACTGGAACTCCAGCGCTGCGCACGCCGTTCGCGACGCGGCGGCGGAGATTTCTGCTCGACTGGGATGGCGCACCGCCGCTCCGGAGAGGCGCACGCCCGTGCACGATCGCTTTCATCCGACAACCACGTGATCCGCCCCTCTCGGGCAGCGCCCGCAAGGCAAGCCACCCCCAGCGTATCGAACTATGCCTGCGTCAACGCCAGCGGTATCGCAGAGTTGCTCTCGCGCGACCCGACGAAGCGGCCACCGATAGGCCGACCCAAGGCGGGTCAGCCCCAAGATGCTGGGCCTAGACATGATGGTCGCCGCCCAGTAGACAGGCGGCCGGTCTCCAACATCGTAGGTTGCGTCCAAGAACGCAGAGCTACATGCTGTGACTTGCGTCGTCAGCAACAAGGAGACCGGCCATGCAAGAGCGTAGCAAGATTCACGTGGGTTTGGACGTCCACAAGGACAGCATCAGCGTGGCGGCGGCCGAGCCAGGTCGAGCGCCCGGGCGCATGATCGGCAAGGTCACGCATGACGTGAACAAGCTGCTGAAGGTGCTGGCGAAGGTCGGTACCGCGGAGCAATTGCACATCGTGTACGAGGCTGGCCCGACGGGGTTCGGACTGCAGCGTGCGCTGAAGGCCAAGGGCTACACCTGCGAGATCATTGCCCCATCGCAGATCCCGCGGCGCCCAGGCGATCGAGTCAAGACCGATGGGCGTGACAGCGTGCAGTTGGCTGAGTGCTCGCGCGCCGGGCAGTTGAGCGCCGTGTGGATCCCCGATTTAGACGACGAAGCGATCCGTGATTTGTCGCGGGCGCGCGAAGACGCGGTCCACAGTCGCGTCCAGGCCCGCCATCAGCTCAAGGGCTTCCTGCTGCGCCACGATGTACGTTACACCGGCAAGACCTCATGGTGCGGTGCCTACTACCGCTGGCTGGGGACGCTGAACTTCGGCGCCGGCGCCGCCCAGACGGCGTTCACCGAATACTGGCAAGCCGTGACGGCGGCAGACGATCGCGTCGATCGGCTGACCAAGGCACTGCAGGCCTCGATCGCTGGCTGGCGCTTCGAAGCGGTGGTTGGTGCGCTGCAGGCACTGCGTGGTGTCGCCGCGATCACGGCGATTGGCCTGGTGGCCGAGATCGGCGACCTCGGGCGCTTTGCCCATCCGCGCAAGCTCATGGGCTATCTCGGGCTGGTACCGTCCGAGCATTCCAGCGGCGAGCGCACGAGCCGCGGCAGCATCACCAAGACGGGCAACGCGCATGCGCGCCGATTGCTGACCGAGGCCGCCTAGAACTATCGCTTCAAGGCGCGCATCGGCATGCAGGCGCAGATTCGACAACAGGAGTTGTCCGAACCGATACGAAGGATGGCCTGGACGGCGCAGCTGCGGCTGACCCAGCGGTTTGCCGCATTGAATGCTCGCGGCTTGCAAGCCAACAAGGCTTGAGTCGCGGTCGCAAGGGAGTTGGCCGGCTTCGTCTGGGCCATCGGCATGCAGGCGCAGCGCGAGAAAGTCGAGTCAACCTGAAATAGCGAAGGCACCGGGATCGATCTGGTGATGCGGCACGAGCAACGATAGAGCAACCCTCGAGCCTGTTACCAGGGCACCGCAAGGATGATCCCCGACCCTAGAGCGAGGCAGGCCTACGACGAATCGATGAAGTGCAGGTAACCAATCCGCGGATATGAGCTTGATTCATCGTCGCTGCAACGCTCGAGTCGCATCACCCGATCGATCCCAAACACCCCACCAAAAATCATTCACTTTCGACCATTGACAGCGGCGACCATATGAACAGGCTGCTGAAATACTGGTGTCGGTTTCCCTTCAATCTGTCACTTTTGATCTTTCAATTGGCACGGTGAGCCCGCCGCTGAACGCCATGAGCTTCTGGATCATCTCCTTCTCGCAGAAGGGCGATGGCCGATGCAGCGGCAAGAGACGACCGAAGCTCACGACGAACTCTCGCAGCCCGGCGCTCTCGCGCCATCTAGACAGCGCCATCGGTTCGAAGCGCGAAGCGATCTGGGGATCCGCCTGCATCGCGTAGAGCGCCTCACACAGGTCAGATCGACGCTGCTGTGCCCCGTACCCGCAACGCGCCAGGGGGATGCGAATCCTCGGCATCCAACCTGCTCTCACGGACACCGGCAGGCTACCCCGGCGAGGCGAACATCGTGTCTAGAACGGCAGTCCCACATAGTTCTCAGCCAGGGATCCCAGTGCCTTCTGGGACGAGAACAGGTAGGCGAGGTCTGTGTCCTGCAAGCGCCGGTCAAAGGCACTGCTGTCAGGAAAGCGATGAAGCAGGGTGGTCATCCACCACGAGAAACGCTGCCCCTTCCAGACCCGAGCCAGCGCCTTCTGCGAATAGGTGTCGAGGCCGCGGTCATCGCGCTTCTTGTAATGATCGACCATTGCGTGATAGAGGTAGTAGATGTCGGATGCGGCGCTGTTGAGGCCGCGTGCGCCGGTCGGTGGCACGATGTGCGCGGCATCGCCGGCGAGGAACAAGTTACCGTAGCGCATCGGCTCGGCCACAAAGGAGCGCAGCGGCGCGATGCTCTTCTCGATGGAGG
>NZ_JBFUHO010000074.1:0-39701 GCF_056402355.1 Variovorax sp. P4_B11
CAAGCGCTTCATCAGTCCCGCAGTCGAAGCGTCCAGCCCCTGGGTGTCGCCGCTCGCCAGGCGCGGCAGCAGGTCGCTGCACAGGGCCTTGCCGAGCTCGACGCCCCACTGGTCGAAGCTGTTGATGCCCCACAGCGCACCGCTGGTGAAGACGCGGTGCTCGTACATCGCGATCAGCGCGCCCAGGCTGTGCGGCGTCAGGCGCTCGAGCAGCAGCGTGGTGCTCGGGCGGTTGCCGGGGAAGGTCCGGTGCCTGGCGACGATCTCCGGCGCCAKTGACYTGGCCGCGGTCGGCGCCCGCTCGGCCAGGGCCTGGTCGGTGCGCTTGCCGAGCATCAGCGCCTGGGCCTGGGCCAGGCCGTTGGCCAGCAGCTTGGCGTGGGGGTCGGCCAGGTCGTGCGTCGGCTGCTTGACCAGCAGGAACTCGACCGGGATCACGTCGGTGCCCTGGTGCAGCATCTGGAAGTAGGCGTGCTGGCCGTTGGTGCCGGGCTCGCCCCAGACCACCGGGCTGGTCGCGAAGGGCACGGGGTTGCCGTCGAGGTCGACGCACTTCCCGTTCGACTCCATTTCGAGTTGCTGCAGATAGGCCGGCAGCCGCTTCAGTCCCTGGTGGTAGGGCGCGACGCTGCGGCTCGTGAAGCCGTGGAAGTTGCGATACCAGACGTCGATCAGGCCCAGCAGCACCGGCAGGTTCTTCTCGAGCGGCGCCGTCGCGAAATGCCGGTCCATCGCGTGGGCGCCGGCCAGCAGGGCGCGGAAATTGTCGGCGCCGATCGCCAGCGCGATCGGCAGGCCGATGGCSGACCACAGCGAGTAGCGCCCGCCCACCCAGTCCCAGAAGCCGAAGGTGGTCGTGATGCCGAACCGGGCCGCCGCCGCGACGTGGGTGGTCGTCGCCACGAAGTGCTTGGCCGTGTCGGTGCCGCCGTGGGCCGCGAACCAGGCCTTGGCCGCATGCGCATTGGCCATGGTCTCCTGCGTGGTGAAGGTCTTGCTGGCGATCACGAACAGGGTTTCTTCCGGCCGCAGGTGGCGCAGCACCGAGGTGATGTCGTGGCCGTCGACATTGGAGACGAAGTGGCAGCTGAGCTGCGGATGCGCGAAGGCCTCCAGGGCCGGCACCGCCATCTGCGGCCCGAGGTCGCTGCCGCCGATGCCGATGTTGACGATGTGGCGGATGCCGCTGGCCCGGGTGTCGCGCACCGACTCGACGTAGGCGAGCATGGCGTCGAGCACGCCGTGCACCTCGTCGCTGAAAGGCCCCTCGCCGCGCGGCGCGCGCAGCGCGGTGTGCAGCACGGCGCGATCCTCGGTGGTGTTGATGGCGGCGCCGGCCAGCATCGCGTCGCGCCGTGGCGCGAGCTCGCACTCGCGCGCGAGGTCGAGCAGCAGCCGCATCGACTGGGCATCGATGCGGTTCTTCGACAGGTCGGCGAACAGGCCGGGCGCCTCGACCCCCAGCGCCTCGAAGCGGCCGGGGTCGCGGGCGAAGGCCTCGCGCAGGTCGAAGTCGCGGCCATGTTCGTCGTAATGGCCGCGCAGGGCGGCCCAGGCCTGGGTTTGGTCGCAGCGGGGTGTGTGCATGGGTTGTCTCGGGTGGGGTTGCGGGTCGATGGGGAATCGCGCGGCGTGCCCGGGYTCAGGACTCTTCKCGCCATGAGGCACCGTCGCGTCCGACCAGCGCGCTGGAAGCGGCGGGTCCCCACGATCCGGCGCTGTAGGGCCGGGGCGCCTCGCCCGAGGCGCGCCAGCCGTTCAGGATCGGCTCGCACCAGCGCCAGGCGGCGTCGAGTTCGTCGCGGCGCATGAACAGCGTCAGGTTGCCCCGGATCGCGTCCAGCAGCAGGCGCTCGTAGGCTTCCATCGGACGCTGCTTGAACTGCTCGGCAAAGTCCAGGTTCAGGCCGACCGGCCGCAGGTTCATGGTGTCGCCGGGCACCTTGGCCATCATGAACAGCTTGAGGCTCTCTTCCGGCTGGAGCTGGATGACCAGSCGGTTGCCCKSCGAKTCGGTGCCATTGGACGGAAAGATCGAATGCGGCACCGAGCGGAAGTTGACCACGATCTCGGCCGAGCGCTCGGCCATGCGCTTGCCGGTGCGCAGGTAGAACGGCACGCCCGACCAGCGCCAGCTCTCGAGCTCGGCGCGGATCGCCACGTAGGTCTCGGTGGACGTGTCGGGCGGAATGCCGGCTTCCTCGAGGTAGCCCGGCACSGCCTGGCCGTTGACGGTGCCGGCGCGGTACTGGCCGCGCACGGTGCGCGCGCCGACGTCGGCCTGCGTGAAGGGCGTCAGCGCCCGCAGCACCTTGAGCTTCTCGTCGCGCACCGCATCCGGATGGATGGAGGTCGGCGGCTCCATCGCGACGATGCACAGCAATTGCAGCAGATGGTTCTGCACCATGTCGCGCAGCGCGCCSGTGCGGTCGTAGAACTCGCCTCGGGTCTCGACCCCCACCTGCTCGGCGATCGTGATCTGCACGTTGCGCACCCAGGTCCGGTTCCACAGCGGYTCCAGCAGSGCATTGGCGAAGCGCAGCGCGAGCAGGTTCTGGACCGGCTCCTTGCCCAGGTAGTGGTCGATGCGAAAGATCTGCGGCTCGGTGAACACGCGGCCGACGTCCGCGTTGATCTTCTGCGCCGAGGCCAGGTCGCGCCCGAGGGGCTTCTCSAGCACGACGCGCGAGTTGGCGCTGGCCAGCCCGGCCGCCGCGAGGTTCTTGCAGATCGGCGCGAAGAAGTCCGGCGCGGTGGACAGGAAGAAGACCCGGACCTCGGCCGGCGAATCCTTCAGCACCTCGGCCAGCGCATCGAAATCCGCGGGCGTGTTCGCCTCCACCTTGGCGTAGTCGAGGCGTTCGGCGAAGCTCGCGAAGGTCGCCTCGTCCATGTCCGCGGCGGGCACGAAGCTGGCAAAGCTSGCCTTCACCTTCRCGATGAAGTCCGAGCGCCCGAGCTGCTCGCGCGCCAGGCCCAGGATCCGGCCATGCGGCGCAAGATCACCGTCGCGGTGGCGGAAGTACAGGGCCGGCAGCAGCTTGCGCATGGCAAGGTCGCCGGTGCCGCCGAACAGCAGCAGATCGAATGAATTGACTTGGGGCATGGAAGAATCCTGGGTTGCGTCGCAGAGAGGCGAAGTCGTCGCTCGGGGTTCAGGCGGCCTGGCCGAGACGCGCGGTGTCCCTTGCCAACGCGGTGATGCGGCCCCAGTCGCGGGAGGCGACCGCGTCGCCCGGCGTCAGCCAGGAGCCGCCGACGCAGGCGACGTTGGGCAGGGCCAGGAAATCCGGCGCCGTGGCGGCGCCGATGCCGCCGGTCGGGCAGAAGCTCAGCTCGGGAAAGGGACCGCCCAGGGCCTTCAGCATGCCCACGCCGCCGGCCTGCTGTGCCGGGAAGAGCTTGAGTTCGGTGAAGCCCGCCGCGCGCGCGGCGATCACGTCCGAGGGCGTCATCACGCCGGGCAGCAAGGGCAGCGAACTGTCCCTGGACGCCGCAACCAGCTCCGGCGTCAGGCCCGGACTGACGCCGAACAAGGCGCCGGCCTTGACCGAGGCGTCGAAGTCCTCCGGCCGGGTGATCGTGCCGACGCCGATGATCGCGCCTTCGACCTCGTTGGCGATGGCCTCGATCGCCTTCAGCGCCACCGGCGTGCGCAAGGTCAGCTCGAGCACCCGGACGCCGCCGGCCACCAGCGCGCGTGCCAAGGGCACCGCGTCTTCCAGCCGGTCGATGACGATGACCGGGATCACCGGTCCGTTGCGCATGATGCTCAGGATGTTCATTTCGTGGCTCCTTGTGCAAATACAAAATGGTCGTGAACGGGCGCGACGTGCGCCGCGGTGGCCGACGTGCCGGGCTCGGCCGCGTGGAAGGTGATCGCGCCCTCCTCGGCGCCGAGCGCATGGGCGCGAAACGCCGCGAACAGCTCGCGGCCCATGCCGTGGCGGGACTCGCCGAGCTCGGCGACGGCCGGCTGGCGCGACTGCCACTCGGCGGCGGCGACGCGGGCCCCGAGCACGCCGCGCTCGCCGTCCAGCACGATCAGGTCGCCGTCGCGCACCCGCGCGAGCGGCCCGCCCGCCAGGCACTCGGGCGTGACGTGGATCGCCGCCGGCACCTTGCCCGAAGCGCCGGACATGCGCCCATCGGTGACCAGCGCGACATGGAAGCCCTGGTCCTGCAGCACGCCCAGGATCGGCGTGAGCTTGTGCAGCTCGGGCATGCCATTGGCGCGCGGACCCTGAAAGCGCACCACGGCGACGAAGTCGCGCTGCAGCTCGCCGCGATCGAAGGCGGCGATCACCTCCTCCTGCGTGTCGAACACGATCGCCGGCGCCTGCACCACGCGGTGCACGAGCTTGACCGCCGAGGTCTTGATGACGGCGCGGCCGAGGTTGCCGGTGAGCAGTTTGAGCCCACCGTCGAGGCTGAAGGGCGCCGACACCGGCGCCAGGATGGCGTCATCGGCGCTGGCGCGCGGCGTGTCGCGCCAGGCCAGCCGGCCGGCGTCGTCCAGGGCCGGCTGCTGGCGGTAGCGCGCCAGGCCACCGGCGCCGGCCACCGTGAGCGTATCGCCGTGCAGCAACCCGGCGTCCAGCAGTTCGCCGATCACGTAGCCCATGCCGCCGGCGGCGTGGAACTGGTTGACGTCGGCCTTGCCGTTCGGGTAGACGCGCGCCAGCAGCGGCACCGCCTTGGACAGGTCGCGGAAGTCGTCCCAGTTGATGCGGATGCCGGCGGCGCGCGCGATCGCGACCAGGTGGATCGTGTGGTTGGTCGAGCCGCCCGTGGCCAGCAGGCCGACGATGGCATTGGCGATCGCGCGCTCGTCGACCACCCGGCCGATCGGCGTGTACTCGGCGCCCTCGGCCGTGATCTCGACCGCCCGCTGCGCCGCCGCCGCGGTCAGCGCGTCGCGCAGCGGCGTGCCCGGATGGACGAAAGCCGCACCCGGCAGGTGCAGGCCCATCACTTCCATCAGCATCTGGTTGCTGTTGGCCGTGCCGTAGAAGGTGCAGGTGCCCGGTGCGTGGTAGGACTTCTCTTCGGATTCGAGCAGCGCGTCGCGGCCGACCTCGCCCTTGGCGTAGCGCTGCCGCACGCGCGCCTTCTCGTCGTTGGAAATGCCCGAAGGCATCGGACCGCCGGGCACGAAGAGGGTCGGCAGATGGCCGAACTGCAGCGCCCCGATCAGCAGGCCGGGGACGATCTTGTCGCAGATGCCCAGGCACAGCGCGGCATCGAACATGTTGTGCGAGAGCGCCACCGCGGTGGCCATCGCGATCACGTCGCGGCTGAAGAGCGACAGCTCCATGCCGGGCTCGCCCTGCGTGACGCCGTCGCACATCGCCGGCACGCCGCCGGCGAACTGCGCGGTGGCGCCCACCTCGCGCGCCGCCCGCTTGATGAGGGCCGGGAAGCGCTCGAAGGGCTGGTGCGCCGACAGCATGTCGTTGTAGGACGAGACGATCGCGATGTTGGGCTGGCGCAGCTCGCGCAGCATGATCTTGTCGCCGGCCGGCGCCGCGGCGAAGCCGTGGGCCAGGTTCGTGCAGCCGAGGGCCTGTCGGACCGGGCCCTTGGCGCGGGCTTGTTCGAGGCGGGCAAGGTAGGCCGCGCGCGGCGTCGCGCTGCGGTCGCCGATGCGGTCGGTGACCGCGGCCAGCAGGGGATGAAGACGCATCGAAGGCTCCTTGGCAAAGCGGGTCCCGGCCTCAGGCGCGCGACACCGGGGATGGGAATTCAGGTTGACGCAGCGATCGGATCAACGATCGAGTTTGAGAAACAGGTTGCGATCGGGGGCGAAGTTGGCGTAGAGCGGCAGCAGGGCGCCGCCGATCGCGCCCGCATCGGCGCCCATCGTTCCGCCCAGAACCTCAGGGCGGGAGACGCCTTCCCAGTTGCAGCGATCGAGCGCGACGCCAAGCTCCGCGAGCAACGCCGCAAGCATCTCCCTGCTGAACGATCCGTCGATGACCACGCCCTCGAGGTCGAGCAGCGCGGCAGCGCCATTGATCGCCATCGCGAGCGCCGGGGTCGCCTGCGACATCCACTTGCGCGTCACGGGCAGCCAGGGAGAGGCGACCGCGCGCGCGTCCGCCAGGGCGCCGACATCGAGTCCGGCCTGCGCAACCATCGACTCCAGCGTGAACAGCGACGCCACGTTGAGCACCTGGCGCGGCACGGTGCCGCTGGCGTCGCCCGGGGCGAGCGGCATCGACCCGACAGCGCCCGCGTTGCCGGACCCTCCGCTGCGCAGGCGACTGTCGATGACCAGCCCACCGCCGACGAATGTGTCGACGTAGATATAGAGAAAGCTGCGGATGCTGCGTCCGCGCCCGGACACCAGTTCGGCCACGCAGGCCGCCGCCGTGTCCTTGACCAATTCGACGGGCAGCTTGGTCATTGCCGTCACCTGCGCGCGAATGTCGGTCGCGTTCCACTTGCCGGCCTGCTCCGGCGCCACGCCAAGCAGCGATTGCCAGCCGCCGAGCGACAAGGGGGCGGCGATGCCGACGCCGTGCAGCAGTTGGGCGCGCTTGGGGCCGAGCGTCTTGCGCAGCGCCTGGATGCGGGCCCGGATCTCGTCGAACAGGGTGTCGGGATCGGGGAACTGGTAGTCGAGCGTGAGGCGCTCGCGGACCTGCGCGGCGAAGTCGACCAGCAGCACATCGAGGCTGCGCCGCCCGATCTTGATGCCGATCGAATACGCGCCGTCCGGGTTCAGCGCCATCGGTATCGAAGGTTGGCCGATCCTGCCGCGCAAGGGTGCGTGCTTGAGCACCAGGCCGTCAGCCTCCAGCCTTGCGATGATGAGTTGCACCGTCTGCGCGGTCAGGTTCGTCAGCCGTGCGATCTCGGCCTTCGGCAACGCGCCGTGGAGGCGGATCGCCTGCAACACCACGCGCTCGTTGAACTGGCGCGTGCCCAGGTTGTTGGAGCCGCGCGGCCGCAGCCTGGCGGCGGTCTCTGCTGTGTTCACTGGAGTGCCTTCGTGCTTCGCACTGCGGTGCGAGCTTGCTTGGGGCGGCCCGGCGCGGCGCTCATGGCAACAGGTCGTGAGCGATCACGCCTTTCTTGAGCAGGAAATTGGCGAACGGCTGCATTTCCCCGGTCTGCACGATGGCGTAGGCGCGCGAGACGCGCTCGTAGAAGGCGAATCGCTCCATGGCCTCGCATTGCGCGTCGCCCGCATCGCCGCTCGCCTGCATTCGGGCGATCACGTCGCGCTGCAACGCGCTGCGATAGCCCTCGGGCTTGCCGCTGACCTGCATGTACGCGACCGGCTGCGCCACCGCCCCGTCCAGCGGCAGCACCGACAGCACCGCCGCGCAGGCCTCGCGCATGCCCACGCCGGGCAACCGCACGATCGGCTTGCCGCGGCCCAGCGACTCGGCCGTAAAGTTGGCGTCGGCCAGCACGACCTCGTCGCCATGGCCCATCTCGCAAAGCACCTTGAGCAGTTCAGGGCTGAGGCGGGGGTCGATGTTCTTCAGCATGGACGCCCCCTCATGCCAGGCATTCGGCGGGCAGTTGCTCGGGCGGCAGCGCGCCGGTCATGACCGCGACGGTGTCGCTCATGCTGATCTTCTTGGGGTTCAGCACGGCGCCGCGCTTGCCCAGGCGGGCGACGTGGATGCGGTCGGCGATCTCGAAGACGTGGGGCATGTTGTGGCTGATCAGCACCACCGGCAGGCCCTTGTCGCGCACCCGGCGGATCAGCTCGAGCACCATGTTGCCCTCCTTCACGCCGAGCGGCCCAGGAACAGGTTCTCGGCGATGGTCATGGCCGGCGCCACGGCCARGTCCTGGTAGACCGTCTCGATGCCCTCGCGGCGCGCGTCGATGGGGCCCTTGAAGTGGATGATCTTGCCGTCCAGGATGATCTCGCCCTCGTCGGGAATCGTGGCGCCCGACAGGCACTTGATCAGCGAGGACTTGCCCGCGCCGTTGTCGCCGATCACGGCCAGGATCTCGCCGGCGCGCAGCTCGAAGTCGGCGCCGTCCAGCGCGGTGACCTGGCCGTAGCGCTTGACCAGGCCCTTGGCCTGCATCACCAGGGGTGCGGTGGTAGCGGTCATGTCAGCGGGCTCCCTTGCGCGAAAGTTGATCCACCGTGACGGCGACGATCACCAGGATGCCGGTGATCAGCACCTGGTAGACGGAGGACACGCCCATCAGCGTGAGGCCGTTGCGCAGCACGCCCACCACCACGGCGCCGACCAGCGAGCCCAGGATCATGCCGCGCCCGCCGAACAGGCTGGTGCCCCCGAGCACCACCGCGGTGATCGCGTCGAGGTTCTCGGTCTGGCCCGCGTTGGGGTCGCCGACGCCGGTGCGCGCCACCGACATCAGCGAGGCGATGCCGTAGAAGACGCCCGCCAGCACATAGACGCCCAGCAGCACGCGCTCGGGCGGGATGCCGACCAGGCGCGTGGCCTCCGGGTTGTTGCCCACCGCGTAGACGTGGCGGCCGGCGCCGGTCTCGCGCAGCCAGAACCACACGCCCAGGTAGAGCAGGATCATCAGCACCGTGCCGTAGGCGACGTTGGTGCCGCCCAGCGCGAAGGTGCTGCCGAACCAGGTCATCATCGGCGGGACCTCGGTCACGGTCTGCGCGCCCGAGTACAGCTGGGTGATCGCGAAGGCGATGTTGAAGGTGCCCAGGGTGACGATGAAGGGCGGCAGCTTGATGCGCGTGACCAAGAGGCCGTTGATGAGCCCGAAGGCGGCGGTCACCGCGATGCCGGCGAGGATCGCCAGCGGCGCGGGCAGGCCCATGTCGGCGGCCAGCTTGGTCATCACGATGCTGCCGAGCGCCATGATCATGCCGCACGACAGGTCGATGCCGGCCGTCAGGATGATCAGCGTCTGGCCGATCGCGATCACGCCGACCACCGTCACCTGCTGCAGGATCAGCGAGAAGTTCTCGCCGCTGAAGAACTGGTCGGTCGTCAGGCCGAAGGCGACGCAGGCGATCAGCAGCGCGATGAACGGGCCCAKCTGCCCGAGCGGGGGCAGCTTCAGGGTGGCGGTGGTCATGGTGTGTGCGTGTCCGGTGTGCGGTGGCCTGTGCGGTGGCGTGCGCGCGGCGCTTACTTCTTGCCCCAGCACAGCTCGGTGCCGACCTGGGTGTCCTTGCTCTCGACGCCGGCCACCGGCTTGGCCGCGATCAGCGTGACGCCGGTGTCGGTGTAGCCGCTGACCTTCTTGCCGCTGGYGGCGTAGTCCACGCCGGCGGCCACGCCCATGGCGGCCATCTTCAGCGGGTACTGCTGCGAGGTGGCGGCGATCTTGCCGGCGGCCACGTCGCGGATGCCGTCGCAGCCGCCGTCGACCGAGACGATCATGACGCTCTTGTCCTTGCCGGACTTCGACAGCGCGTTGAAGGCGCCGGCGGCGGCCGGCTCGTTGATGGTGTAGACCAGGTTGATGTCGGGGTTCTTCTGCAGGCAGTTCTCCATCGCGGTCTGGCCCTTGGCGCGGTCGCCGAAGCTGTCGGCCATGCACACCACCTCCACCGGGCGGGCCAGCTCGTTGTTCTTGGCGTCGTTGCTCTTCAGSCCGAAGCCCTGCAGGAAGCCGTTGTGGCGCTGCGCGCCCACCGGGTGGCCCGGGAACAGGTCGAGGGTGGCGATCTTCACGGGCTTGCCGGCCATGGCGGCCTTGGCGTACTCGCCGATGAGCACGCCGGCCTTGTAGTTGTCGGTGGCAAAGAGGGCGTCGGTGGCGCTTTGCGGGTCGGTCGGGCTGTCCAGGGCGATCACCATCACGCCCTTGTCCTGGGCCTTCTTGATGGCCGGGATGATGGCCTTGGCGTCGCTGGGCGTGATCAGGATGGTCTTGGCGCCGGCGGCGATCATGTTCTCCATGGCGGCGACCTGGCCGGCGTTGTCGCCGTCGGTCTTGCCCGCGCCCGACAGCAGCTTGGCGCCCTTGGCCTTGGCCTCGGCGGTGGCGCCTTCCTTCATCTTGACGAAGAAGGGGTTGGTCTCGGTCTTGGTGATCAGGCCGATCACGGGCTCGGCGGCCTGGGCCGGGACAGGGGCGGCCAGCACAGCGGCGGAGGCCAGGGCGGCGGCGAGGGTGAGCTTGAACATCGGGTTGTCTCCTGGGTGTTTTGCCCTTCATGGGGCTTTGCGGCGGGGGGCGATGCAACTATAGTTGGGTTCGAGTTATTAAATCAAGTTGATTTATTTAGTAGAAACCCGAAGGAGACATCAATATGTTCGTGGTCTGCGGTGAAGCCCTGATGGACGTCTACATGGGCGAGTCCACGCCTACCGGTATGCGGCTCGATGCGCGCATCGGCGGCTCGCCCCTCAATGTGGCGCAGGGCCTGGCCCGGCTGGCACGGCCGGCGGCCTTCCTCTCCACGCTGTCGACCGACGCCATGGGCGAGCGCTTGCTGGCGTCGCTGGTGGCCGAGGGTGTCGACACCTCCCTCGTCTTGCGCAGCGACGCGCCGAGCACGCTCAGCGTCGTCAGCATCGACGCCACGGGCGTGCCTCGCTACGACTTTCACGGCGACGGCGCGGCCGACCGGCAGCTCACGCCCGACATGCTGCCGGCGCTGCCCGCGAACACGCGTGTGCTGCAGTTCGGCTCCTACGCGCTCGTGGTGGAGCCGGTCGGCAGCACGCTGCGCGCGCTCGCGGCAGGCGCATGTGCACGCTGCCTGATCGCCTACGACCCGAACGTCCGGCTCAATGTCGAACCCGACATTGCGCGCTGGCGCGAAGCGGTCGAGGACATGGTCTCGCTGGCGCACCTGGTCAAGGTGAGCGAGGAAGACCTCGCCCTGCTCTACCCCGGCGAGACACCCGAGCAGGTGGCGCCGCGATGGCTGATGCGGGGCGCGGCACTGGTGGTCGTCACGCGCGGCGGCGCAGGCTCGAGCGCATGGACGGCCAAGGCGCATACCGACGCACCGTCCAAGCCGGTGAAGGTGATCGACACGGTCGGCGCCGGCGACACCTTCCAGGCGGCCCTGCTGACCTGGCTGGACGACCACGATGCGCTCACGCCCGCGGCGCTGACGGCGCTGGACCCCAGGCAACTGGAGGCGCTGTTGCGCTTCGCGGCGCAGGCCGCGGCCATCACCTGCTCCCGTCGCGGCGCCGACATGCCCAGGCGCTCCGAACTGCCCTGAGCCTGCCGAAAGCGTCCTGAGGCGTTGCAGCCTCGATCCCGGCGCGCCTTGGGACGGTCCGGAAAGCGGGCCGTCCTGTCTCTGCTTGACCTGGATCAATCGTGCCAGCCGGCGCCATTCCTAGAATTCATCCTTGACGCCCCCGGATGCTCCGGGCCATGGCGCGGCGAGTTCTCGCTGCAGACAAGGTTCTTTTCCACATGCCCAGGGAACACGCCCCGCCTCGCTCCGCGTCCGGGACGCTCGCCGGTTTTTTCACTGTCGCCCTGCTGCTGGCCGGTTGCGCGTCGATGGCGCCGCCGTTCGAAGCGCCGCCGCTGCCCGTCGCCGGGCGCTATCCGGCCGATGCGTTCGCCGATGCGCAGGTCGGCGAGCAGGCGGCCGCCCTCGGCTGGCGCTCCTATTTCGCCGACCCGCGTCTTCGGCAACTGATCGCGCAAGCCCTGGAGAACAACCGCGACCTGCGCGTCGCCGTCCTGCGGGTGCAGGAAGCGCGCGCCTTCTACGGCATTCAAAGCGCCGATCTCTGGCCCACCCTGGGCCTCGGTGCCGATGCCAGCCGCACGCGCGTGCCGCGCGATCTCAACTTCACGAGAGAGCCGTTGATCTCGAGCCAGTACCAGCTCGGTCTCGGCGTGAGCGCCTGGGAACTGGACTTCTGGGGCCGGGTGCGCAGCCTGCAGGACGCCGCGCTGCAAACCTACCTGGCCACCGATGCGGCTCGCCGCGCCTTCACCCTCTCGCTGGTCGCGCAGGTCGCCGACGGCTACCTGTCCTTGCGGGGACTCGACGAGCGCGTGCTGCTGGCGCAGCAAACCATGGCCAGCCGCGAAGAATCGCTGCGCATCTTCACGCGGCGCTTCGAGGTCGGTTCGACCTCGAAGTTCGACCTGACCCAGATGCGCACGCTGCTCGACCAGGCGCAGGCGCTGAACGCGCAGCTCGAACTGGCCCGTGCCGTCCAGGCGCACGCCCTGACCCTGCTGATCGGGGAGCCGGTCGATCTGGCCCCGGCCGCCGGCCGGCTGGAGGCTTTGGGGTTCGAGCAGGAACTGCGGGCCGGCCTGCCTTCGGACCTGCTGGTCGACCGCCCCGATGTCGCCGCCGCCGAATACCGGCTGCGCGCCGCGGGTGCCAACATCGGTGCGGCCCGCGCAGCCTTCTTTCCGCGCATCACGCTGACCGGCAACTTCGGCACGGCCAGCGCCGAGCTCCAGGGCCTGTTCGCTTCCGGCAGCCAGGCCTGGGCCTTCGCGCCCGCCCTGTCGCTGCCGATCTTCGATGGCGGTCGCCTGCGCTCGGGACTCGATCTGGCCGAGGTGCGCCGCGACATCGCGGTGGCCGACTACGAGAAAACCGTCCAGACCGCGTTCCGCGAGGTCTCCGATGCGCTGTCGGCGCGCGAGTGGCTGGCTCGGCAGGTGCGCATCCAGCAGTCGACCCTGGACGCACAGGCCGAGCGCGCGCGCCTGGCCAACCTGCGCTATCGCAACGGCGCGACGGCCTTTCTCGAGGTGCTCGACGCCCAGCGCGACCTGCTGGACGTCGAGCAGCAACTGGTGCAGGCACGTCGCGCACTGCTGTCCGCCCATGTGCTGCTGTATGCCGCGCTCGGCGGCGGCTCGCAGGAGCTCGCCCTCGCGCCGTCGCCCGCCGGCCACGCCGCCAACTGAAACGCCCCCCAGCCAACATGAATCTCACCCCCAGACACCCGCTGATCGCCGTCGCGCTCGTGGCGCTGCTCGCGGCGGCCGGCTACTACGGCTGGACGCGGCTGAAGCCCTCCGGTCCCGGTGACGGTTTCATCAGCGGCAACGGCCGCATCGAGGCCACCGAGATCGACGTGGCGGCCAAGCTGCCGGGCCGGGTGGACCAGATCCTCGTCGGCGAGGGAGACTTCGTGGCCGCGGGGCAGCCGTTGGCGAGGATGCAGGTCCAGGTTCTCGAAGCCCAGCGCGACGAAGCCAACGCGATCCGGCAGCAGGCGATCAACGCCGTGGCCAGCGCCCAGGCGCAGGTGGCGGTCCGCGAGAGCGACAAGCTGGCCGCCCAGGCGCTGGTGGCCCAGCGCGAGGGCGAGCTCGATGCGGCGCAGCGCAGGCTGGCGCGTTCCGAGACGCTCGCTCGCGAGGGCGCTTCGTCGGAACAGGAACTCGACGACGACCGTGCCCGCGCCCGCAGCGTGCAGGCCGCAGTGGGCGCGGCCAGGGCCCAGGTGACTGCGGCGCAGGCGGCGATCGAGGCGGTCAAGGCGCAGCTGGTGGGTGCACGCTCGGCGGTGACGGCGGCCGAGGCCACCGTGAGGCGGGTCGAGGCCGACATCGCCGACAGCGAGCTCAAGGCGCCGCGCGCCGGCCGCGTGCAATACCGCGTGGCGCAGCCCGGCGAGGTGCTGGGCAGCGGCGGCAAGGTACTGAACCTGGTCGACCTGTCCGATGTCTACATGACCTTCTTCCTGCCCGAGACGGTCGCCGGCCGGGTGGCCCTCGGCAGCGAGGTGCGCGTGGTGCTCGACGCCGCGCCCGGCTACGTGATCCCGGCCAGTGTGTCCTACGTGGCGAGCACCGCGCAGTTCACGCCGAAGACGGTGGAGACCGCCAGCGAGCGCCAGAAGCTGATGTTCCGCATCAAGGCGAGGTTCGACCCCGAACTGCTGCAGACCCACCTGAAGCAGGTCAAGACGGGCCTGCCCGGCGTGGCCTGGCTCAAGCTCGATGCGCAGGCCCCATGGCCGGCCGCGCTGGCGGTCAAGATCCCCCCGCAATGAGTGCGGATGCCGCTGCTGCTCCGGCGCCGGTCGCGCGGCTGGCCGGCGTTTCCCTGCGCTACGGCAAGAGCGTGGCCCTGGACGGCATCGACCTGGAGGTCCCGGCCGGGTGCATGGTCGGCCTGATCGGCCCCGACGGCGTGGGCAAGTCCAGCCTGCTGTCGCTGCTGGCCGGGGCCAGGGCGGTGCAGCAGGGCGCAGTGGAAGCGCTTGGCGGCGACATGCGCGCCAAGCGCCACCGCGACGCGGTCTGCCCGCGCATCGCCTACATGCCGCAGGGCCTCGGCAAGAACCTGTATGCGACCTTGTCCGTGGAAGAGAACCTGCAGTTCTTCGGCCGGCTCTTCGGTCACGACAAGGCCGAGCGCCGCCGCCGGATCGACGACCTGACCCGCAGCACCGGCCTGCAGCCTTTCCTGGGGCGGCCGGCCGGCAAGCTGTCGGGCGGCATGAAGCAGAAGCTCGGCCTGTGCTGTGCGCTGATCCATGACCCGGACCTCCTGATCCTCGACGAACCCACCACCGGCGTCGACCCGCTCGCACGCGCGCAGTTCTGGGACCTGATCGCCCGCATCCGCGGCGAGCGCTCCGGCATGAGCGTGATCGTCGCCACCGCCTACATGGACGAGGCGCAGCGCTTCGACTGGCTGGTGGCCATGGACGACGGCAAGGTCCTGGCCACCGGCACCCCGCGGGAGCTGCTCGATCGCACCGGCACGCCGTCGCTGGAGGCCGCCTTCATCGCGCTGCTGCCGGACAGCAGGAAGCGCGGCCACGTGCCCGTCACGATACCGCCGCTGCCCGCGAGCGACGGCGACGGCCGCGACGGCGTCGCGATCGAGGCCAGGGACCTGACGATGCGCTTCGGCGATTTCGTCGCGGTCGACCACGTCAGCTTCCGGATCCGCCGCGGCGAGATCTTCGGCTTCCTCGGCTCCAACGGCTGCGGCAAGTCGACCACCATGAAGATGCTGACCGGCCTGCTGCCGGCCACCGAGGGCCAGGCCTGGCTGTTCGGCCACGTGGTGGATCCCCGGGACATCGAGACGCGCCGCCGCGTCGGCTACATGTCGCAGGGCTTCTCGCTCTACGGCGAACAGACCGTGCGGCAGAACCTGGTGCTGCATGCGCGGCTCTTCCGAGTGCCCGAGGCCGACGTGCCGGAGCGGGTCCGGCAGATGGTCGAGCGCTTCGGCCTTCAGGAGTCGCTGGATGCCCTGCCCGACGCGCTGCCGTTGGGCATGCGCCAGCGCCTGTCGCTGGCGGTGGCGATGGTGCACCGGCCCGAACTGCTGATCCTCGACGAGCCGACCTCGGGCGTCGATCCGGTGGCGCGCGACACCTTCTGGCGCCTGCTGATCGAACTGTCGCGCCGCGACCGGGTGACGATCTTCATCTCGACCCACTTCATGAACGAGGCCGAGCGCTGCGACCGCATCTCGCTCATGCACGCCGGCAAGGTGCTGGTGAGCGACGCGCCCGCCGCGCTGGTGCGCGAGCGCGGCGCCGCCACGCTGGAAGAGGCCTTCATCGGCTTTCTGCTCGAAGCCGGCGGCGGCGCCTCGAACCCGGTCGGCGACACGGCGCCCTCCCCGCCCGCGGCTGGAACCGCGCCGATGCCGGTGCCGGCGCCTGCCGCGCGCCGGCGCCGCTTCAGCTTCAACCGCATGTTCAGCTACCTGTGGCGCGAGGCCCTCGAGCTGCAGCGCGACCCGGTGCGCGGCACGCTGGCGCTGGTCGGCTCGATGGTGCTCATGTTCGTCATCGGCTACGGCATCAGCATGGACGTGGAGGACCTCCGCTACGCGGTGCTCGACCGCGACCAGACCGGCCTCAGCCAGAACTACGCACTCAATCTGTCGGGCTCCAGGTACTTCATCGAGCGGCCGCCGATCAGCGACTATGCGGACCTCGACCGCCGCATGCGCAACGGCGAGCTGTCGCTGGCCATCGAGTTGCCGCCGGGTTTCGCGCGCGACATCCAGCGCGGCACGCCGGTCCAGGTCGGGGCCTGGATCGACGGCGCCATGCCCCAGCGCGCCGAGACCGTCCGCGGCTATGTGCAGGGCATGCACCAAGGCTGGCTGGTCGACCAGGCCACGCACCGGCTGGGCGTGGCGATCGCGAGCAGCGCCACGGTCGAGACCCGCTTTCGCTACAACCCCGACGTCCGCAGCCTGCCGGCCATGGTGCCGGCGGTGATCCCGCTGCTGCTGCTGATGCTGCCGGCCATGCTGACCGCGCTGTCGGTGGTGCGCGAGAAGGAGCTCGGCTCGATCATCAATCTCTACGTCACCCCGGTCACGCGCACCGAGTTCCTGCTCGGCAAGCAGCTGCCCTACATCGCGCTCGCGATGCTGAACTTCCTGCTGATGACGCTGCTCGCGGTCACGGTGTTCGATGTGCCGGTCAAGGGCAGCTTCGGCGCCCTGGCGCTCGCGACCCTGGTGTACTGCGTGGCCACCACCGGCATCGGCCTGCTGGCCTCGACCTTCACGCGCAGCCAGATCGCGGCCCTGTTCTCGACCATGATGATCACCATCCTGCCGGCGGTGCAGTTCGCCGGCATGATCAATCCGATCTCGTCGCTGGAAGGCGTCGGCAGGCTGGTCGGCGAGGTCTACCCGGCCACGCACATGCTGGTCATCAGCCGCGGCGTCTTCAGCAAGGCGCTGGGTTTCGCGCAGCTCCAGGGCGCGTTCTGGCCGGTGCTGGCCGCGGTGCCGGTGGTACTGGGCGCCACCATCGCGCTGCTCAGCAAGCAGGACCGCTGAGATGCCTCGCCTCGCCAACATCCTTCGCCTCGGCATCAAGGAGCTGTGGAGCCTGGCGCGCGACCCGGTCATGCTGGTGCTGATCGTCTTCGCCTTCACCGTGATGGTCTACAGCGCCGCCACGGCCATGCCCGAGACGCTGCACAAGGCACCGATCGCCATCGTCGACGAAGACGGCTCGCCGCTGTCCTCGCGCATCGTCGCGGCCTTCTACCCGCCGCAGTTCACGCCGCCGTCGATGATCTCGCCGGGCCAGGTGGATGCCGGCATGGATGCGGGCCGCTACACCTTCTCGCTGGACATTCCGCCCAACTTCCAGCGCGACGTGCTGGCCGGGAGAGCGCCGGCGCTGCAGCTCAACGTCGACGCCACGCGCATGAGCCAGGCCTTCGCGGGCAGCGGCTACATCCAGCAGATCGTGCTGGGCGAGGTCGGCGAGTTCCTGCAGCACTATCGCGATGTCCCGGTGGCCCCGGTCGACCTCGCGCTGCGCATGCGCTTCAACCCCAACCTGAGCCAGCCGTGGTTCGGCGCGCTGATGGAGATCATCAACAACGTCACCATGCTGTCGATCATCCTGACCGGCGCGGCGCTGATCCGGGAGCGCGAGCACGGCACCATCGAGCACCTGCTGGTGATGCCGGTGACGCCGACCGAGATCATGCTGAGCAAGGTCTGGTCGATGGGGCTGGTGGTGCTGATCGCGGCAACGCTGTCGCTGATGCTCGTGGTGCAGGGCCTGCTGCGGGTGCCGGTCGAAGGCTCGATCGCGCTGTTCATGGCGGGTGCCGCATTGCACCTGTTCGCCACCACCTCGATGGGCATCTTCATGGCGACGCTGGCGCGCAACATGCCGCAGTTCGGCATGCTGCTGGTCCTGACGCTGCTGCCGCTGCAGCTGCTGTCGGGCGGCGTGACGCCGCGAGAGAGCATGCCCGTGCTGGTGCAGGACGTGATGCTGCTGGCGCCGACCACGCACTTCGTGGAACTGGGGCAGGCGATCCTCTACCGCGGCGCGGGCATCGCGGTGGTATGGAAGCCCTTCCTGACGCTGGCAGTGATCGGCTCGGCCCTGTTCGCGCTGTCGCTCGCGCGCTTTCGCAAGACCATCAGCCAGATGGCCTGAGCCGCAGGATGCGTCAGGCGGTCGCGCGATGGAAGCGTTCGAGGAAGGACCTGAGGCGATCTGTATTCAGTTCGGAGCGCAGATCGATGTACGTCGTAAATTCGACATTGGTTTGATTTCTATCTCGGAAAGAAGACGCCACATGACATGTGCTGTCGCACCAGCCCGCGATGGACAGGCGAGCGCCCCTGCCACAAGCCCGCCGGCGCAGTCCGCGATTCGTCCGCCGACACGCTGGTACGCTTCTTGGAAGCGCAACAGAACCACCCAACCTTCAGCCGGACCCCCATGGACCTCGCCATCAACCTGCCGCCAGTCCTCGCCGAAGTCGAGGCCGTCTTCGACGCCTACGAACGCGCGCTCACCTGCAACGACGTGCCGGCGCTCGACCGGCTGTTCTGGGATTCGCCCCACACGCTGCGCTATGGCGCCGGCGAGAACCTCTACGGCTTCGAGGCGATCCAGGCCTTTCGCCGGGGCCGGCCGTCGAACAACCTGGAGCGCGAGATCACGGCGCGTGCGATCACCACCTTCGGCACCGACTTTGCGGTCGCCAACATCGAGTTCCGCCGCCAGGGCAGCGAGCGCATCGGCCGCCAAAGCCAGACCTGGGTGCGCATGCCCGAAGGCTGGCGCGTGGTGTCGGCGCACGTCAGCCTGATGCTGTGAGCGGCGACGATCGGCCGCAGCCCTGAGCGTGGCACGGCCCGGCTCGCGCCGCCGTCGATCGTTCCCAGCCAGCCGTTCGGCCGGCGTCGGACATGTCCGACGCGGTGTTGGCCGCCATTGAGGCATCGTTCGAGTTGTTGTTCAGCGCGAGGTGACACCATGAGCGAGCTCTTCAGGTTCCCGCGAACGCTGCGCCGTCTCGGCGCGCTGCTGCCGCTGGCATTCCTTGCCGCGGCTGCGCTGCCGGCGGCCGCCGCCGAGCCGATTTTCAAATGCGGCAAGACCTACACCAACCTCCCGCCGGGCTCGGAGCCGGGCCAGCTGCGCGCCCGCGGCTGCGTGCTGCTGGATGCCGCGGCGGCGCCGAGCCCGAAGCTGCAGCGCATCGCCATCGACGGCTCCCGCCAGGTCACGGTGCCGATCGGCCAGGACGGCCGTTTCTGGATTCGCGGCTCGGTCAACGGCTTCCCGGTGCAGTTCGTGATCGACCGCGGCGTCACCCTGCAGGCCGGTGTTGCGGTGACCGAGGAATTCGCTGCCCGGGCGAACCTGATCGGGGGCAGCCCGGCCCATGTGCAGACCGCGGGCGGCGTCATGGACGGGCGCCGCATCGAGGGCGTGCCGATGACTTTCGGGCCGTTCAGCGTCCGGCAGGCCACCGTGGTCGTGGCGTCGCTGGGCGACAAGTCGTCCGTCGCGCAGCTCGGCCGGGATTTGCTGTCGAACTTCGAGGTGACCGCCAACGATCGCGAGATGACGATCGTCAGCAAGTAGCGCCCGGCTGCGCCGCGGCTTGGGGCTTCGGCTTGGCGCGGCCGCTCGACGTCGCCGCATCCAGCAGCAGCGCCGCCATCTCGCGTGCCGCGACGGCGGCGCCGCTGCCCGCCCCCAACTGACCGGAAACCGATGCGCCGTCATAAAGCAGCACCAGCTGGGCCGCCAGGTGGTCGGGATCGCCGGCGCCGGCATCCCGGGCCAAGCCGGTGAACAGGTCTTTCATCCATCCGCGGGCGTCGTCGCAGGCGGCCTTGACCGGTGTGCCCGGCTTCGACTCGGCCGCCGCCCGGTTGAAGGCGCAGCCCCGGAACCCGGGCGCGGCCATCACGTCCTCCATCGCATCGAAGACGGCGAGCAGGCGATCGCGCGGCGTCGCGCCGGCCGCGATCCTGGCGCCGATGCGCGCCTTGCGGGCCTCCTGCCGCGCCTGCAGGTAGGCGCGAATCAGCGCCTCCTTGCTGCCGAAGCAGTCGTAGAGCGAGGCCTTGGCGACGCCCGCGCGCTCGATCACGCGCTCGATGCCGACCGTGTGGATGCTGCCTTCGTAGAAGAGCTCGTCCGCCGCCGCCAGCAGGCGCTCGCGTGCCGAGCGGCGTTCCGGAGCCACCGATTGTTTCGTTTCCATGGGCTTGACATTACCAGACCGGTCTGTACACTGCAAGCGCCAGACAGATCGGTCTGTCTGGTTTTTTTCGGAGCCCGCAATGTCACCCCTTTGCCCCACCGCTCTCGCCGCACCGCCGCAGGCCCGGCGCCGCCTGTCGTCGAACGCCGCCTTCCTGCTGCAGGCCTCGATGACGCTGGGATTCCTGGCCGGATCGAGCGCGCCGACGCCCTTCTATGCCATCTACCAGAAGCAGTGGGGCTTCTCGGCCACGATGCTCACGCTGGCCTTCGGCATCTATGCGCTCGCGGTGCTGTCCGCGCTGCTGGTCGCCGGCCGGCTGTCGGACCACGTGGGGCGCCGCCCGATCCTGATCGGCGCCGCCGCGGCCCAGGCCCTGAGCATGTGGGTGTTCGCGACCGCCCACGGCCTGCCGGACCTGTTGCTGGCGCGGGTGGTCCAGGGCCTGTCCGCCGGTGCCGCGATCGCGGCGGCCGGCGCCGGCCTGCTCGACATCGACAAGGGCCGGGGCGCGATCGCGAACTCGGTGGCACCGATGATGGGGACCGCCGCCGGCGGCCTGGTGGCCGGGCTCATGATCCAGTACCTGCCGGCACCGATGCATCTGGTCTATGCCCTGCTCGGCGTCGTCTTCGTGCTGCAGGGCGTCGCGGTCTTCTTCATGGAAGAGACCGCGCCCGCGCGGCCCGGTGCGCTGGCCTCGCTGAAGCCGCGGCTGGCCGTGCCGCCCGCGGTGCGGGGCCCGCTGCTGCTGGCGGCGCCGGCGCTGGTCGCGGTCTGGGCCATGGCCGGCTTCTACGCCTCGCTGGGCCCGACGCTGATCCGCAGCTTCTCGGGCACCACCTCGGTGCTGCTCGGCGGGCTGGCGCTGTTCGTGCTGGCCGGCAGCGGCGCGCTGGCGGTGTTCCTGATCCGCGAGGCTTCGCCCAGGGCGCTGATGCGGCTCGGCTCGCTGGCGCTGATCGTCGGGATGGCGATCGTCATGACGGCGATCTCGTTCCACTCGGTGCTGCTGTTCCTGCTCGGCAGCGCGGTCGCTGGCCTCGGCTTCGGGACCGGCTTCCAGGGCGCGCTGCGCAGCGTGGTCGCGCTGATCGCGCCGCAGGAGCGGGCCGGCGTGCTGTCCGTGCTGTTCGTGATCGCCTACCTGGCGATGGGGCTGCCGGCGATGCTGGCGGGCTATGACGTCGCGCACCAGGGCGACATCGTGCGCACCGCGATGGCGTTCGGCAGCGGCGTCGTCGGGCTGTCGCTGCTGGCGCTGATGGGCACCGTGCGCCGCTGAGGCGGAACGCGGCGCTGCCCGCCGCTGCCGGCCGTCATCACCCCTTCGGCGACGGCGGACGCGAGCGCCGGGCCACGAGCAGCGCGTAGAGCAGCGCATTGAGCAGCAGCACGCCGAGGCCCAGTGCGATCTGCACCGGCCGCGTCAACCCTTCCGGGTAGATCAGCGCGAGCAGGTAGTGCTCGAGGAAGCCGCCGCCGTAGCCGGCTTCGCCGGCGCTGCGGCGCAATGCGTTCTCGAGCGGCGTCAGCGGGCAGATCCAGCCTGCCGACACCACCCAGCCGGCCCACGCCGCAGCCGGCAGATGCAGCCACGCCAGCCTCGGCCAGCGCCACACGAGGACACCGCCCGCCACCGCGAACAGGATGAACAGGCCGTGCAGCAGCAGCACGGCGTCGGCCAGCAGGCGGTCGCTCATTCCCATGGGAAGGGAATGCTAGTGCTTGCACGAACTGGCGCATACGCCCCAGGAACGGTCAGGCCGTCGCCAGCGCGCACGACGCCGTTGATGGCGCGCTGACAGCGGATCATCGCGTGGGTGACGCGGCACGGAGCGGCGGGCTCCAGCGCGGCCGGCCCCGTTTCCTCGTGCGTTGATTCTTTCGGCGCGTTTTCCGGCTTGCGCCACGTCAAGGCGCAGCGCGCGTTCCTCCCGATACTCGTGTCTGAATCGATCCGGCGGACAGTCGGCCGGGAGAGGAAAGAAGCGCCTGCGGAGGGGATGCATCTTGAAGCACGGAAACAGCATCTTTGCCGGCCTTGGTGTTCTTCTGCTCGTGGCGGGCGGCATCGTCTGGTGGCAATGGCCCGTGCCTCTCGAAACTGCGTCTCCCACGCGCGGGCCCGCGATCGAAGCGGTCTATGCCACCGGCACGGTCGAGCCCACGGTGCTGATGCCGGTGTCGCCCCGCGCCGGTGGGCGGCTGGTGAGCATCGAGGCCGAAGAGGGCCAACAGGTCAAGCGCGGACAGGTGCTGGCGCGCCTCGAATCGGGTGATCTCGACCAGACCATCCAGGAGATGCGTGCGCGGGAGCAGCTCGCGCGGGCGCAGCTCGAGCGCACCCGTTCGCTCGTCGAGCAACGCTTCGTCGCGCCCTCGGAATTCGACCGCGTGCGCAGCGAATGGCAGGCGGCCCAGGCGGCGACCCGGCGCGCGCAGGCCCAGCGCGACTACAACCAGCTCGTCGCGCCCGCGGACGGCGTCGTGATTCGCCGCGACGGCGAGGCGGGCCAGTTCGTCCCCTCCGGGCAGGCGGTGTTCACGCTGGCCTGCTGTGCCCCGTTGCGCGTCACGGCGGAGGTGGACGAGGAAGACATTGCCCGCGTCACGGTCGGCCAGGCGGCGACGATGCGCAGCGACGCCTTGCCGCGCCATCTCTTCGAAGGCACGGTCGCCGAGATCACGCCCAAGGGCGATCCGGTGTCGCGCAGCTACCGGGTACGCATTCGGCTGGCGGACGCGCCACCGGTCGATGCCGGCCCCCTGCGCACCGGCATGACCATGGACGCCAATCTGATCGTGTCGCGGCGCGACGGCGCCTTGCTCGTGCCGAACAGTTCGATCAAGGGTGACAGTGTGTGGCTGGTGGTGGACGGACGGCTGCATCGGCGGCAGGTCGTGCGGGGGACAGTCGGCGCCGATCGCACGGAGATCGTCTCAGGCTTGAGCGACGGCGAGGTGCTGGTGCTCTCCCCGCCCGACAAGCTGCGCGACGGGCAGCGCGTACGCGCCACGGCCGCACCGGCGGGGCCTGCGCCGGGCACGCCTGTCGCCAGAGGGTGATCGTCGTGGTGATCACCCTCGACATCGCGCTGGCGCACCTGACGAGCCGCAAGCGGCAGACCCTGGTCTCGATCACGGGCGTGGTGCTGGGCGTGGCGTTCTTTCTTGCCGTCTCCGGGCTGATGCGCGGCTCGGAGGCGGACTTTCTCAAGCGCCTCGTCGACAGCAGCCCGCACATCACCGTCTACGACGAAGTGCGCCAGGGCCGCGTGCAACCCGCGGCCCTGCAGTGGCCGGAGGGCGCGGTGCAGGTGCGCAACGTGCGGCCTCTGCGCGAGACGCGGGGCATCCGCGGCTGGCGGCAGCGGCTGGCCTTCGTCGAGGGCTTGCCGGGCGTTCGCGCGGCGCCCGTGCTGGCCGATGCCGCCGTGATCACCTTCGCCGGACGCCAGCAGGGCGTGACGCTTTCGGGCGTGGTGCCCGACAAGATGAAACACGTGACCACCATCGAAGAGAAGATGCAGGAGGGCTCGCTCGACGCGCTGGCGGCCGACCCCAACGGCGTGGTGATCGGCCGCGGACTGGCCGACAAGTTCAGCCTGCACACGGGCAGCACGCTGGTGGTGCTCGCTGCCGACGGCACCAGCCGGTCCTTGCGCGTGGTCGGCATCTTCCGCACCGGCAACGCGGCCTACGACGAAGGCCAGGCCTTCGTGCTGCTCAAGCGTGCACAGGCGCTGCTGGGCCGCGTGAACCGGGTCAACCGGGTGATCATCCAGCTCGCCGATCCTTACGCGGCGCAAACCCTGGCGCAGACGATCGAGGCAGCCACGGGGTACAAGTCGGTGTCATGGATCGAAGCCTCCGAGGACCTGCTGAGCCTGCTGCTGGTGCGCAACATCATCATGTACAGCGTCGTCGCGGCGATCCTGGTGGTCGCCGCGTTCGGCATGTACAACACGATCTCCACCATCGTGATGGAGAAGACCCGCGACATCGCGATCATGAAGTCGATGGGCTTCCACCCCCGCGACCTGCGGCGCATCTTCCTTCTCGAGGGAGCGATCGTCGGATTCAGCGGCAGTGTGCTGGGCGGGCTGCTCGGCCTCGCGCTGATGAATACGCTCGCCCAGGTCGAGATCCGCCCGCCAGGGGTGACGGAGGTCGTGCACCTGCCGATCTTCTGGGGCGGCACGCAGTATGCGATGGCGGTCGCGTTCGCGATGCTGTCGTGCCTGACGGCGTCCTATCTCCCGGCGCGGCGCGCGGGGCGCTTGCGTCCGGTCGACATCCTGCGGGGCGCCACATGAGTGCCTCCGGACCCCCTCCCGGCCCGGTGATCCAGGTCGACCACGTGACCCGCACGCTCGAAGGCGAGATCCCCGTCACGCTGGTGGACGACGTCAGCCTGCAGATCGAACGTGGCGAGTTCGTCTGCGTGATGGGCCCTTCGGGCTCGGGCAAGTCCTCGCTGCTGTACCTGCTGGGCCTGCTGGACGTGCCCACCCGCGGACGTGTCTGGGTCGACGGTCAGGACACGAGCGGCTTCGACGACGACCGGCTCGCGGACTTCCGGTTGTCACGGCTGGGCTATGTCTTCCAGTTTCACTTCCTGCTGCCGGAATTCAGCGCACTCGACAACGTGTCGCTGCCGATTCGCAAGTTCGGACGGCTCGCCGCGGACGCGGTCGATGCCCGCGCTGCGGAACTCCTGGATCGCTTCGGCCTGCAGGGCCACCACCACAAGCGCCCGAGCCAGCTGTCGGGCGGTCAGCGCCAACGTGTCGCGATCGCCCGCGCACTGGCCAACGACCCGCTCGTCATCCTCGCCGACGAGCCGACAGGCAATCTCGATTCGGCCGCCAGCGCCAATGTTCGCGACATGCTCCGCGACCTCACCCGGGAGTCGGACAAGAGCGTGGTCGCCGTCACGCACGACGGGTCCTTCGCTGCGGCATCGGACCGGCGCATCGGCATCGTCGACGGCCGCATCGACATGAGCTGGCGGCCGGACCGCGTCCGCTGATCCGCGCCCGCGCAGGCTCGCCGCCATCTCCGAATGCCGGGCCGGTGATCAAGTGCTCGGGCAAGGCATCACCTGACGGAAAGCACACGCTGGCGCAGACCCCCCTTCACGCACTCGAACCAGATCCAGCTCAAGGCTGAAACGCCCAGCGCCGCCAGCAACTGCATCGCCGACGGCTGCGCGAACGAGAACAGGCGACTGATTGCCGGAATGACGAGCACCAGGCCCATCATCGAGATCGTGCCCAGGGCAATCCAGCCGAACTGCCGATTGGACTCACCGCTGCCGCGCCAGCCGCTGCGACCCCAGGCGCGGTTGGTCTGGATCAGCGCCAGGTTGGAGAGCACCAGAACCACGAAGGTCAGTGTGCGCGCCACGTCGTCGCGGTCGGGCTCCGCCGACGCGGCATATCGACTGACGGCATACACCCCGAGCAACACGGCGAGCAAGCCAGCCCCCTGCCACAGGCCACGCACCAGCACGGCTTTGTCGAACAGGTGCTGGTCGGTGCGGCGCGGGGAGGTCTTCATGGCGTCTCCCTCCAGCGCCTGGGATTCAAACACCACCGAGCAGGCCGGATCGATGATCAGCTGCAGGAACAGGATATGCACCGGCATCAGTATCAGCGGCCAGCCCAGCAACACCGGCACGACCGACAGGCCCACGATCGGTACATGCGCGGCCACCACGAACACGATCGCCTTGCGCAGGTTCGCGAACACCCGTCGACCGTAGCGCACCGCGGTCACCAGCGAAGCGAAGTCATCGTTCATCAGCACCAGCGCAGCCGCCTCGCGCGCCACCTCGGTGCCGCGGGCGCCCATCGCCACGCCGATGTCGGCCGCCTTCAGCGCCGGGGCGTCGTTGACGCCGTCGCCGGTCATGGCGACCACGTCGCGCCGCGCGCGGAAGGCCCGGACCAGCCGCAGCTTCTGGTCGGGCTGGACGCGGGAGAAGATGTGCGTGTCGGCCAGGCGCGCGGCGAGCGCGTCATCCGAGAGCGCGGCGAGCTCGACCCCGGTGATCACCGGCGAATCGACCTGCAGGCCGGCCTGCCGGGCCACCGAAATGGCGGTTGCCGAATGGTCGCCGGTCATCATCACGACGCGGATGCCGGCCTCCCGACACTCGGCGATGGCCTGTGGCACCTCGGGTCGCACGGGGTCTTCGAGCCCGACCAGTCCGAGGAAGCGGAACTCGAAATCGTGCTGCAGCTCCGGCAGCCGGCTGGCACCGAAGCTTGCCTGCGCCACGCCCAGCACGCGCAGGCCGTCCCGCGCCATGGCTTGCACCTGCGCGGCCACTCTCGCACTCTGGCCGGCGTCCATGTGGCACAGGTCGATGATCGCCTCGGGCGCGCCTTTGGCCGCGATGAGACGATCGCGCCGGTCCGGCGACTGCCAGACGCGCGACATGGCCAGCATCTCGGGCGACAGCGGATAGTCGTCGACCAGGGTCCATTCGGCGTGCAGGTGCTCGGTGCCGGCCAGCAGCTGCTGTCCGGCAGCACCGATGGCCGACTCCATCGGGTCGAAGGCCCGGCGATGGCTTGCGAGCACAGCGTACTCGAGGACGCCGTGCAGCTCTTCCTGCAGGGCACTGCCCGCCGATTGCAGTCGGTCGTGGACCGCTTCCTCGGACCACAGGCGCCGCACGGTCATTCGGTTGGCGGTCAGCGTGCCGGTCTTGTCGACGCAGAGCACCGTGGTGGCGCCGAGCAGTTCGATCGCGGGGATGCTCCTGGCCAGGACCTTCTCGCGGGCCAGCCGCCATGCACCCAGCCCCAGAAAGAGCGTGAGCACCACCGGAAGTTCTTCCGGAAGGACGGCCATCGCGAACGTGAGTCCCGCCAGCACGCCGTGCAGCCAGTCGTCCAGGGCAATCCCATAGGCGATGGCGAGCACAGCGGCCAGCGCAAGCCCGACGGCGGCCACCTGCTTGACGACGCGGCGCGTCTGCTGCTGGATCGGCGTCGACTCGAGCTCAATGCCGGCCAGCGACTGGCCGATGCGCCCCAGCGCACTGCGTTCGCCGGTGGCGATGACGCGCCCGCGCCCGGTTCCTCGGGTCACCAGCGTGCCGGAGAGAGCCCTCGAGACGTCGTGCGCTGGCGGCAACGATGCCGCCTCCTTCGCCACCGGCACGGACTCGCCGGTCAGCAGCGATTCATCGATCGCGAGATCGGCCGCTTCAACGAGCGCCATGTCGGCCGGAACGCGGTCGCCTTCCGCCAGCAGCACCACGTCGCCCACCACCAGCTCGCGCGCCGGAACGCGACGCGCCATCGCGCCGCGAAGGACCAGGGCTTGCGGACTGGACAGGTCGCGCAGGGCATCGAGCGCCCGCTCGCTGCGCCGCTGCTGAACAAAGCTGATGCCCATGACCACGAAGACGAAGCCGAGCAGCATCAGCGCTTCCTGGGCGTCGCCGAGCACCATGTAGACGACCCCGCAGGCCACGAGCAACAGGAACATCGGCTCGGATGCGACCTCGCGTGCCAGCCTCAGCACGCTGCGCGGGCGCGACACCGGCAACGCGTTCGGGCCGTCCCGCTGCAGCCGCCGCGCCGCTTCGCCGTCGCTCAGACCGTCTGTCGCGGCCGTGGACACCGTCGCGGGCGAACCCATGTTCATCGATCCGACTGCCCCGCCGCTGCCGCATGGTCGAGGTCCGGCCTGCGCCACGGATCGACATGCGTCATGAGCTTGAGCACGCGATGGCCGAGCATGCCGGCGTCCGGCTGGGTCCGGTCATTTGACGACCACGACGGGTTGCTTCGCGGTCGCGAGCACGCGCTGCGCCACCGAGCCGATCAGCAGGTCGGCCACCGCGCTGCGGCCCTTCGAGCCCAGCACGATCATGTCGAACTTGCCTTTGCTGGCGCAATCGACGATTTCCTGCGCCACGTGACCCGTGCGGATCTCCATGTCATATCCGATGCCATCGGCCTGCAGCAGCTTGCGGGCCGGCTTGAGCTCTTTTTCGCTGAGTTCGCGCAGATAGTCCGCAACCTCCGCCTTGCCCACCAAGGCCTTGGCATGGCGCAGGCCGGTGTCGTCGTGGACGCTGATCAGCGTGATCTTGTTGGATGCGGTGCGCAACAAATGCGCAAGCCTGGCCGCATATTTGACCGCGCGCAGGGATTTCTGGGACCCATCGGTCGCAACAAGGATTTTCATGGTTCGAAGCTCCGGTATGGCGAAATTGCCGGCCATGGCCGATGTTCCGGCGCGGCGCCCTGGCGACCTTTGACTTCCATCAAGTCGTGCGGATCCAGGCTGGCATGCCCGAGGGCAACCGTCGGGCAGGAAGCGTTCTGTTAAGAAAGCGCTAAGACCGCGAAGACACCATGGCTACAGGAACGCCGCCAATTGCGCAGCCTGTCACACCCACGCCGATCAAGGAGATTTCAATGAACACAAGGTCCGCATCCCCCGCTGAACGCTCCGCGCCCGAGCCGGGGTCCATCCTCGTCTGGGACCTGCCGGTGCGCGTCTTCCACTGGCTCATCGTGCTGTGCTTTGCCGGCGCCTACCTCACCGCGGAGCGCGAATCGTGGCGGCTGGTCCACGTCACGCTCGGCTACACGATGGCGGGACTCGTCCTGTTTCGTCTCTTGTGGGGCTTCCTGGGCACCCGTTACGCGCGCTTCTCGAACTTCGTCCGCGGGCCGCGCGCGATCGCGGCCTACATCGGCAGCGTGCTTCGAGGGCGCACGGAGCACCACACGGGACACAACCCCGCGGGCGCCATCGCCATCGTCGCGCTGCTCGGCTTGGCCCTGGCGGTCACGGCAGCGGGCTGGGCGACCTATCAGGACCTGGGCGGCAAGTGGCTCGAAGAAGTGCATGAAGCCGCAGCCAACATCATGCTCGGCGTGGTCGGTCTCCACATCGCCGGTGTGCTGCTCGCGAGCTGGATGCACCGCGACAACCTGGTCGGCGCCATGATCACCGGGCGCAAGCCGGGCCGGGCTGAGGACGGCGTGCGCAGCGCCTGGCGCAGCGTCGGCATCCTCATGCTGGTGGCGGTGCTGGGCTTCTGGTGGACACAGTGGCACGACGCCTCGACGCACGTCGCCCAGGGCCCGACCGCCGTGTCCGGCAAGGCGGCGAGCCAGGATCGAGACGACTGAGCACGCCGGCCCCTTCTTGCCGCTCACAATCCCCCCATGCGCATCCTCCTTGCCGAAGACGACCCGCTGCTCGGCGATGGCCTCCGCGCAGGCCTGCGCCAACTCGATTTCCAGGTCGATTGGGTGCGGGACGGCGAGGCCGCCGAGCGCGAACTGCGCGCCGAACCGTATGCCGCGGCGGTGCTCGATCTGGGGCTGCCGCTGCGGGACGGCTTGTCCGTGCTCGCGAGCGTGCGCAAGGCGGGCATCGCGACGCCCATCCTGGTGCTGACCGCTCGCGACGGCGTGCCCGACCGAATTCGCGGGCTCGATGTCGGTGCCGACGACTACGTCATCAAGCCCGTCGACCTGCTCGAACTCGCAGCGCGCCTGCGTGCCCTGATCCGCCGTGCCCACGGCCAGGCCCAGGAACGCCTGCAGGCCCAAGATGTCGTGCTTGATCCGGCTGCGCACACGGTGCATCTTGCGGGCGAGCCGGTCGCGCTGCCGTCCCGCGAGTTTGCGCTGTTGCATGCACTGATGCTCAATGCCGGGCGCGTGCTCTCGCGCGAACAGCTCGAACAGCACCTCTACGGCTGGGGGCAGGAAGTGGAGAGCAATGCGATCGAAGTGCATGTCCATCATCTGCGCCGCAAGCTCGGCGCCTCGCTCATCCAGACCGTGCGCGGCGTGGGCTACGTGCTGGTGCGCGACAAGCCGGGCCGCTGAAGACGATGCCGCGCTCGCTCCAAGGCCGCCTCCTGCTGCTGGTGCTCGGCCTGGTAGCGGGCGTGTGGCTGGCCACTGCGGTCATGACATGGTTCGACGTGCGCCACGAACTGGACGAATTGCTCGACGGCCATCTTGCGCAGGGCGCCGCGCTGCTGGTCGCCCAGCAGATGCAGGCCCCATCCGAAGAAGATCGAAGCATCGAGGCCCCGGTGCTGCACCGCTATGCACCCAGGGTGACCTTCCAGGTCTTCCATGAAGGCCGCCTGACGCTGCGCTCGGCCAACGCACCGTCCTCGCCGATGATCGACCCCGGGCGACGCTTCAAGTCGGGCTTCAGCACAGTCCGCATCGACGGCGCGACATGGCGCGTGTTCGCAGCCTACGGCAGCGAGCGCGATGTGCAGGTGTATGTGGGCGAGCGGGTGGATTCGCGATCCTCCATTCTCCGGGCGGTGCTGCGAGGCACACTCTGGCCGATGTTCGTCGCATTGCCCCTGCTCGCGCTCGCGGTGTGGTGGGCGGTCCGTCGCGGCATGCTGCCGCTCAGGCGGCTCGGACGGACCTTGACCGTGCGCGAACCGCAGGTCCTGAAGCCGATTGCCATCGACGGCGCACCGTCGGAGATGGCGCCGATGCTCGACGCACTCAACGGCCTTTTCGGTCGCATCGACGGGTTGATGGCGTCGGAGCGCCGCTTCACCGCCGACGCCGCCCACGAGTTGCGCACGCCCATCGCCGCGATCCGGGCCCAGGCGCAGGTCGCGCTGACCGAGGCCGACGATGCCCGGCGCCGCCATGCGCTCGAAGCGACGCTCGAAGGCTGCGACCGGGCCACTCACCTGGTCGAGCAACTGCTGACGCTGTCGCGCCTCGAGGCAGGTGCCGACCTCCAAAGCGAGGCGGTGAATCTCGGCGCCCTCGTGCGCGCCGTGGTGGCCGAAGCCGCACCGGAGGCCATCCACAAGCGGCAGGACATCGAGGTCGATGCGGTGCACGAATGCCCTGTTCGTGGCGATCCGGCGCTGTTCGCGGTGCTGGTGCGCAACCTGGTCGACAACGCGATCCGCTACAGCCCGGCGCGGGCCGATATCCGCGTCGAAGTCATTCGTTCGCATGACCACGTGCAGCTCAGTGTCGAAGACAGCGGCCCCGGCATGAAGGAGGAAGACATCGCGCGATGCGGGGAGCGCTTCTTCCGCGTCCTCGGCAGCGGCGAGAGTGGCAGCGGCCTGGGCTGGTCCATCGTTCGGCGCATCGCCTCCGCGCAGCACGCGACCGTGCGCATCGGGCGCTCGAGCCGCCTGGGCGGCCTCGCGGTGAATGTCGAGTGGACTGCCGCCGTTGCAGCCCATCCGACCATGGCTGTCCCAGTGGGTCGGCAGCAGTATTGAAGTGGACGAGGCGCCCTGGGCGCGCGCCAGCAGTTCGTCCATTGCTTCGGCAGCCGCAATAGCCGCCAGGCTTGAGCGCCTTGAGCACCTGTTCGACGCGGCCGACGCAGCGCCGGCGGCGGTGGACCGAAGGCAAGCTCACTGACTAGCGAGCCCTATGGGGCAACATGGCCAACAGAACGCCATCTTTGAAAACGAAGTGATGGTAGATGGCTGCGGCCGCGTGCAGGCCCGCGAGCCACATGAGGGTGTCGCCCAAAAACTTGTGTACCTCGCCCCAATCGGCCAGTTTCGCGACGGCGGAGTCTGCGATCATGGGCATCTGGTCGACGCGCACACGGCCCAACAGCGTCAGCGGGTGAGCCTCGCTGCCCAGAGCCAGGAACGCAGTGGCCGGCAAGGCGAGGAGAAGCGCCCACAGCGCCAAGTGCATCAGCCTGGCCGTGACGTGCATCCAGCCAGCCATTGAGAACCGCGGCGCTGGCGGGCGCAATGTCACCCAGACGAGGCGAAACGCAGTCAAGACCAAGACCAATATCCCCAAGGTTTCGTGCCAAACAATGCCACTTCGGGATGCTGGGTCAACCCCTTGTCGCATGAGCCTTCCGAAGCCATCAGGCCCAAGGATGAAGGCGGCGGTCACGACAACAGCAGTGAGCCAGTGAAGGGTCCGGCTCAGGAAGTCGTAGCGGGCGGTGCTCTGTTGGTTCATGAGGTCTCCATGGATCTGAAGCGATTGTGCGCGACCAAGCGAAGCGGGCGGCTGCCGCGGAAGTCAAGGATCGCCCGGAAGGCTTCACGAATTTGGGGGGTCGAGCCGAGATTGGCTCATCTTGACTTGATTTGCATCAATAACGAAAGCGGTCCTTGCGAGCATCGTGGAAGCATCGAGCGCCGATCGAGCGCTGAACCCACAAAGCAGTCACCATGAAGCTCATGAGTATCTTGGCCGCGGCCGCAGCGGTCGCGCTTGCCGGTTGTTCCTCCTTTCCCGGCTCGGGAACCAAACAGGCCGACGAGCATGAGGCGCATCACCCGGCGGCTGAAACCGCGCCGAAGGTCGACCCGGGCAAGTTCGACCAGCAAATGAAGACGATGCAGGAGATGCATCAGAAGATGATGACCGCCAAAACCCCGTCAGAGCGCGCTGCGTTGATGAAGGAGCACATGAAGGTGATGCAGGACGGCATGGCCATGATGGGACAGATGGGCGGCGGCATGCCGATGATGAGCCAAAAGGGCGGCGGCATGCCGATGCAGGGCGGGGGCATGTCCTCGATGCCCGGTGGCCCGTCCATGCACAAGAACATGATGCAGCGCATGGACATGATGGAAATGATGATGCAGATGATGGTGGACCGCGAGGCGGCAATGCCACCTGCCGCCAAGTAGCCACATCTGTCGGGGAGCAGAGCGCGAGTTCGGGGAGGCTTGGCGTGCCTACGCCGCCGTGACGCCTCGCTTCATTCCCGTCTGGGGCGGTGGTCGCCATCGGCATGCTTAGACGCTCGGCTCTCGTCAAGAGCGCCGAGCTGTTGTCAGGGGGTCGGTGCCATCGTAGAAGCGAAGCGTAGGCCGCCTTGACCTTCCTCTCGTGGGAAGGTAGAGACTGCGGCATCACTATTGCTGGAAAGAAGAATGCCAATGACGTCCGACACCTCGTCCAAGCTTGACGCGGCCAAGATGCCCGAGCATACGGCCCATCACGGTCCTCATGACCATGACGCGCACGCCGGCCACGCGCACTCCTCGTCGAAGAATTCTCCGAGGGCGGACTCCAAGGACATCGAGTACACCTGCCCCATGCACCCGCAGGTGCGGCAGATGGGTCCGGGGAACTGTCCCATCTGCGGCATGGCGCTCGAGCCAGTCGTGGCTACGACGGAGTCCGGCGCCAGCCCGGAGCTGCGCGACATGACGCGACGCTTCTGGGCCGGCCTCGCGCTGACCATTCCGGTCTTTGCGCTGGAGATGGGCGGACACCTGGTCGACATCCATCACCTCATCGGGCAACAGACCTCGAACTGGGTGCAACTCCTGTTCGGGACACCCGTGGTGCTCTGGGCGGGCTGGCCTTTCTTCGTGCGGGCATGGACGTCAGTCAAGAACCGCAGCCTCAACATGTTCAGCCTCATCGCGTTGGGCACCGGCGTCGCCTGGGTCTACAGCATCGTGGGAACGCTCATGCCGCAGGTCTTTCCAGCCGAATTCCAGGCCCACGACGGCGCGGTCGCCATCTACTTCGAGGCCGCCGCGGTCATCACCGTGCTCGTGCTCCTCGGCCAGGTGCTTGAGCTACGGGCCCGGGAAAAGACTTCGGGTGCGATTCGGGCGCTGCTCGACCTGGCCCCGAAAGAGGCGGTCCGCGTGAAGTCCGACGGGACCGACGAGCGCGTTCCGTTGGAAACCGTGCAGGTGGGCGAATCGCTGCGCGTGCGTCCCGGCGAAAAAGTGCCGGTCGACGGCCAACTGATCGACGGCAAGGGAACCGTCGACGAATCGATGGTCACCGGAGAGCCGATGCCGGTGGCCAAGGCGCCGGGCTCGAAGGTCACTGCGGGCACGCTCAACCAGACCGGCGGCTTCGTGATGCGGGCCGAGAAAGTCGGCGCCGACACGCTGCTCTCGCAGATCGTCCACATGGTGGCCGCCGCCCAGCGCAGCCGCGCGCCGATTCAACGCATGGCGGACCAGGTGGCGGGGTGGTTCGTGCCGGTGGTCATTGCCGTGGCGGCGCTCGCCTTCGTCGCCTGGTTCGTGTGGGGGCCCAGCCCGGCGTTCTCGTATGCGCTCATCGCGGCGGTCGCGGTGCTGATCATCGCCTGTCCCTGCGCGCTGGGCCTGGCGACGCCGATGTCCATCATGGTCGGCGTCGGGCGCGGTGCGCAGAGCGGCGTGCTCATTCGCGATGCCGAAGCGCTGGAACGGATGGAGAAGGTCGACACCCTGGTGGTCGACAAGACAGGCACATTGACCGAGGGTCGCCCCAAGGTCGTGACGGTCCAGCCGGTCGAGGGCTTCGATGCCGGCGATGTTCTTCAGAAGCTGGCCAGCGTGGAGCGAGCCAGCGAACATCCCCTGGCGGCCGCCATCGTCGCTGACGCGCTCGAGCGGAATCTGCCGCTGTCGGCAGTGACCGATTTCGACTCGCCCGTCGGCAAGGGCGTGGTCGGCGTCGTCGATGGCGCCCGCATCGTCTGCGGCGGCGCGAAGCTCCTGGCGGAGAACGGCATGGAGGTCGACACGCTCACCGCGGCAGCCGAGGCCGTCAGCGCCAAGGCCGCCACCGTCATCTTCGTCGGCATCGATGGCCGCCTGGCCGGATTCGTCGGCATCGCGGACCCGATCAAGGCGAGCACTGCCCAAGCCATCGCCGCACTGCGTCAGGCAAAGATCCGCGTGGTCATGCTCACCGGCGACGGGAAGACGACGGCGCAGGCGGTCGGTCGGGAACTGGGCATCGACGAGGTCGTCGCCGAGGTGCTTCCGGAGGACAAGGCCTCGGTGGTGCAGCGGTTGAAGGCCGAAGGCCGCGTCGTCGCCATGGCAGGAGACGGCGTCAACGATGCGCCGGCACTGGCTGCGGCGGACGTGGGCATCGCCATGGGCACCGGGACCGATGTGGCGATGGAGAGCTCGGGCGTGACGCTGCTGCACGGAGACCTCATGGGTATCGTGAAGGCGCGCCAGTTGTCGCGGGCGACGATGGGCAACATCCGCCTGAACCTCTGGTTCGCCTTCGGCTACAACGTGCTCGGCATTCCGGTTGCGGCCGGCGTGCTCTATCCCTTCTTCGGCATCCTGCTCTCGCCGGTCGTGGCTGCAGCCGCCATGGCGCTGTCTTCGGTGAGTGTCATCGCCAACTCTCTTCGATTGCGCGCGAGCAAGCTGGAGAGCTGAATGAAACCAGCGGCCAGCCATCAGCCGCGATCATCGGGATCCGCCGTACGTACCACCGGCAGCTGCGAGTACACGAAGTCCAATGCGTATCGCAGCGCCCCCGCACTCTGTGCATGGAGCGTGAAAAGCGGCTGCCCCCGCTCGACGCGCTCGCCCAAGCGCAGGTGCATCACCGCACCGGCCGCAAGGTCCCGCGGCGCGCCGGCCAGCTTGGCCGCCCTGGCGATCAGGCGAGTGTCGATGCCCGCGACGACACCGCTCGCAGGCGCCGTCACGCTGTGGGAGTGGGCCGCCCTGGGCGGTACGCGCATGCCGCCCTGCGCTTCGCAGATCGCGATGAACTTCGCCAGCGCGCCGCCGTCGTCCAGCACCTTGCGCGCCAGATCCGCGCCCGAACCCGCGGCGGCCCTTCCTGCCATCTCCAGGACTCCACCCGCGAGCAGCAGCGCCCGCTCTCGCAGGTCGGGCGGTGCATCGGGCCGTCTTTCAAGTACGGCCATGACGTCCATCGCCTCCAGCGCCGGACCCAGGCCGCGGCCCACCGGCTGGCTCCCGTCGGTGAAGATCGTACGCACCTGCAGGCCCAGCGCCGCGCCGACCGCCACAAGGCTGCGGGACATCGCCTCGGCCGCGGCCGCGCTGCGGACCTTGGTCTGCGGGCCAAGGGGCAGGTCGATCAGCACGCACTGGGATCCGACGGCGGCCTTCTTGGACAGAATGGAAGCCACCAGCAGGCCTTCGCTGTCGAGGCTCAGCGGCCGCTCGACGCGGATCAGCATGTCGTCGGCCGGACTGATGCGAGTATGGCCGCCCCAGACGATGCAGCCGCCCTCGCGCTCGACCACGCGGCGCATGGCGGGAAGGTCCAGGGCGACGGGCGCCAACGTCTCCATGGCATCGGCAGTGCCCGCCGCCGAGGTGATGGCGCGCGAGGAGGTCTTGGGCATCGTCAGCCCGCACGACGCCACGATCGGCACCACCAGCAGCGTGGTCCGGTTGCCGGGCAGGCCGCCGATGCAGTGCTTGTCGACGACGGGCGTCGCGGCCCATGTCACGCGCTCGCCGACGTCGACCATCGCCCGGGTCAAAGCCACTGTCTCGTCGAAGTCCAGCCCCGGGCCCGCGCACAGGGTGACGAGGGAGGCCAGGTGGATGTCGGGCAGGCGTCCGCGACTCACGTCCTCCATCAGTGCCCGCAGGGCCGGATAGCCGAGCCGGCCGCCGTGCACCTTGGTGCGCAGGTGCGCCAGCGACGCCAGCACGGGCGGATGACGCACCTCGACCTCGTCACCCTCCGCGGCGCCGAGCAGGGCCCAGGCCGCGTCCGAGAAGGCAATCTCGTCGCGCCGCAGCCAATCGTGGTTGACGTGATGAAGGATGGCCAACAGATGCCGGCCGCCCGAGATCACCTCGACCTGGGCCTGGGCCTCGAAACCTTCGGCGCGGCACACGGGGCAGTCGCTGCGCAGGTACACCACCGGCTGCTGGTAGGTGTCGATGCCGGCGCGGCGGGCGGGCAGTCGATCGGGGGCCATGGCGCGGCGCCGCGTCAGAGCGCCCGCGACTCGAGATAGTCGGGCACCGTCACCGGCCACGCGTGCCGCTCCTCGATCGCCAGCCGCAGCGCATCGGCCGCGACCGGTTCGCCATGCGTGACGAACACGCGCCGCGGGGGTGCGGGCATTGCGCCGAGCCAGGCCTGCAGCTGCTCGCGATCGGCATGGGCAGAGAGCATGTCCAGGTTGGCGACTTCCGCGCGCACCGGCACGTAGGCACCGTGGATCTTGACCGATGGGGCGCCCGCGACGAGGCTTGCGCCGCGCGTCCCCGCGGCCTGGAAACCGGCGAAGAGGATGGTGTTCCTGGCGTCCGGGGCGTAGGCTTTCAGGTGGTGCAACACGCGCCCGCCGGTCGCCATGCCGCTGGCCGACACGATGATCGACGGATAGCCCAGGTGGTTGAGCCGCTTCGATTCTTCGACCGTGTTGACGATGATCGCCCCCTTGCTCAACGCATTGCACTGCTGCACGCTCAATCGGTGCTCATCGAGATGATGGCGATAGATGCGCGTCGCGTCGATGGCCATCGGGCTGTTCAGGTAGACCGGCATGTCCGGAATGCGACGCGCCTCCTTGAGCAGCTGGATGCAGTGCAGCAGGGTCTGGGCGCGCCCCACGGCAAAGGCGGGAACGACCAGGATCCCGCCCCTGGCGGCGGTGCGATTGACCACTGCGGCCAGCGCTGCCAACACATCGCCTTCGCGATGCAGGCGGTCGCCGTAGGTCGACTCGATGACCACGTAGTCGGCCGGGGACGGGCTCTCGGGGGGACGCATCACGAGGTCATCGCTGCGCCCCAGGTCGCCGGAGAACAGGATACTGCCGGCGTCCCATTCGATTCTCGCGCTGGCTGCGCCGAGAATATGCCCGGCCCGCTTCAGCCGCCAGGACCAGCCGGGCCAGGGTGAATGCACCTGGTCGAATGGCACGGTTTCGAACCGGTGCAGCGCCTCGCGGGCCTCCGCCAGCGTGTAGAGAGGCAAAGCCGGCTTGTGCTTCGAATGGCCGTGCCGGTTCGCGAAGTCGGCCTCTTCTTCTTGAAGCCAGCCCGAGTCGGGCAGCAGCAGATCGCACAGGTCGCGCGTGCCCGCAGTGCAGTAGACCGGCCCCTTGAAGCCCAGCTTGATCAGGCGCGGCACGAAACCGCTGTGGTCCAGGTGCGCATGGGTCAGCAGCACCGCATCGATGTCGCCCGCCTTGACCGGCAGCGGCGCCCAGTTTCGCAGCCGCAGTTGCTTCAGGCCCTGGAACAGGCCGCAGTCGACCAGAAGACGTCGGCCTTCGTGCTCAAGAACATATTTGGACCCGGTGACGGTACCGGTGCCGCCGAGGAACTGGATGCGCATCGTCTTGCGTCCTTCGAAAGGCCGTGCCGCTTCATCTGCCGGCTTGAGGCGAGCCTGGGTGGGCCGAGCGCTGGACACCGGGCGGCGTCGACGGCTGCGAGACTTCGAACCAACCGACATGCAGGGCATCGTCGTCGTCGCCAAGCCCAGCAGTCACGAGGACGACGGTCGCGAGCAGCGTTGCGAGGACAAATCCGACCACCCTGAGCGTTCCGTGGGCAGCGATGATGTGGCGGGCCATGTCAGCGCACCAGCAGGACCGGGACCTTGCACCGCGCCAGCACCTTCGTGGCGACCGAACCGAGCACCAGATTCTTGAGGGCGCCCGCGCCGTGCGAGCCCATGATCAGGAGATCGAACCGGCCCGCCTCGGCGTACGACGCGATCTCCTCGGCCGGATGGCCCACCTTGTGGGCGAACTGCGCGTCGATGCCCTGCTCGGCCAACAGCGCACGCACGGGCTCGAGCACCACCCGGGCATCGTCCTCGTAGTAGGCGTGGGCCAGGTCAGGCCCCGCGAATGCCGCCGCCCGGTGTGGAACGGCCAGCACCGCGTAGAACACGGTCCATGCGTGGCCTGTCACCCACGCATCCTTGTGCGCTCCGAGGTAGGTGATCATGCGCTTCGTGTACTCGCTGCCGTCGACGGCAAGAAGAATCTTCATGGTTTCTCGTGTCAGGAAGTCCGGTTGGCGGGATATTGGCCTGCGCGCGGACAATCCGGCTTGCGCCAGGTCAAGTCGGCGATGCCCCGCGGCAGCGAATCCGCCCTGGCACAAATCACTGAATCAGCCGTCCAGCGGGACAGCGCCGCCGAACCGACACACCCACCGATCGAACAGATCCGTTGATCTCGCGCAAGACCCTCGCGCCGAGAAGCAGAAGAATCGAGGCACCGCTGTCGGACCGGCTGCGAGCGGCTTCATGACGCGGCCCCCAAAAGGAAGAATCATGTACCAACGCATCCTCGTACCCATCGACGGCAGCGAGACCGCCGAACAAGGCCTGCGCGAAGCCATCCGGCTGGCCGCGGATCAGAAGGCTCGACTGCGTCTGCTGTATGTCATCGACGACTTCCCGATGCTGATGGAGCTGTCCAGTCTCGAAAGCTTCGACGCCTCGCTGCAGAAGTTGCGCGAGTACGGGCAGCAGACGCTTGCTGGCGCCCAGAAGCTTGCGGGCGAATCCGGCGTACAGGCCGACACGGTTCTGCGCGAGGTCACGGAAGGCCGCATCGCCAACGCCGTGGTGGACGAGGTCGGGACTTCCGCATGCGACCTGATCGTCATGGGCACCCACGGGCGGCGTGGCCTGAGTCGCATGGCGCTGGGCAGCGATGCCGATCTCGTCGTGCGAACCAGCCCCGTGCCGGTGCTGCTGGTCCGGCGGCACCCGGAGACCATCGACGCATCCGCGTGACCCTTGCTGTCGGACGCAGCGCTCGAGATGCGGCTGCGCCCATTTCTTCATGTCGCGATCAGGGCCGCGCGCCGCCGCCCGGCACCAGAACCACCGGTGGGCCCGAGGGCGACTTGAATCCATAGAAGCGCTCGTTGAGGTGGCGCGTGACGGCAACGATGTCCTCTTCGCTCCAGTTCAGCGCGCCCGCGGCCTGCCAGCGTGCCACCTGCGCCTGCAGGCTGTTCCAGTCGGTCGCCAACCTGCGGTCACGCCAATGCACCTGCGTCGTGTGGCAGGCGATGCAGTGCGTCGTGTACAGAAGTTCGCCGC
>NZ_JBFUHO010000075.1:0-31999 GCF_056402355.1 Variovorax sp. P4_B11
GACCTGGTACGGGCGGCGCAGCCCGCGCGCAGCCACCCGGAATGGGAGGTCGGCACGCGAGCGCGCTGGCGCGAGGCGCCGCAGCGGCAGGCGCTGTTGGCCGCAGTCGCGCGGCGCGTGCCGGCCGTCATCGAGGGGCTGAAGGCGCATTGAGCCGAACACGGTTCGGCGGCCCGCTGAAAGCGTCGTCCGGCCCGATTGCGGCATCATCCACGGGATGGAAAACATCCCTCCCCGCCCCCTCGCGATCATCAAGGTCGGCGAGACCTTCGACGCCTTGCGTGAACAGTGCGGCGACTTCGAGCACTGGATGGCAGCGGGCCTCGGCGACACGCGGCTGCCGGTCGTCGTGCTCGACCCGCGCCGCGGCGATACGCTGCCCGGGCCCGACCGGATCTCGGGCGCCATCGTCACCGGCTCGCACGCGATGGTCTCGCACCGCGAAGCCTGGAGCGAAGCCACCGGTGCCTGGCTCGGGCAGCTGGTTGCCCGCGGCACGCCGGTGCTCGGCATCTGCTTCGGACACCAGCTGCTGGCCGACGCGCTCGGCGGCGAGGCCGGCGACCATCCGGACGGCCTGGAGATCGGCACCGTCGAGGTCGAACTCCGCCCCGAAGCCGCCGGCGACGCGCTGATGCACGGCCTGCCCGCACGCTTCGAGGCCCACGTGGTGCATCGGCAGAGCGCGTTGCGGCTGCCCGCAGGCGCGGTCCGGCTCGCCGGCAATGCCTTCGAGCCGACCCAGGCTTTCCGCATCGGCGACAAGGCCTGGGGCCTGCAGTTCCACCCCGAGTTCGATGCCGAGGTCATGCGCGGCTATGTCGACCATCTGGGCGACGACCTGCGCCGCCAGGGCCTCGATCCGGCAGCCCTGCGCGAGCGGGTGGGCGAGACCGCGGCCGCGGCCCAGCTGCTCGGCCGCTTCGCGCAGATCGCCGAGGCGCACGACGCCTTGGCGACAGCGCCCCCGGGTTAGCACCCTTCGCAGGCCGGGGCCTGCACCCCTGTAATCGACGGCTCGTTTCCACTCCGAAGCCTCGAACATGACTCTGATCCACAGTCCGCTGGGTGCCCCGAGCGCCCTGGCCCTCGCGCTGGCCGCCCTGCTGGCCGGCTGCGCCAGCGCGCCCGCACCCGGCAGCCGCAGCGTGACGATCGAACGCACCACCTACGGCATCGCCCACATCACGGCCCCCGACTACGAGGGCGTCGCCTACGGCGCCGGCTATGCCCATGCGCAGGACAACGTCTGCCAGACCGCCCAGCACCTGCTGACCGTGCGCGGCGAACGCTCGCAGTTCCTCGGCGCGGACGGCATGGGCGAGCTCGGCCTGGGCCGCGCGAAGAATGCCGAAATCGATCTCTTCGTGCGCTCGCACATGGACGATGCGGCGCTCGCGCGTGCCGCCGCCGAGCTCGGCCCCGACGTCCGCGCCTCGCTTCGCGGCTACGTCGCCGGCTACAACCGCTACCTCCAGGACGTGGGCCCGAACGGCCTGCCCGAGGCTTGCCGCGGCCAGCCCTGGGTGCGCCCGATGACCCAGGCCGACCTGGCGCGCACCACCGAAATGTCGATGATCCAGGGCGGCATCGGAGCGCTGGCCGCTGCAGTGCTCGCCGCCGCGCCGCCGGCAGCGGGAAGCAAGACTTCCGCCGCCGAGGTCGAGCTGCCCCAGGCCGTGGCGGAGATCGCGCGCCACAGCTTCAACGCCAATCCGGAAGGCGGCGAGTTCGGCTCCAACGGCTGGGCCTTCGGCCGCAACGCCACGCCCGACGGCCGCGGGCTGCTGCTCGGCAATCCGCACTTCCCGTGGACCGGCACCAACCGCTTCTGGCAGCTGCACCTCACGATCCCCGGAAAGCTCGACGTGATGGGCGCCACCGGCGGCCTGAGCCCGGTGGTGTCGATTGGCTTCACCAAAGACGTGGCCTGGACCCACACGGTCTCCACCGGCAAGCGCTTCACGCTGTACGAGCTGAAACTGGATCCGGCCGACCCGACGGTCTACATCGTCGACGGCCAGCGGCGCAGGATGAGCGCCAAGACCATCGTCCTGCCCGCGGCCGCCGCCGCGCCGGGCGGCGCGCCGGCGCAGAAGACCTTCTACAGCACCGAATGGGGCCCGGTCATTTCCATGCCCCGGGCCGGCCTGGCCTGGACCGACACCAGGGCCTATGCGATCCGCGATGTCAACACGCTCAACACGCGCTCGGCCCAGAGCTGGATGCAGATGGCGCTGGCACACAACGTGGCCGAGCTGCGCGCCGCGATGGGCAACCAGGGCATTCCGTGGATCAACACCCTCGCCACCGATCGCGAGGGCAACGCGATGTATGCCGACCTGTCGGTGGTGCCCGACGTGTCGGCTGAACTGCTCAAGTCCTGCGCCCCATCGCCGGCCGCCGCAGCGCTGCTCGCCGCCGCCGGCCTGCCGGTACTCGACGGCTCGCGCTCGGCCTGCGCCTGGAACCGCGACAGCGCGGCCGCCATGCCCGGCGCGATCCCGCCGGCGCGCATGCCGGTGATCGTCACGCCGGACTGGGTGCAGAACAGCAACGACAGCTTCTGGCTCAGCAACCCGGGCATCACGGCGCCGGCCGGCATCTCGCCGCTGGTCGGCTTCACCGGGACGGCGCAGCGGCTGCGCACCCGCAGCGGCATCATGGAAATCGAGGGCCGGCTGGCCGGCAGCGACGGCCTGCCCGGCAACAAGATGGGCGGCGCAGAACTGCGCAGCGTGATCTTCCGCGACAAGAACCTGGCCGGCATGCTGGTGATGGACGACCTCGCCGCCGCCTGCAGCGCCCAGGCCGCGACGCTGACGCCGGACCCGGCGCAGGGCTGCCGCGTGCTCGCGGCCTGGGACCGCACCAGCAACAGCAACTCGAAGGGCGCGCCGCTGTTCCGCGAGTTCTGGCGCAAGGCCAAGGACGTGCCGAAGGTCTGGCGCGTGCCTTTCGACCCGGCGCGTCCGGTGGTCACGCCGGCCGGCCTCGACATGGCCACGCCCGCCACGCGCGACGCGGTCTTCAAGGCGCTCGGCGACGCGGTCGGCATCGTGCGCGTGGCCGGTTTCGCGCCCGACGCGCCGCTGGCCGAGGTGCAGTACCGCATGGTGCGAGACCAGAAGGTCACGATCCCGGGTGGGGACGAGTTCGAAGGCGTGCTCAACAAGGTCGAGAGCCAGGGCCAGCCGACCGTCGATCCGAAGGGCTACAACATCAACTACGGCAGCAGCTACATCCAGACCGTGGGCTTCGACGAGCGGGGACCGGTGGCGCAGGGCCTGCTGACCTACGGCCAGAGCAGCGATCCGGCCTCGCCGCGCTCCTACGACCAATTGCCGCTGTTCTCGGCCAAGAAATGGCACCCGCTGCCCTTCCATCGCGCCGACATCGAGGCCCAGCGAGAAGGCAGCCCGCTGCAACTCGCCTATTGAGGCCCTGCCAGGCCTCGGCCCCCGGGCAGGGCCGGGGCCGGCGGCATCAGAATGCGGCTACGCTCACCGTCCCGCAGATGCGCTAAGGTGCAGCCGCAGTTCCCACAGGAAGCCAGCATGCCCACTTCGCCCTCCGCCCGCCCGCGCAAGCATTTCTCGATGATCCGCGGCTTCCACCTGGCCGATGCGTTCACGCTCGGCAATGCGGCCTGCGGGGTCGGCGCCATCTTCCTGGCGATGGCCTACATGCGCAGTCAGGCGCTGGCCCATTTCCTCTGGGCCGCGGCGCTGGCGCCCGCCGCCTTCGTCTTCGACGTCTTCGACGGCCGCATCGCACGCTGGCGCCAGACCCATTCGGCGCTGGGCCGCGAACTCGACTCGCTGGCCGACGTCATCTCCTTCGGCGTGCTGCCTGCGACGCTGGCCTTCGCGGCCGGCCTCGACGGCGGCTGGGACTGCCTGCTGCTGATCTACTTCGTCTGCTGCGGCGTCAGCCGGCTGGCGCGCTACAACGTCACGGCCGAGGCGCTCTCGGAGGGCGCCGACAAGGTCAAGTATTTCGAGGGCACGCCGATCCCGACCAGCGTGGTGCTGGTCGGCGTGCTGGCGCTGGCCGCCTGGCAGGGCCGTGTCGGCGATGCGGTGTGGGGTGGGGCCTGGGCCCTCGGGCCCTGGCTGCTGCATCCCCTCGCCCTGCTGTTCGGGCTCTCGGGCACCTTGATGATCAGCAAGACGCTGCACATTCCCAAGCTCTGACATGAAACACCCCCCGAAGCGCCTGCGGCGCCTCCCCCCTCCAGGGGGGCGATACCGGCGGCCCGGCAAAGCCGGTTCCGCGGTATCCCTGGCATTTGGCTGCGCCAGTTTCATGCGTCGCGGGTCACGCGATCACGTGGTGGAGCACTGACATGAAACCGAGCTTTTCGATTCGAGGCCAGCACGACACGGCGTCACCCGTGCCGATGGAGGCCGCCGGGGTCGACCCCGGCCTGCCTAGAATGTCCGCACAGTCACCGCCAGAACAACGCGCCGTGTTCCCCTTCGCATCCCGCGTCCTCGTCGCCGTCCTCCTCGGCTGGCTTGTCGCGGCTTGCTCCAGCCTGCCCGCCAAGGTCGAGCGGACCGAATCGCAGGCCGTCGTCAACACCGCCGACACCCGCCTGGCCAAGGCCCTCGGCCCCGCGGTGTCGGCGCACCCGGACAAGTCCGGCATCCGTGCGCTGCCCGCCGCGGAAGACGCCTTCGCCGCCCGCATCCTGCTCGCGCGCCGTGCCGATCGCAGTCTCGACCTGCAGTACTACATCTGGCGCAACGACATCACCGGAAAGCTCATGTGGCAAGCGCTGTGGGACGCGGCCGAGCGTGGCGTGCGCGTGCGCGTGCTGCTCGACGATGCCAACACCGGCGGACTCGACCCGATGCTGGCCGCGCTCGACGCCCATCCCAACATCGAGGTCCGGCTCTTCAACCCGTTCGCGAACCGGCGCTTCCGGGCCGGCGACTTCGTATTCGACTTCTCGCGCATCAACCGGCGCATGCACAACAAGTCCTTCACGGCCGACAACCAGTTGTCGATCGTCGGCGGCCGCAACATCGGCGACGAGTACTTCGGCGCCAACATGGAACTCGGCTTCCAGGACCTCGACGTGGTGGCGGTCGGGCCCGTGGTGCGCGAGGTCTCGAGCGCCTTCGACCTGTTCTGGAACAGCGCCTCGGCCTATCCGGCCGCGAGCGTGCTGGAGCCGCCGGACCCGGACGCCAGGGCCGGCCTGCAGTCGAGCTGGGACCAGGTGCGGCGCGACCCGCAGGCCCAGCGCTACCTCGAGGCGGTGCGCCAGACCCCGCTGGTGCGCGAAATCGACGACGGCCACCTCACGCTCGAATGGACCACGGCACACGTCATCCACGACAACCCTGCCAAGGTGCTCGAATCGACCGACCGCAGCGACCTCCAGATGATGCCGCTACTGGTCGCCGCCTTCGGTGATCCGAAGCGCGAGCTGGACCTGGTCTCGCCCTACTTCGTGCCGGGCAAGGACGGCACGAAGTCGCTGGTGGCGATGGCCAGTTCGGGCATCCAGGTGCGCGTGCTGACCAACTCGCTGGCGGCCACCGATGTCAGCGCGGTCCATGCCGGCTACAGCAAGTACCGCAAGCAACTGCTCGAGGGCGGCGTGCGGGTCTACGAGCTGAAGCCCGGCGACGCGGTGCCGCCGCCCGACAAGAACAAGGACAAGGCCGGGGACGCGGACCGATCGCGCGGTCTGCCGGGAAGCGGAAGCGCCGGCAGTTCAGCGTCCAGCCTGCATGCCAAGACCTTCGGGGTCGACCGCGAGCGCATCTTCGTCGGCTCCTTCAACCTCGATCCGCGGTCCACCCGGCTCAACACCGAGATGGGCGTGATCATCGACAGCCCGCAGCTGTCGGGCCATCTGGCCCGGCAGCTCGACACCGTGATCCCGGGCAAGGCCTTCGAAGTGCGGTTGCAGGCCGACGGAAACGGCCTGGAATGGATCGAGCGCAGCCCGCAGGGCGAGACGCGCTACACCACCGAGCCCGGGTCCAGCGCCCTCAAGCGCTCGTGGATCAACTTGCTCGAAGTGCTGCCGTTCGAATGGCTGCTCTAACCTTGCCGACCCGAGAACCGAATCGATGAATCCCGGCCTGCGCCAACTCGCCACCCTGGCCGCGGCGCGGCCGCTCTCGCCGGCCTGCAAGCACTTCTATTTCCTGCGCCATGGCCAGACCGAATGCAATGCGCGCCGCATCTTCCAGGCCGCCGACGAGCCCCTCAGCGCTCTGGGCCTGCAGCAGGCGGCGCGCGCCGCCGAGCTGCTGGCCGGCGAGCCGATCCGCAGCATCGTCAGCAGCAACGTGCATCGGGCGCTGAGCACCGCGCACACGGTGGCGGCGCCGCACGACATTGCGCCGCTGGTGCACGAGGGCTTGCGCGAGCGCCACTTCGGCGCGCTGATCGGAACCTCGTCGGCAAACATCGACTGGGCCTGCGCGCCCGAGGGCGGCGAGACCCTGCCGGAATTCGTCGATCGCAAGCGCGCCGCGCTCGACCTGGCGCTGGCACAGCCGGGGCCGGTGCTGGTGGTGGCACACGGCGGCTCGCTCTACGTGCTGGCGGCGCTGCTCGGCGTGCCGATCGACATGGACCTGCTCGGCAACGCGCAGCCGCTGCGCTTCGAGCGAGACGGCATCGCCTGGCGCGTCAAGGCGCTGCTGCAGCAAGTCGACGGCGGCGGCCACATCGCCTGAACAATCTTCACGGATCACCATGGACTTCAAGGACTACTACAAGACGCTCGGCCTGCAGCGCGGGGCCTCGGAGGAGGAGGTCCGAAAGGCCTACCGCAAGCTGGCGCGCAAGTACCATCCCGACGTCAGCAAGGAGTCCGACGCCGACCAGCGCATGCGCGAGATCAACGAGGCCAACGACGTGTTGCGCGACAAGGAGAAGCGCGCCGCCTACGACCAGCTGGCCGACCATGTGGCGCGCGGCGGCAGTCCCGACGGCAGCTTCCGGCCGCCGCCGAACTGGGACGAGGGCTTCGAGTTCCACCGCGGACCGAACCAGGGGCCGGCCGACCATGCGGAGTTCAGCGAGTTCTTCTCCTCGCTGTTCGGCGCCGCCGAGCGGCGTGGCGCCGAACGGCGCAACTACCGCGCCCGCGGCGAGGATCACCACGCCGCCATCGAGATCGCACTGGAAGACGCAATCAATGGCGCCGAGCGCGAGATCACGCTGCGCTCGCAGGAATTCGACGCCCAGGGCCAACCCGAGTTCAAGACCCGGACGCTGATCGTGAAGATCCCGCCCGGCGTGCATCCGGGCCAGTACATCCGGCTCGCGGGCCAGGGCATGCCGGGCCATGGCGGCGAGCCGGCCGGCGACCTGTACCTCGAAGTCCGCATCGCGCCGCACAAGCTCTACCGCGTCGAAGACCGCGATCTCTACATGACGCTGCCGATCACGCCGACCGAAGGCGCGCTCGGCGCGCAGGTCAAGGTGCCGACACCGGGCGGTGGCGTGGTCGAGGTCACGGTGCCGCCCAAGGCGCGCAATGGACTCAAGCTGCGGCTGAAGGAGCGCGGCCTGCCAGGAAAGCCACCGGGCCATCTGTACCTGCTGCTGGAGATCGCCTTGCCGCCGGCCGACACCGACGCCGCGCGCAAGGCCTACGAGCAACTCGCGCAGGCCGCACCCTTCGATCCGCGCCGCCATCTCGGAGTTTGACGATCATGACTTCCTCCGTTTCCATCACGACCCTGAGCGCCTCGCACCCCCTGGCCGCCATCGAACTCGCGCATGCCTGCGGTGCGCAGATCGAATGGGTGGTCCAGCTGGTCGAGGTCGGCATCATCGAATCGCGGACACCGGCCGAACGGCCGGACGACTGGCGCTTTCATGGCAGCGACCTGCAAAGCGCGCTCGAAGCCCGGCGGCTCGAGCGCGACTTCGGCGTCGGGCTCGAGGCCGCGGCGCTGATCCTCGACCTGGCGCACGAGGTGCGGCGCCTCAAGGGCGTGCTGCGGGCGCAGGGGCTGGAGCGCGAGATCTGAGGGCGCGGGTGCCGCGCCCTCGAGCGCCTACTGCATCGTCTTCAGATTCCCGATCCGCACCAGCATCTCGGTGAACATCTGCATGTCGGCATCGAGATCGGCGAGTTCCTTGTATTCCTTGGCGTTGTGCGCCGTGTACTTCTTGCCGGGCATGGCCGGCCCGAAGTTGATCGCGTTCGGCATCAGCTTGGCGGTGGTGCTGCCCGCGGTCGGCACCGGCTTCGCTTCGAGGCCGGTCGTGTCGCCGAAGATGTTGAGCAAGGTCGCGAGCCAGGCGCCCTTCGGGTCGCGCGCCATCCAGTCGCCCTGCTGGTAGTCGATCTCGATCCGGGCCTGGCTCGCCGCCGCCCAGTCGTTGACCTTGTCCTTGATGGCGGCGGTGAGTTTCTCCGGCGTGTTGCCGCGCGGCATGCGCACGTTGGCCGTCACCTCGAGCTTGCCGTCCTTCTCGCGGATCAGGTTCGGCGACATCGTGAGCGGGCCCATGAAGTCGTCCTGGTAGCCGACGCCCATCTTCTCGCCGAGGTAGCCCGTGACGTACAGGTCGACCAGGTAGCGCACGGCCTTGGTGTAGTGGTTGCCCGCCGTCACCACGCCGGACTCCTGCAGGAACAGCGCCAGCCGCGGCAGCGGGTTGACGCCCTCCTCGGGCCGCGAGCCGTGCGCCGACACGCCCGTGACCTTGACCTCGACGCTGTCGTCGCCCTTCACGATGTCGATGCCGAACTTGCCGCCCTGGTCCTCGTACTTCCGGATGAACGGTCCCTTCACGAATTCGAGCCGGGCGGCGACCTGCGCCAGGTCGCCGCCTTTCAGCGTCGCGGTCGCCGTCTGCGGCACGGCATTGGCGGCCGATGCACCGGCCATCGCGGTGATCGCGGTGCGCACCGCGCTGCTGCCGTCCGATTCCTCGACCGGGAAGAAGACCTTGAGCGCGCCCGATCCCTTCTCGGCCACCACGGCCGGGTACTTGCTGTCGAGCACGATGTTGTAGTCGGGAAGCGGCGTCTTCGCCCGGTAGTACTTCATGCCGTCGCCGCCGGTCTCCTCGGTGGTCTCGATCATCAGCCGGATGGTGCGGGCCAGCGGCAGGCCGCTTTCCTTCACCGCCTTCATCGCGTATAGCACCGCCGCGATGGACCCCTTGTCGTCGATGGTGCCGCGCCCGTACAGCGTGTCGCCGACCCGCGTCATCTTGAAGGGGTCGAGCCGCGTGCCGTCGTCGAGCACCCATTCGTCGGCCACCACCGGCACCACGTCGGCGTGGGTCAGGATGCCGAATTCACCGGCGCCGCGGCCCGGCAGCTTGACCTCGAAGATGCGGTTGTCGACATTGCGGTACTGGAGCCCGAAGTCCTTGGCCATCTGCTCGATCAGTCGTCCGAACGCGATGATCTGCGGACTTTCGTGGGGTGGCACCTTGTCGTCGCGCACGGTCGGAATCGCCACCATCGCCGCGATCGACGAGAGCACGGCCTTCTGGTTGTGCAGCCGGTTGTAGAGGCCGAGCAGGCGCACGATCTGGGTCAGGTCGTCGCCGGCCAGCGGACGCTTGTTCTCATAGGCCGCAACGGCCGGCTTGAGCTTGGGGTCGGCCTTGGCGGCCTGCGCAAGGAAGGCGTGAAAGTTCGGCGACGGCGCCGCTTGCTGGGCCGCGGCAAGCCGGTCGAGTTCGGGCTTCCTGAGGGTGTCGGCGAGCGCCGGCATGGCGAAGGCCAGCGTCAGGCTCATCGAGAGAATGGAGACAGTGGTTCGATTCATGGCGAGAATCCGGCGTGAAATACAGGGGCACGGGCGTGCCAGTCTACGGCCGCTCGAAGTAGGTGGCGACTGGCAGACATCGCGATGCCGAGAATGGAAAGTGCAGGCTTGCATTCTGATGCCAGAGGAGCTTCGATGCCGGTGATCTGTCCCGTCTGCCAAACCGAAAACCGCGACGCCGCGATGTTCTGCCGTGGCTGTGCCCGCAAGTTGCCCGGCTTCACGGCCACCGGTCCCTCGCTGCTGGACGGCCTGCGAGGCAGGCGGTCGGCCGCGGCGGCGTTGCGCGCGGCGAGCAATCCCTCCGACATGGGGCCGCAGAATGCGCCGCGCCGGTTCTGGGTCGGACTTGGCGCGCTGATGCTGGCCGTGGCCTTGGCCTTCGGCGGCTGGTTCGGCTACGTGACCCGGAAGCTGCCCGCACCCACGCCCGGCGCGGCGCCGGTTGCCGCCACGCCGCCGCGGCACCGGCAGCCGCCCGAGGCGCCGAGCCCGTCCGAGACGGTCCCGCTCGGTTCATCGCTGGGGGCCGGCGAGGCCGCGGTGGCGGCCACCCCGCCCAGGATGCCCTCCGAGGGAGTCGCACAGGCACCCGCGCCGACGCCGGCGGCGCCCGGGGCGCCGCTCCAGCGCCGGCCGGCACCCGCTCCGGCCACGTCGACCGCGCCGGCGATGATCGCGCCAATCGCTCCGGTCGCGCCGCCGCGCGCCGCCGCCGTCGATCCGCGCCAGGGTTGCCGGAACCTCAATTTCTTCGCTGCCGCACGCTGCGAAGCCGCGCATTGCGACCAATCCGCCTACAACCGCCATCCGCGCTGCGACGCGGTGCGGGCAGACCGCCGGCGCGACGAGGCGCGGCGCAATCCGATGCTGGGAACCTGAGGCTGCCGGCGGCGCCGCCGCTCAGTCCTTCTGCACCAGCTTGATCACGCTCGAAAAATCCAGCGCCCCATGACCGGCCAGGCTGTGCGCGGCATAGAGATTGCGCGCCAGCCCGCCGAGCGGCGTCGCGGCCCGGACCGCGGCCGCGTTCTCCTGCGCCAGGCCGAGGTCCTTCAGCATCAGGTCGGTGCCGAAACCGCCCGCATAGCCCTTGGAGGCCGGCACGTTCTCCATCACGCCCGGCAGCGGGTTGTACTTCTCGAGCGCCCAGTTGCCGCCCGAGCTGCGCCGCATGATCTCGGACAGCACCTTCGGGTCGAGCCCGTTGGCGACGCCCAGCGCGATCGCCTCCGAGGTGCCGATCATCAGGATGCCGAGCAGCATGTTGTTGCAGATCTTGGCGGTCTGGCCGGCACCGGCGGCACCCGCGTGGAAGATGTTGGCGCCCATCTTCTCGAGCACCGGCCGCGCGCGCTCGAGCTCGGCTTCGGAGCCGCCGACCATGAAGGTCAGCGTGCCCGCGATCGCGCCGCCGGTGCCGCCCGACACCGGTGCATCGATCACCGCCACGCCGCGCTTGGCACCCGCCTCGGCCAGCTTGCGCGAGGTCGCGGCGGCAATGGTGCTGCTGTCGATCACCAGCGTGCCGGGGGCGATCTTGTCGAGCAGGCCATCGCTGCCGAGATAGAGGCCTTCGACGTGCGCGCTGGCCGGCAGCATGCTGATCACCACTTCGGCGCCAGCCACGGCGTCGGCCGCCGATGCGGCGACGGCCAAGCCCTCGGCCGCGAATTTCTTGCAGGCTTCGGCCGAAAGGTCGAAGGCGCTCAGCGTGTGGCCGGCCTTGCGCAGGTTGAGGGCCATCGGGCCGCCCATGTTGCCGAGGCCGATGAAAGCGATCTTCATGTCGTGTGTCTCCGTTCTTGCGTGAATGCTTGCAGCGTGCTCAGGTGAGCGACAACAGTTCGGGCGCCATCTGGCCGCGGGGACGCAGATGGTCTTCGATGAAAGCCGGCGTGATCTCTTCGAGCGTGGCCGGGCTCCACTTCGGATGGCGGTCCTTGTCGACCAGCACCGCGCGGATGCCCTCGGCGAAGTCCTTGTGGGCGCAGAAGCCCAGCGACGCCCAATACTCGAGCCGGAACACCTCGGCCAGCGACATGCGATGCACGCGCTGCCACAGCGCGAAGCTCAGGGCGGCCGAGCTCGGCGCGCCCTTGGCGAAGGTCTTGGCGGCGGTCTGCAGCCACGGGTCTTCGCTTTGCAAATTGCGCAGCCGCTTCGCGATGTCGAGCAGGTCGTCGCCAGCCATCAGCGCGTTGATCGTGTCGAAGTGCTCGCGCAGCTTCGACGGCGGGCGTTCGGCGCCCTCGCCCGCCTGCGCCAGCAGGCGCGACAGCGCGGCCCGGTCGGCCTGCGACTGCGACCGCCATGCAGTCGAAGCGATCGCGTCGAGCAGCTGCGCCTTCCTGTCGTGCGGCACCATCAGGTCGGCCAGGCCGCAGAAGATCGCGTCCGCCGCATTCAGCGGCGCGGCCGTCAGCGCGAGAAACAGGCCCACCCGCCCCGGCATGCGCCGCAGGAACCAGCTGCCGCCGACGTCGGGGTACAGGCCGATGTTGATCTCGGGCATCGCGACGCGGCTCTGCGCAGTCACCACGCGGTGCGAGGCCCCCGCCATCAAGCCGACGCCGCCGCCCATCACGATGCCGTGGCCCCAGCACAGGATGGGCTTCGGAAAGGTGTGGATCAGGTAGTCGAGCTCGTATTCTTCGCCGAAGAAGTGCTCGGCGTATTCGTTGCGCTCAGGTCCGCAGTCGCGCAGCGTCTGGTAGAGCTGGCGCAGGTCGCCGCCGGCGCAGAAGGACTTCTCGCCCGCGGCATCGAGCAGCACGCCGACGATGCCCGGGTCCCCGGCCCATTCACGCAGCTTCGGCGTCAACAGCCGCACCATGTCGACGGACAGCGAGTTGAGCGAAGCCGGCACGTTGAGCGTGGCAACGCCGAAGCGCTCGCCGTTGGCGGCCTTGATTTCGTTGAAGAGAACGACGGAGTCGGTCATCGGATGTCGCAATCGCCTTCGAGAAGTTTGCGCGCGACGATCACGCGCATGATTTCATTGGTGCCTTCGAGTATCTGGTGCACGCGCGCGTCGCGCACCAGCCGCTCGAGCGGAAATTCGCTCAGGTAGCCGTAGCCGCCGTGCAGCTGCAGCGCGTCGTTGCAGACGTTGAAGCCGGCATCGGTCGCGAAGCGCTTGGCCATCGCGCAATAGGTGCTGGCGTCGGCATGGCCGGCGTCGAGCTTGCTCGCGGCCAGCCGCACCATCTGCCGCGCCGCGACCAGTTCGGTCGCCATGTCGGCCAGCTTGAACTGCAGCGCCTGGAAGCTCGCCAGCGGCTTGCCGAACTGCTGGCGCTCGTGCAGGTAGCGCCGGGCCGCGTCGAGCGCGCCCTGCGCCGCACCGACCGAGCAGGTCGCGATGTTGATGCGCCCGCCGTCGAGCCCCTTCATCGCGATGCGGAAGCCCTCGCCTTCGCTGCCCAGCAGGTGCTCGGAAGGCACCCGCACGTCGTCGAAGTCGATGGTGCGGGTGGGCTGGCTGTTCCAGCCCATCTTGTGCTCCTTCTTGCCGTAGCGGATGCCGGGCGCATCCGCAGGCACCGCCAGCGCCGAGATGCCGCCCGCGCCGCCACCGCCGGTGCGCGCCATCAGCACCAGCACGTCGGTCGCGCCGGCGCCCGAGATGAAGGCCTTGCCGCCGTTGATCACGTACTCGCCGCCCCGCAGTTCGGCCCGCGTCTTGAGCGAAGCGGCGTCCGACCCGGCGCCGGGCTCGGTCAGGCAGTACGAGGCCAGCTTGCGCCCGCTGGTCAGGTCCGCGCCCCATCGCTCGCGCACGGCCGGGCCACCCCAGGTGCCGAGCATCCAGGTCGCCATGTTGTGGATGGTGATGAAGGCCGTGGTCGACGGATCGACCGCCGCCATCTCCTCGAACACCAGCGTCGCATCGAGGCGCGGCAGCGCCAGGCCGTCGATGCGCTCGGGCGCATAGAGCCCGCAGAAGCCGAGTTCGCCGGCCTTGGCGATGGCGTCCTTCGGAAAGAACGCCTCGGCGTCCCAGCGCGCCGCGTGCGGCGCGAATTCGTTCAGTGCAAAGTCGCGCGCCGTCTGGGCGAAGGCACGCTGCTCTTCGGTCAGCTCGAAGTCCATGCGGACGAGCTTACTTTAGACTGATCGTCGTATTGAGACCGTGCGCGGTGCTGTCGTCGAACCAGCGTTCGGTCACCGTCTTGGTCTGCGTGTAGAACAGGATCACCTGCTTGCCGTACGGCCCCAGGTCGCCGAGCTTGGAAGCGCGCGAGCCCGTGAACGAGAACATCGGCACCGGCACCGGGATCGGCACGTTGATGCCGACCTGGCCGACGTCGATGTCTTCCTGGAAGCGGCGCGCCGCGGCACCCGACTGCGTGAAGATCGCGGTGCCGTTGCCGTTCGGATTGGCGTTGATCATCTCGATCGCCTCGTCGATGCTGTCGGCGTTGGCCAGGCACAGCACCGGGCCGAAGATTTCCTGGTCGTAGATCGTCATGCCGGGCTTGACGTCGGCGAACACCGTCGGGCCGACGAAGTTGCCCTTCTCGTAGCCGGGCACCGTGGGCTTGCGGCCGTCGAGCGCCAGCGTCGCGCCATCGGCCACGCCGCGCTCGATCAGGCCGTTGACACGGTCGTAGGCCGCGCACGAGACCAGCGGGCCGACGTCGACGCCGCGCTCGGTGCCGGCGCCGATCTTCAGCGTCTTGGCCTTCTCGACCAGCTCGGGCACCCACTTCTGGGCCTCGCCGACCAGCACCGCGACCGACACCGCCATGCAGCGCTGGCCCGCGGCGCCGAAGCTCGCGCCGGCCAGTGCGTTGAGCGTTTGCTCCTTGTTGGCATCGGGCATCACGATGGCGTGGTTCTTCGCGCCCATCATGCATTGCACCCGCTTGCCGGCCAGCGTGGCGCGGTGGTAGACATGGGTGCCGACCTTGGTCGAGCCGACGAAGGAGATCGCCTTGATGTCCTTGTGGTCGCAGATCGCGTTGACCACCGCCTCGCCGCCGTGCACGACGTTGAGCACGCCGGCCGGGATGCCGGCCTCGAGCGCGAGCTCGCACAGGCGCATCGTGACCATCGGGTCCTGCTCGGAGGGCTTCAGCACGAAGGTGTTGCCGGTGACGATCGCCATCGGGAACATCCACAGCGGGATCATCGCGGGAAAGTTGAAGGGCGTGATGCCGGCGCAGACGCCGAGCGGCTGCATCAGCGTGTAGGTGTCGACGCCGTTGGCGACGTTGTTGGCCATCTCGCCGAGCTGCAGGTTGCCGATGGCGGCCGCATGCTCGACCACCTCGAGGCCGCGGAACACGTCGCCCTCGGCATCCGGCAGGGTCTTGCCCTGTTCGGCCGTCAGAATCGCGGCCAGCTCGGCCATGTTCTCGCGGATCAGCTGCTGGTACTTGAGGAAAATGCGGGCGCGGGCGCCGATCGGCGTCTTGCGCCAGGTCTTGAAAGCTTCCTTGGCGGAAGCGACCGCGGCATCGACCTCGGCCGGCGTCGCGAACGGCACCTTGGCGAGCACTTCCTGTGTGGCCGGATTGACGATGTCGCGCCATTCGGTGGTCTTCGACTCGACAAACTTGCCGCCGATGAGCAGCTTGACAGTGGCGACCTGGGTCGCGGGCGTGGTGGTGGCGTCCATGTGAACTTGTCTCCTTGGAATGGGGGTGCAGCAGGGTGATGCTAGCTTTGCACTTTTGCGATAGCAATAGACAAATATGCATCTTCGATCTGCATAATTGCAGATCATGGACTGGGACAACCTGCGCTTTTTCCTGGAGCTTGCGCGCACCGGCACGCTGGTCGGCGCCGCGCGCCGGCTGGCGGTCGACCACACGACGGTGGCGCGGCGCATCCAGGCGCTCGAGAAGCAGGTCGGCGGCGCTCTTTTCTCGCGCGAGGCCGACGGCCACCGCCTGACCGAAGCCGGCCGCCGGCTGCAGCCGCAGGTCGAGGCGATGGAGGCGGCCTTCCAGACGGTCGAGCGCTCGGCGCCGGCCTCTCAGGAGGGGCTGTCGGGCCTGGTGCGGATCGGCGCCACCGAGGGCTTCGGCACGGTAATTCTGGCGCCGCAGCTGGCACTGTTCGCGCAGCAGCATCCCAAGCTGGTGATCGACCTGCTCGCGATGCCGCGGCTGGTGCATCTGTCGCGGCGCGAGGCCGACATCGTGATCTCGCTCGAGCGGCCGGCGCGCGGCCCGGTGGTGGTGACCAAACTCAGCGACTACGTGCTGCGCCTGTATGCCTCGAAGCCATACCTCGCGAGGCACGACCCGATCCGCAGCCGCGAGGACCTGCGCGGCCACACCTTCATCAGCTACGTCGACGACCTGCTGTTCAGCAAGGAGCTGCAGTACCTCGACGAGCTCTACAAGCCCGATTCCTTCGCGCTGCGCAGCACCAGCATCCTGGCGCAATACCAGGCCACGGCGGCGGGCGCCGGCATCGCGGTGCTGCCGGCCTTCATCGCCGAGCGCGACAAGTCGTTGCGGCGCGTGCTGCCCCATGAAGCCAACTTCACGCGCACCTTCTGGATGTCGGTGCCGGCGGAGACGCGGCATCTGGCGCGCATGAAGGCGGTGTGGGATTTCCTGCGCGAGACGGTGGAGGCGCAGCGGGATGTCTTGTTGCCGCCGGGGCCGGAGGGCTGAAAGCTTGGCGACCCCGGGGGCCTCCTCAACGGGCCTTTGGCGTCTTGAACTTCTTGATGGCCTTGCCCAGCGAGCGGATCGCCGCCTCGACCGGTTCGGTGCGCCGTTCCAGTTCGTCGTTGATCACGGTCAGCAGCGCGCGCAGTTTGGCGGACTCGACGCTGAACTCTTCGTAGCGCGGCGCGCGGTGGATCGGCGACAGCAGGCCCCGCACACAGGCGAAGGCGAGATGCGCCTCCTTGAGGTTGCAGAACGCGTCGGTGATGCGCAAGGCGGATGACGAGAGCTTGCGGGACGGGATGCGGGGGTGCGAGAAGACTTAGCCATGAATGGCCTCCCAGGGGTGCGGTTTTCAGAAACCGCCGCCGCCGAGACCAATCGGAGGCGGCGACTCGAACAGGTTGGTCTACCGGGCACCCCTTGCGAGAACCGGCGAGCCTTGCGGCTCCCCGTTCGAGCCGCCAAAAATGGGGGCACGAGCGAAAAAGCCGCAGAGGCTCTGCGGGAGAGACTGCGGCTTTCGTCGCAGGAGTGACACGGGAGACCAATCCCGATCACGTCTTTTTTTGGCGTGACGCGGGCAGTATAGCCAGAGGACTGCGCGGTGGCGGCCTGAGCTTGGACGTTCGGGGCGAGCGCCGAGGACACCGGGTGGCCCCCTCCGCGAATGTCCCCCGGCCTTCGGCCTCCTCCTTTATTTCGCTGCGGGGGCCACCCGATGCCCTCGGCACAGGCAACGCCGTGTGGTGCCGGCCGATCAACAATTGCTGCGAGCCCTGTACAGCCGTTGTGGGCCCCGGTGCGGGGGCGGCAGTTTCAAAGGCGCAGAGCACTTGGGAATTTTCGGGGGCCACGGGTCGGGCCCACGCATGCGAGACATGTGCCACTTCGACGAAGTAATCGTGGCCCGGCCGGGTTCACTGAGCGGCAGGTCTGGCGTGATTCTGGTCGATCTTATTGCACCAGGAGATTCGCCGGCTCCGCATCATCGTGAGGGTGTACGGATCGTAGCGGAACGCGTCTATCAGGACGCCTCACCCTGGATAGTCGTCGCCATCGCGACGCCCTAACGCCACGCGCTCGCGACCCACTGCACTTCACACTGAACCAACCCATCTTGATGCGACCATCGCCGGGCCTCCGCACGGGTGCTTGCTGCCTTGAATTGACTGAGGGCAACGATGCGCTGGCCGCAGACTTTCAGTCCGCCGGCCGACGCGCACCAGATAGTTCTCGCGAATGACCGGTATTCTCGACTTCGACGGGCCGCAACGGGTCGAGAGCGGCGTCGAGCGGCTGCTTTCTGGCATCCACATTGAATGGCTGGTGATGGCCGTGCGCAATTGATCAGTCGCGCAACGAGTGGGCTGACGAAGCGCCAACAACACGCAGCGCCCCTGAACTGTCGGTCACGAATTCGACCTCGAACTCTTCGCACGCCAGCTCGTCCGGCGGCTCCCAGAGCCTGCTCGCCATCTCGAAGACGTGCTCCGGCACGACCATCGAGAACGTGGGGCCTCTCTCCTCGTTCCTGCGTCGAACGCGATCGCGGCGGGTTTCCACCGGCGCATCGAGCACATGGACGAGAGGCGGGAACCTTGTGAGCGTACCGGACGCGAGAGTCGAACGTCGGGTCGTGGGCCGAATTCTGCCTTCGGGGCGAACGAATCCGCGCAAGGTTCGACCGTCTCAGCACTGGACGGAAGCCTGGACATACGTACCAGCGGGGAGGCCCAAGGCCTGCAGGATGATGCGTTGGTATGCGGGCCACGCCTGCTCCGCATTCTGGATTGCCAGCTTGTCTAGCGGGAGGCGCTCGAACAGGTCATCGGTCAGGCGCCGGTAGTCCTGGTACGCAGCAATCAACCCCTCAAGACCCACCAACCCTCGCCGTACGCTGTACGGTGCAGCGAGCTTCCAGTTGACCTGGTACGCCACCCAGTCCGCGCCGCGCTCCTCGCTGACAGTTCGGATGGCGCGCTCGACGTCTTCCTGACGGAAGTACACGACAAGAGGATTCAGCGGGGCGATGGTCGTTGCCACCGCCAGAGCATGGTCGGTCAGGGTTGGCGGGTCGGCATCCATCAGGAACAGATTTGTGAGGTCGCCGTGGAACAGTTGACCATCCATGACTCGTATGGTGCCGTCCGCCTGCGATGCCTCGACCAGCGAGGCCCACCTGGCGACACTTCGCGCCGCCAGCTGCGATGGCGTTGTGTCGAGCCAAGGCTCGAACCAGTGTTCCAACTCGTCGGTCGCTCGAACCGGATGTGGGTCCGTCTTCTCGTGGATAGGCACTGCAGCCCGGTTCGCGTCTTGCAGGCTTTTGGCGATGAAGCGCATCGTGGTCGACTTACCTGAACCCATGATGCCTTCCACGATGACCAAGCGATGTTCCAACGGAGCACCGAGGATTGCAGATGTCGACGGCGAGTGCATGTCATTCCAGGGTGAAGATGAGCCCGAAAGCTCGGCCAAGGCTCGTTCCCGTTCCAGAAGCCAGATTCGGGCTCCATTCTCAGTCAGCCCCGAAGGTCCGTACATGGACGGATTCTGCGGTTCGCCGTGCCGGACGGCCAAAGCATCTTTGTACGTGAGGTACTCCGATTGGGCCCTCTTCGGGGAGTCATCTGGCACGAGCTCAACCGCCTCCACCTCCAGAGCGGTGCTTGCCTCAAGATTGGCCTTCGCGACGCCCGCCAGCATCGCGGCGACCGTGATGGGCCAGGTCGATGCCATTCTTGACATTCCGTGGCCAAACCTCGGATGGAAAAGGCCCCGTACTGGGCTTTTCAGACTAGCCGAGCAGCAGAAGATGTTGGCTCTTGATATCCACGGCCGTGTCTTCGGGCACGCCTGCAGCTTCTGCGTGCGTGGTCCAGCTCCGCATGGCCGTGCGCACTTCTTCGATGACGCGCTTGGCCGTGCCGAGACCGAAGCGCTCCGCTTCAGCCATGAGGTCATCGACATGGAAGCCCTTGAACTTGCCATTGACGGACATGAGGTGCTGATTCGTCCATTCCCCATTGGGGTTGTGCGCGAAGCTCACATCGTAGGCCGGTGACAAGGCCCACTTGCTTTGGCCTTGGCGGAGCAAGAAGGAGAAGTTCTTCGTGTGGTCATCGCAGTTGCGTCCCATCACATTGAAGACCATCCGGCGAAAGCCTTCCTCCATGTCTTCGTAGGGAAGGTCCAGCCGCTGCATGACCAGGAAGAGCTGGGCATAGGAGTTCGTTCCCTTCTTCTTGTAGTCCATGTGGTCCATCGCGCAAAGGGTCTGCATGTGGTGTCGACCGCTGGCGCCCTCGCGGTCAAAACGCTTGGTCATGAAGTGCGCGCGGCCGTTTTCATCGAGCAGCCTGCAATCCGACATATGAATGCCTGCGGCCTTGGCCATCAAGTGGTAGGCGTATTCGATGCGGCCATAGTTCTGCGGCGTGCCGAGCTCATGGTCCTTGCCCATGCCGTCGAACTTCAGGAGCCAATGCTCGAATCCCTCCGGTGCATCGAGTTGGCCTGACCGGATTTCCTCCGTTTCAGGATTGAGGGCGACCACGGCCTTGGCGCGAGCACCGCCAGCCGAAGTCCCGACTTCGATAATGCTTCGAAGCGCCGCGTCGGCGTGACCGTCATCGTCCACCAGGCCCGTCACTGCGCGGCGAGCCTCTTCCACGAGGTTGCTCAGCACGATGGCGGTGGGCTTTTGGGTCGCCGGGCCTCGAGTCGGCCGGAAGGTGAGGGCGCCCATGGCGCGAGTGCTCATGTACGCCAGACGGTCCAACGCAGTGACCTGGTCGGCCGCGATACCCTTGTCCGCCATGAAGCGGTTGATGAGCGCGTTGCCGAAGTCATCCGGCAGAGCGTCGCCCAACATGGCAGGCAGCCGTTTGAAGGTGGCCTCAGGCAGGTCGGTGAACAGGTACACCTCTTCGCCGTTCGTCGGCATGCGCAGGGGCGAAGGCTCAATGCCTCGCTCACGAAATTCGGGGGTGTAGCTGAAGGCGTAGTAGCCGTAGGTCGGGTCCAGCGCGACGGAGCCGACGTGCTGCCCCCACATGCGGACCTCAACAACGTCGACGTGCTTGTAGGTGCTGGTGACTGTCTTCTTCTTTCTTGTGACCAAGGGTCTTCCTGTCTTCGTTAGGGCTGGGCTGGCTGGACGGCCTTGGGGCCTGTTCACCCTATTTCCGCGACCCCGGAAATAGGGTGAACAGGCCCTCTCGCAAGCAAGACGAGCAGACTCCACGCCCGCACAGTCATTTGGGGCTTCGGGTATTGCGCAAGCGGGAAGCCCGCTGCCGCTGCTCTGCACCGCGGATCAGCGTCAGCGGATTGATGGTCGCCACAGGTGCGATGGATTGAAGCCATTCCTCGCGACCCAGCGCGCGCACCACGCGCAGCAGGCTGTGGACCGTAGAGCCCTGGCCGTTTTCCAGATTGCGTAGAGCCCGAACGCTCACACCTGCGCGCTCGGCCAGGGTCTTCTGGTCGAGATTGCGGTTCAGGCGCAGGTGCTTGAGCCGCCCGCCCAGAGCAAGCTCGGCTTCTTCAGGGGTCTCGTTGGATACGACTACCACAAGAGGCTTTTTTCTGCCTGTTAAGTTGAATCTTTTAAGGTAAACGCCCTATTTTTGCCCATTGTAGCCTCTAACATTGAAAAGGCAATGGCCTCAAAAGATGCATATTTGCCGATAAACGGGCGGACAGGCGTCAAGCGGCGCATTGTTGCCGATTGGAGTAGATACGCCTCTTCAGGGCGAGTTTTGGGGCCGTCGCCGCCCCCTACTCACGCCCTTCGAGCCGCCAACGGCGCCGACATCCCTGCAGCCTGTGAACCCGAAGACGAATGTCCAATTCGCATCAGTACCCGAGCGCCTGCCCGGTGTTGCGGCGAGGATCGTTGGCGCCGTAGAACCGGTTGCCGGCCACCGGCTTGCCGCCCAGCGAGGGGGCACCGACGATGATCGCCGCAAGGTGGTTTGCCGGCTGTGGCGCGCCCAGATTGTGGCCCATGTCGGTCAGGATCTTGCGCGTGTCGGGACTGAGCGCGAAGGTCTCGACGTTGGTCACGTCGGGCAGCCACTGCTGGTGGAAGCGCGGTGCGTCGACGGCTTCCTGCACGTTCATGCCGTAGTCCACCACGTTCAGGATGGTGAGGAGCACCGCCGTGATGATGCGGCTGCCGCCGGGCGTGCCGACGACGAACACGGGCTTGCCGTCCTTGGTCACGATGGTCGGGCTCATCGAGCTCAGCGGACGCTTGCCAGGGGCGATCGCGTTGGCTTCGCCCTGCACCAGGCCGTAGAGGTTGGGCACGCCGACCTTCGAGGTGAAGTCGTCCATCTCGTCGTTCAGCAACACGCCGGTCTTGGCGGCCGTGATCTTGGCGCCGAACCAGTCATTCAGCGTGTAGGTCACCGACACCGCATTGCCCCACTTGTCGGCGATCGAGTAGTGCGTGGTGTTGGTGCCTTCATGCGGCGCCACGCCCGGCTTGAGATCCTTGGAGACGCCGGCCTTCTTCGGGTCGATGACGGTCCGGATCTTCTCCGCATAGTTCTTGTCGAGCAGGCGGTCGAGCGGGTTCTTCACGAAGTCCGGATCGCCGAGGTAGCTATTTCGGTCCACGTAGGCGTGGCGCATGGCTTCGATCTGATAGTGCACGGCCTGGGCCGAGTGGTAGCCCAAATCCTGGAGCGGATAGCCCTCGAGGATGTTGAGCACCTCGCAGATGATCACGCCGCCCGAACTCGGCGGGGGCGCTGACACGAGATGGTAGCCGCGGTAGTCGCACTCGACGGGCGCCAGTTCTCGCGTCTTGTACTGGTCGAGGTCGGCCTGCGTGATCAGGCCCTTGCCGGCCTGGCTCGACGCCACGATGGCGTTGCCGACCCAGCCCTTGTAGAAGCCGTCCGTGCCCCTGACGCTGATTGCCCTCAACGTCTTCGCGAGGTCTTTCTGCACCAGCTTCTGGCCGGCCACAAATGGCTGGCCCTTGTTCAGGAAAATGGCACCCGACGCGGGGTCTTCCTTGAAGTCAGCCGTGGCGGTGTTGAGCAGGTCGACGTCGCCCTGCTCCAGCGCGAAGCCATTTTCGGCCAGCTGGATCGACGGGGCGAGCAGCGCGGCGCGCTTCATGGTGCCGTACTTCTCGCGCGCGTATTCCATGCCCGAGACGCTGCCGGGCACGCCCACGGCGAGGTGGCCCTTGGTGCTCAGGCCCTTGATGACGTTGCCTTCCTTGTCGAGGTACATGTTGGCGGTGGCGGCCAGCGGTGCCTTCTCGCGGAAGTCGAGGAAGGTCTTGCGGCCGTCGGCCAATTGCACGGTCATGAAGCCACCGCCGCCGAGGTTGCCCGCCGCCGGATACACCACAGCCAGCGCGTAGCCCACGGCGACCGCCGCGTCGACCGCGTTGCCGCCGCGCTTGAGCACGTCGGCGCCGACCTTGCTTGCGAGGTGCTGCGCGCTCACGACCATGCCGTTCTCGGCCGCAACGGGCGCTTGCGAGAATGCATGCAGCTGCCCTGCGCCCGCCAATGCAAGCGCCGCCGCGACGGCGCGACGCAAGTTTGAAGTCCACTGAAGTTGTTTCACGGTTTCTCCTTTCGAACAATGTGACGAGCGAGTTCGCCTGCAGCACAGGGCTCGACCGCCATCATGCTCTTCGTTGAAAGTACAGGATCTCCTCAAGCTGGACGGGCCCCTTCGCCATCAGCGGCAGCGTCGACATACCGACGGCGTTCCAAGCCATCAAAGAGGGCACGGTGGACTTTCTGCAGAAGCCCTCCTCCCAGGAGTCGCTGCTGGACGCTATCTGCCAGGCATTGCGTCGGAACTCCGCCTGACGAGGCTCGCTGCACGATTCTGGAGGGGCAGTTCCGACGGGAGCATCGACAGTCAGCCCGCCAGCCCCACGAACACGTTCTGCACGTCGTCGTTGGCATCGATGGCGGCAAGGAAGGTCTCGACCTCTTCCAGCGCCTCGGCGCTCAGGCTGGCCGGATCGATCGGGTTCTTGGCCTTGTAACCCAGCTTGGCCGAAAGCACGGTGAATCCCTGCGCCGGCAATGCACGGCTCACCAGGTCGAGATCGACGGGGTCGGTCAGGAAGACCGTGACGCCCTCCTCGCCGCGCTCGAAGTCCTGCGCGCCGGCCTCGATGGCTGCCAGTTCGGGGTCGGCGCCCGCCCGCAGCGCTTCGGCCTCGATCATGCCGAGGTGGTCGAAATCCCAGGCGACCGAACCCGAGGCGCCCAGATGCCCCTTGCGGAACAGCACCCGCATCTCGGGCGCGGTGCGGTTCACGTTGTCGGTCAGGCATTCGACCATCACGGGCACGCGGTGCGGCGCGAAGCCTTCATAGATCACGTGATCGAAGTGCACCGACTCGCCCGTCAGACCGGCGCCTTTCTTGATGGCGCGCTCGAGCGTGTCCTTGGGCATCGAGACCTTGCGGGCCTGCTCGACCACCAGCCGCAGCCGCGCATTCGACGCCGGGTCGGCACCGCTGCGCGCGGCGATCATGATTTCCTTCGCGAGCTTGCCGAACAAGCGGCCCTTGGCGTTGGCGGCCAGGTCCTTGTGCTTGGCTTTCCATTGGGCGCCCATGTGTGATGTTCCTTGAAGTTCCGGCTTTGCCGCGGGTACAGGATTCTGCCGCAGGCCAAGGCGCAGGACGCGACGACCGCTATTGGCCGCGCGACGGCCAGGTCGCCGGATCGGTCCCGGGCGGCACCGACGGCCGCGCCCACCTCGCCGGCGTGCGCGACAGCCGCGCACTGTGCTGCAGCCCGCACAACGCGCCAAACCCGCAAGCCGAGGTCTCGAGGAACGGCGTCCGGTCGGGCATGGCCGTCTCGAGGCCCCCTTTCACCCGCCCCAGTCCGCGCAGCCAGCACCCGGTCTGCGCCAGCGACACCTGCACGTGCCAACTGCCGCCTTCGCGCTGCTGGCGGCACAGCGCCGCCGCCGCGCCCATCGCGATCAGGTAGCCGGTCGCCTCGTCGAGGATCTGCATCGGCAGCGGCCTGGGCTTGCCGTCGCCGGCGGCCTCGCCCTCGGCGTGATTGAAGCCCATGGCGGTCTGCACCAGCGAATCGAAGCCGCGGCGCTGGGCCCAGGGACCGCGCGTGCCGTAGGCCGACAGGGAGACGTGCACGATGCCGCGCCGGATGCGCGACGTGTCCTCAGGCCCGAAGCCCAGCGCCGCGAGCCCGCCGGGGCGGTAGCCCTGGACGAACACGTGCGCGTCGGCCAGCAGGCGCGTCAACGTCTCGCGTCCTTCCGTGGTCTTCAAGTCGACATGCGCCGACAGCTTGCCGCGGCTGGTGTCCGCGATCGCCTCGATGTTGGGCAGGTGCGGCGAGTTGATCAGCAGCACGTCGGCGCCGTAGGCCGCCAGCGCGCGCCCACCCACCGGGCCGGCCAGGATGCGCGTGAGGTCGAGCACCCGCAGGCCGGCCAGCGGGCGCTGATCGGCGGCCAGCGGCGCCAGCGCGAGCGGGGGCGCATCGCCGATGCGCTCGATCGTGAACAGCGGCTGATCGACCAGCGCCCTGCCCTGCGGCGTGGCATCCCAGTCGTCGAAGCGCCGCAGTGCGGTCGCGACCAGCCCCTGCGCGGCAGCCGCATCCTCGAAGTCGATCGACTTCCAACCTTGCATCGCGGCTTCGGCATCGGCGCGCTGCGCGACCTTCGGGTCCAGCCCGAGCAGCCGCAGCGCGCCCTCGCGATGGTGCGCGAAGTTGGCATGGATGCGCACCCAGCCATCGGACGCGCGATAGAGCCCCGAGAACGCGTCCCAAAGCGCCGGCACACGGCCATCGAGGCTGAACCAGCCGGTGCATTCGAGCGCCGCATGCCGCATGTCGACGCTCACCGCCTGGCGCGCGGCGCCGCGCTGGTGGCCGAGTTCGCAGGCGGCGAGCGCGGCGGCCGCGACCGTGCTCTGCGCCGCAGCCCCCACCGCGAAGGACGAAGGCAGCACCGGATCGGCACCGCTGAGCTGCGCGAAACCCAGCGCTTCTTCCGGCAATCCGGCCTGCAGCCACAGGCTGCGCAAAGCATCGTTGGCATTCATGGGACGGCCTTTCGCCAGAATGCTACTACTGCAGCTCGAAGCCCTGCTCGCGCACGGCCTGCGAGTCGAACCCGATCTGCACGTTGAAGCGGCCCGGCTCCGCGACGCGGCGCAGCTGGGCGTTGAAGAACTTGAGCTTCTCCTCGTCGATCGTGAAGCGAAGCACGCGCTCCTCGCTGGGCTGCAGCATGACTTTTCGGAAATCCCTGAGCTCCTTGACTGGACGGACCACCGACGCGGCCACGTCCTGGATGTAGAGCTGCACCACGGTCTCGCCGGCACGCTGGCCCGTGTTCTTCACGGTCACCGCGGCCTCGATCTTCCCGTGGCGCGCCATCGTCGGACTCGACAGCGTCACGTCCGACAGCGAGAAGTCGGTGTAGCTCAGGCCGTAGCCGAAGGGGTACAGCGGACCCGTGACTTCCTCGTAGTACTGCGAGGTGTAGTTGCCCGGCTTGCCTTCGGTGAAGGGCCGGCCGAGCCGCGGATGGTTGTAGTAGGTCGGGATCTGGCCGACCGAGCGCGGGAACGAGATCGGCAGCTTGCCCGCGGGGTTGTAGTCGCCGTAGAGCACGTCGGCAATCGCGTTGCCGCCTTCGGTGCCGGTGTACCAGGTCTCGAGGATCGCATCGGCCTCCTTCTGCTCGCGCACCAGCGCCAGCGGCCGGCCGTTCATGAGCACCAGCACCAGCGGCTTGCCGGTGGCCTTGAGCGCGGTGATCAGGTCGCGCTGGCTCTGCGGCAGGTCCAGGCTGGTGCGGCTCGACGACTCGTGCGACATGCCGCGCGCCTCGCCGACCGCCGCCACGACCACGTCGGACTGCTGCGCGGCCTTCACCGCCTCGGCGATCATCTCGGCCGGCGCGCGCGGGTCCTGCGTCACCTCGGGCGTGTCCCAGTTGAGGAAGTTCAGGTACTTGACGGTGCTTTCGTCGTTCGTGATGTTGGCGCCGCGCGCGTAGATCACGCGACCGCCGTTCCTGGCGACCGCGGTGTTCAGGCCGGCCCGCAGCGTGACCGCGTTCTTCGAGTAGCCCGCCGCCGACCAGCTGCCCAGCATGTCGATCGGCGCATCGGCCAGCGGGCCGACCAGCGCGATGGCGGCGGTCTTCGCCAGCGGCAGCGTGCGGTTGCGATTCTCGAGCAACACCATCGACTTGCGCGCCACGTCGCGCGCCGCGGGGCGGTCGAGCCGGCTGTCGGCATTGAGGTCCGGCGGATCGTCCTTGGCCACGCCGATGCGCAGGTACGGGTCGCGGAACAGGCCCATGTCGTACTTGGCGCCGAGCACCTCGCGCACGGCGCTGTCGATGGCCTTCATGCCGACCTCGCCGGATTTCACGAGCCCGGGCAGTTCCTTCAGGTAGACCGAATCGGCCATGCTGAGGTCGATGCCGTTGTTGATCGCGAGCTTGGCGGCTTCGCGCTCGTCCCGGGCCACGCCATGGCGGATCAGCTCGATGATGGCGCCGTGGTCGCTCACGGCCACGCCCTTGAAGCCCCAGTCCTTGCGCAACAGGTCCTGCATCAGCCAGGTGTTGGAGGTCGCCGGCACGCCGTTGATCGAATTCAGCGCCACCATCACGCCGCCGGAGCCGGCGTCGATCGCGGCACGGTACGGCGGCAGGTAGTCCTGGTACATGCGCATCGGGCTCATGTCGACCGTGTTGTAGTCGCGCCCGCCCTCGACGGCGCCATACAGCGCGAAGTGCTTCACGCTGGTCATGATGCGGCCGGCCGGCACCGGCACCGTCCCCTGGAAGCCCTTGACCGCGGCCTTGGCGATCTCGGACACCAGGTACGGGTCTTCGCCGAAGCCTTCGGAGGTGCGGCCCCAGCGCGGGTCGCGCGCGATGTCGACCATCGGCGCGAAGGTCATGTCGATCGAGTCGGCGCTGGCCTCCTTGGCTGCGGTGCGCGCCATCACGTCGACCACACCCAGGTCCCAGCTCGAGGCCAGGCCGAGGCCGATCGGGAAGGTCGTGCGATGGCCATGGACGACGTCGTAGGCGTAGAACATCGGGATCTTCAGGCGGCTCTTCATGGCCGCGTCCTGCAGCCTGCGGTTGTCGGGGCGGTTGACCGAATTGAAGGTGCCGCCGACACGGCCGGCCGCGATCTCGTCCGCCAGTTGCGCGATCGGCATCTCGGGGCCGATGCTGATCAGCCGCAATTGGCCGATCTTCTCGTCCAGCGTCATCTTCGAGATGAGGTCGGTGACGAAGGACGTCTTGTTTTTCGGGGCGGCGGGCTGCGCCTGGGCGAAGGCCAGCGGGCTGGCCAGGCCGGCCGCCAGGGCCAGCAGAAACGACATCTTCATTCAGTAGCTTTCATGGATACATCGCGGCGTGCAGCGAATCGCCTCGCGCACGGCCCCTGCGCGAGGAGGCTGGATCGTCGAGCCCCGGATGCTAAGCTAAGCCGCTGTTGGCCGGCCCAGGGCCCATCCGGGGCACGGCAGGAATATTGCATTCAACCTTTTCCATGATTCTTACAGCCGCACGCCGCAGGGGAACGAAGCTCGCACTGCTCGCCCTGGCCTCCGCCGCATCGCTGCTCTGGGCCTCCCAGGCCCAGGCCTTCTCGCTCGACGACGTCACGGCGCAGGCCCGCGTGCTGATGAATAAACCTTACGTGGCGCCGGTGAACAACCTGCCGCCTGAATTCAGCGGCATGCAGTTCGCCGACTACCAGAAGATGCAGCCGCGCACCGACCGCTTCGCATGGAGCGACCTGCAGACGCCGTTCCGGCTGGGCTTCTACCACCAGGGCATGCAGTTCAATTCGGCGGTGCGGATCAACGAGATCACGGCCGACGGCGTGCAGGAGATCAAGTACGACCCCGAGCGCTTCGACTTCGGCGGCCTCGCCTTCGACAAGAACGCGACCCGCCAACTGGGCTACGCCGGCTTCCGGCTGCTCTACCCGGTCAATCAGCCCGACAAGCTCGACGAGATCATGAGCTTTCTGGGCGCGAGCTATTTCCGCGTCATCGGCAAGGGCCAGGTGTATGGCCTGTCGAGCCGCGGGCTGGCCATCGACACCGCACCGCCCGGCGGCGAGGAGTTCCCCAACTTCCGCGAGTTCTGGATCCAGCGGCCGGCGCCGGACGACCGCCAGGTGGTCATCTACGCCCTGCTCGATTCGCCGCGCGCCACCGGCGCCTACCAGTTCATCGTGACGCCTGCGGCCAAGGATGCGGTGGTCGACGTCCAGGCCAACATCTTCGTGCGCGGCGACATCAAGACCCTCGGCATCGCGCCGCTGACCAGCATGTTCCTGTACGGGCCGAACCAGCAGTCGGAGCTCAAGCGCAGCTTCCGGCCCGCGATCCATGATTCGAACGGCCTGGCGATCCGCACCGGCACCGGCGAATGGCTCTGGCGGCCGCTCAACAACCCGCGCCAGCTCGCGATCAGCGCCTTCGAGGTCGACAACCCGAAGGGCTTCGGCCTGCTGCAGCGCGGGCGCGAGTTCTCCCGCTACGAAGACCTCAAGGACCGCTACGACCTGCGCCCGAGTGCCTGGATCGAACCGCACGGCAACTGGGGCAAGGGCCGGGTCACGCTGATGGAGATCCCGACGCCGGACGAGACCAACGACAACATCGTCGCCTTCTGGACGCCCGATGCACCCACGCGGCGCGGCCAGATGCTGCAGTTCGCCTATCGCATGCACTGGACCACCGACGAGCCTGCGCTGCACGGCGCCGACAATGCCTGGGTCAGGCAGACCTTCCACACCGAAAACGAAGAGTTGCAGGCCAACCTGATCCGCCGGATCGACGGCAGCAGCAGCGCCTTCCTGATCGACTTCGAAGGCCCGGCGCTGGCCGGCCTGCCGAGCGGCGCCGACTTGAGGCCGCAAGTCAGCGTGGGCGACAACGCCGAGTTGCTCGGTGTCGGAATCGATCGCAATCCGGCGATCAAGGGCTGGCGTCTGGCATTGCGGGTGAAGGTGAAGAACCCCGCGCTGCCGGTCGAGATGCGGGCCGCCCTGGTGCAGGGCGACAAGCCGGTCAGCGAGACCTGGAGCTACCAGCTGCCGCCGAATCCGCCGGCGGCAGCGGCCGCGACGCCGGCGGCCATGGCGCCCGCGGCCAAGCCCTGAGCGCCGCGCGCCGCCCGGAACCGGCCGATCCGATACCAGAGATACCGCGGAACCGGCTTTGCCGGGCCGCTGGTATCGCCCCCTTGAGGGGGCAGCGCCGCAGTCGCTTCGGGGGTGTTCTATCTCTTCAGCTTGACGCCGGTCTTGGCCTGCAGCGACTCGAAGCTCACGCCATCGGCCAGTTCGGCCACGCGCAGTCCCTCGGGCGTGACGTCCAGCACGGCCAGGTCGGTGATGATGCGGTCGACCACGCCGACGCCGGTCAGCGGCAGGGTGCACTTCTCGAGGATCTTGAGGTCCTCGGTGCCGTCCTTCTTCTTCGCCACGTGCTCCATCAGCACGATCACGCGCTTGACGCCGGCCACCAGGTCCATTGCGCCGCCCATGCCCTTGACCATCTTGCCCGGGATCATCCAGTTGGCGAGGTCGCCCTTCTCGCTGACCTGCATGGCGCCGAGGATCGACAGGTTGATCTTGCCGCCGCGGATCATCGCGAAGCTGTCGTGGCTGCCGAAGATGGCCGAGCCGGGCAGCGTGGTCACGGTCTGCTTGCCGGCGTTGATCAGGTCGGCGTCGACCTGGTCCTCGGTCGGGAACGGGCCGATGCCGAGCATGCCGTTCTCGCTCTGCAGCCAGACTTCCTTGTCGCCGACGAAATTGGCGACCAGCGTCGGGATGCCGATGCCGAGGTTGACGTAGAAGCCGTCTTCGAGTTCTTGCGCCGCGCGTGCGGCCATCTGGTCCTGGGTCCAGGGCATGTCAGGCTCCTTTGGTGTTCTTGATGGGCGCGGGGACTTCGCTGCCGGCCGCGGCTTGCGCGATCGCGGCCTGGGCCTCGACCTTGGCGGCTGCGACATCGACCGATGCGCTCACGGTGCGCTTCTCGATGCGCTTCTCGGGCGTCGCATTGAGCACGATGCGGTGCACGTAGATGCCCGGCAGATGGACGTCGTCGGGGGCGATCTCGCCGACCTCGACGATCTTCTCGACTTCGACGATGCAGACCTTGCCGGCCATCGCGGCGGCCGGGTTGAAGTTGCGCGCGGTGAGCCGGAAGCGCAGGTTGCCCGACTTGTCGGCCACGTCGGCCTTGACCAGCGCCACGTCGGGCACCAGTGAACGCTCCATCACGTAGGTCTCGCCGTCGAACTCGCGCAGCTCCTTGCCAACGGCTACCTGCGTGCCGACGCCGGTCTTGGTGAAGAAGGCCGGAATGCCGGCGCCGCCGGCGCGCAGCTTCTCGGCCAGCGTGCCCTGCGGCGTGAATTCGAGCTCGAGTTCGCCGGCCAGGTACTGGCGTTCGAACTCCTTGTTCTCGCCGACGTAGCTGGCGACCATCTTCTTGATCTGCCGCGTTTCGAGCAGCTTGCCGAGGCCGAAGCCGTCGACGCCGGCGTTGTTCGAGATGCAGGTCAGGTTCTTGACGCCCGAGTCGTGCAGCGCGTCGATCAGCGCCTCGGGAATGCCGCACAGGCCGAAGCCGCCGACGGCAAGTGTCTGGCCGTCGGCGACGACGCCCTTGAGCGCCGCGTCGGCAGAGGGATAGATCTTGTTCGCCATGGTTCCTCGCAGGGTGATGGTTGAAATCCGGACTCCGAACGATACTACGTACTGGCATACGTAGTATTTCGTAATGGACACCCCCGACACCGCGCTCGCCGCCATCGACTACCGGCTCGCCTTCGAGCAGGCGCCGGTGGGCATGGTGCTGTCGCGGCACCGGATCATCGTCGACTGCAATGCGCGCCTGTGCGAGATGTTCGGTGCCACGCGCAGCGCGCTGGTCGGCCAGTCGTTTCGCGTCCTGTACCCGAGCGTCGCCGAATTCGAGCGCATCGGCAAGCGCATGGAGCCGATCCTGAACGCCAGCGGCCGCTATGCCGACAACCGGATGATGAAAAGACTGGGCGGCCTGCACGGCGTTTTCGCCGGCGAGACCTTCTGGTGCCACGTGAGCGGCCAGGCGCTGAACCGCGAGGCGCCGCACGAGGCCGGCATCTGGATCTTCGAGGACCTGGGCTCGCGCCGGGCCGCCAAGGCCGACCTGACGCCGCGCGAGCGCGAGGTGGCGGCGCAGGTGATGAAGGGCCTGACCTCGAAGGAGATCGGCCGCGCGCTGGCGATCAGCCACCGCACGGTCGAGATCCATCGGGCCCGGCTGATGCGCAAGTACACGGCGGCGACCACGGCCGAGTTGGTTCAGAAGCTGATCGCCGGCTAGAGTCGACACCACCCCATGAACCCGTACCACGACCCCGGCAAGTCGCATCACCGCCCGGACGGCTTCCAGAACAACTACATCGAGTTCCAGCCCAAGAGCCTGGCGGAGCTGCTGCGCTGGCGCCGCGAGGCCGCGCGGCGCCGCCTGCCGCTGCCGCCGCTGGCACCGACGCCCCGGG
>NZ_JBFUHO010000076.1:0-31893 GCF_056402355.1 Variovorax sp. P4_B11
GCGCAGGCGCTGCCCGAGGCGCAGACGCTCAAGGGCCTGGGCGCCGCGCCGGCCGCCGGCGGGGCACACCGCATCGCGCTGCTGCTGATCGCCGCCGGCGGCGCGCTGGCGCTGGCACCGGCGGTCTTCGGCATTCCGATCGCGGCCTATTTGTCGGTGGGCTTCCTGCTGGTCGGCGGCATCACGGCGCTGCCGTGGCTGATCGCGGGCGTCTACGACCGCCTCGCGCCGCTGGCCGCACACCGCCTGCTGCCGCTGCTGGCGATCGAGCGCGCGCGGCGCATGCGCGGCACGGCCGCGGTGGCGGTCAGCGGCGTGGTCGCGAGCCTGAGCCTGGCCGTGGCGCTGACCGTGATGGTCGCCAGCTTCCGCGACTCGGTGATGCGCTGGCTCGACGTCGTGCTGCCGGCCGACCTGTACCTGCGCAGCGCCGCCGGCCCCGGCGGCGAACAGGCGCTTTTCACGCCCGCCTTCGTGCAGGCGCTGGCGCAGTTGCCCGGCGTGGCGCGCACCGGCACGCTGCGCACGCGCGCGCTGCTGATCGATCCGGCGCGGCCCGCGGTCACGCTGATCGCGCGCAGCCTCGACGCGGAGGTCGGTCGTTCGCTGCCTTTGCTCGGCGCCGCGCTGCCGGTGCCGGCGGGACAGATCGGCATCTACGTCAGCGAGCCGATGGTCGAGCTCTACGGCGCCCGCGCCGGCAGTGCCTTGGAGCCGCTGGCGCGTGCCTGGGGGCCGGTGCGCGGCGGCCAGCCGCCGCCGGTCTTCTTCGTCGCCGGCGTCTGGCGCGACTATGTCCGGCAGTTCGGCGCCGTCACGATGGACGCCCGCGATTTCGAGCGCCTCACGGGCGATGCCGGCGCCAGCRACATCGGGCTGTGGCTGGCGCCGGGCGCGGCCGAGGGCGCGGTGCAGCAGGCGGTGCAGGCGCTGGCCGCACGCGAGGCCGCGGCGGCCGAGCCGGTCGAGATCGCCTCGGTGGCCCAGATCCGCGCCACCTCGCTGCGCATCTTCGACCGCAGCTTCGCCGTCACCTACTGGCTGCAGGCGGTGGCGATCGCGATCGGCCTGTTCGGCATCGCGGCCAGCTTCAGCGCCCAGGTGCTGGCGCGGCGCAAGGAGTTCGGCCTGCTCGCGCACCTGGGCTTCACGCGCGGCCAGGTGCTGGCGATCGTGGCCGGCGAAGGCGCGGCCTGGACCGCGATCGGCGCCATCGCGGGCCTCGGGCTCGGGCTCGCGGTGTCGGTGGTGCTGGTGCACGTGGTCAATCCGCAGAGCTTCCACTGGACCATGGACCTCCTGGTGCCCTGGACGCGTCTGGCCGCGCTGTGCGCCGCGGTGGTCGCGGCCGGCACCGTCACGGCCTGGCTGGCGGGCCGCGCCGCCGCGGGCCACGATGCCGTGATGGCGGTCAAGGAGGACTGGTGACGATGCAGCCCCTGAATGCGTCCGCCCCGGGCGCCCGCGGCTGGTCGCGCCGCGCCGTGCTGCTGGCAGCGCTCGCGGGCCCGGCGGCCTGGGCGCTGCCGCCGCGCACGCTGCAGTTCCCGCGCGACTTCGGCAGCCACCCCGAGCTGCGCACCGAGTGGTGGTACATCACCGGCCATGCGAACGCCGGAGCGCGCGCGTTCGGCTTCCAGCTGACCTTCTTCCGCTCGCGCATCGACGCCACGCAGGCGATGCAGTCCGCCTTTGCCGCCAAGCAGCTGATCTTCGCGCATGCGGCGATCACCGATCTCGAAGGCCGCAAGCTGTGGCACGACCAGCGCATTGCGCGCGCCGGCTTCGGCGTCGCCTCGGCGTCGGAAGCCGACACCGGCGTCCGACTGCGCGACTGGTCGCTCGAGCGCGACGGCACCGGCTACGCCGCGCGGTTGCCGGCCTCGGGCTTCGCGATCGACCTGCGTTTCGACCCGACCCAGCCGGTGCTGCTGCAAGGCAGCGCCGGACTCTCGCGCAAGGGGCCCGACCCCGAGCAGGCCAGCTACTACTACAGCGAGCCTCAGCTCGCCGCCACGGGCAGCCTGAGCCTGCAGGGCCGGCGCTTCGAGGTGCAGGGCCGCGCCTGGCTCGACCACGAATGGAGCGAAGCGCTGCTGCATCCCGAGGCGGTGGGCTGGGACTGGATCGGCATCAACCTGTTCGACGGCGGCGCGCTGACGGCCTTCAGGCTGCGGCGCCGCGACGGCTCGGCCCTGTGGCACGGCGGCTCGCTGCGCACGGCTGACGGCCGGCTGCAGGTGTTCGGCCCGGACGCGCTGCGCTTCGAGGCCGAGGCTCGCTGGACCAGCCCGCGCACGCGGGCCGCCTATCCGACGCGATGGCGCATCCATACGCCGGCCGGCGCCTTCACCGTGCGGGCCCTGCTCGATGACCAGGAACTCGATGGCCAGGGTTCGACCGGCACCGTGTACTGGGAGGGGTTGAGCGAATTGCTCGATGCCGGCGGCAAGCCGGTGGGCCGCGGCTACCTCGAACTCACGGGCTATGCGCAGGCACTGAGGCTCTGAGCACGCAAAGCCGTCAAGCGACGGCGCCCCATCGGCCTTCGCCGCTCAGCCCCTGGCGGCTCCGCGCCGCCGATCGATGAAGGCGATGATCTCGCCCATGATCCCGCGCCGGAAGGCCAGCACGCAGACCACGAAGATCAGCCCCGTGACCATGGTCACCGACTCGCCCAGCGTGTTGAACCAGTCGACGGTCGAGATGCGCGCCAGCAGGTGGCCCAGCTCGCCGATCTTGTTCTCGAGCAGCACCACCACGGCCGAGCCGACCAGCGGGCCCGACAGCGTGCCGAGGCCGCCGACCAGGGTCATCAGGATGACCTGGCCCGAGGCGCTCCAGTGCACGTCGGACAGTGTCGCGAAGCCCAGCACCAGCGTCTTGAGCGAGCCCGCGAGGCCCGACAGCGCGGCCGAGATCACGAAGGCCAGCAGCTTGAAGCGGCTGACGTCATAGCCCAGCGAGAGCGCGCGCGGCTCGTTCTCCTTGATGCCCTTCAGTACCTGGCCGAAGGGCGAATGGATGGTGCGCACGATCAGCAGGAAGCCGGCGACCACGATCGCCAGCGCCACGTAGTACATCGTGAGGTCGTTCTGCAGGTCGATCAGGCCGAAGAGCTTGCCGCGCGGCACGCCCTGCAGGCCGTCCTCGCCGCCCGTGAACTTGGCCTGCAGCGCGACGAAGAAAACCATCTGCGCGAGCGCCAGCGTGATCATTGCGAAGTAGATGCCCTGCCGGCGGATCGCGAGGATGCCGAAGACCCAGCCGAGGAAGGCGCCGGCCGCGGTGCCGGCGATCAGGCCGAGCTCGGGCGTCAGGCCCCAGACCTTCATCGCGTGGCCGGCCACATAGGCCGAGCCGCCGAGAAAGGCCGCATGGCCGAAGGACAGCAGGCCGGTAAAGCCCAGCAGCAGATTGAAGGCCGAGGCGAACAGTGCGAAGCACATCAGCTTCATCACGAACACCGGGTAGGCGCCGGCGAAAGGGGCGACGAGCAGCGCGATCAGCAGCAGCGCGTAGACGACAGGGGTGATTTTTCTCATGGCTCTATGCGTTGGGGCCGCGTCATTTCTCTTTGCCGAACAGGCCGGCCGGACGGATGAGCAGCACGATCACCATGATCACGAACACGACGGTCGAGGAAGCCTCGGGATAGAACACCTTGGTCAGGCCTTCGATGACACCGAGCCCGAGCCCGGTGAGGATGGCACCCATGATCGAGCCCATGCCACCGATCACCACGACCGCGAACACCACGATGATCAGGTTCTGCCCCATCAGCGGCGAGACCTGGATCACCGGCGCCGCCAGCACGCCCGCGAAGGCGGCCAGCGCCACGCCGAAGCCGTAGGTCAGCGTGATCATCAGCGGAACATTGACCCCGAAGGCCTCCACCAGCCGCGGGTTCTCGGTGCCGGCGCGCAGGTAGGCGCCGAGCCGGGTCTTCTCGATCACGAACCAGGTCGCGAAGCAGACCGTCAACGAGGCCACCACCACCCAGGCCCGGTAGTTGGGCAGGATCATGAAGCCGAGGTCGGTGGCGCTGGCGAGCGCATCGGGCGTGTCGTAGGCCAGGCCCGAGACGCCATAGATCGAGCGGAACACGCCTTCGATCAGCAAGGTCAGCCCGAGCGTCAGCAGCAGGCCGTAGAGATGGTCGAGCTTGTAGATCCAGCGCAGCAGCAGGCGCTCGATCAGGATGCCAAACGCCCCCACGATGACCGGTGCCACCGCCAGCATGACCCAGTAGTTGATGTCAAAGTAGTTCATCGCCATCCAGGTCAGCACCGCGCCCAGCATGAACAACGCGCCGTGCGCGAAGTTGATGACGTTGAGCAGGCCGAAGATCACTGCGAGCCCAAGGCTCAGGATCGCGTAGAACGACCCGTTGACCAGCCCCAGAAGGAGCTGGCTCAACAAGGCGGGCAGTGATATTTGCATGACGAGAAGATGGCGATGAACGAGGAGGTCAGGAGATCAGATCATTTCCAGATGGCGCACTTGCTCTCGGCCTTGGTCGTGAAGACCTCTTCGCCGGGCAGCTTCGCGACCACCTTGTAGTAGTCCCAGGGCTGCGTCGACTCGCTCGGCGACTTGACCTGCACCAGGTACATGTCGTGCACCATGCGGCCGTCCGCCCGGATCGAGCCCTTGGCGTAGAAGTCGTTGATCGGCATCTTCTTGAGCTCGGCCATCACCTTGTCGGCGTCGGTGCTCTTGGCCGCCTGCACCGCCTTCAGGTAGGTCATCGTGGCCGAGTAGTCGGCGGCCTGGATGTCGGTCGGCATGCGCTTGGTCTTGTCGAAGAACTTCTTGCCGAAGGCGCGGGTCTGCTCGTTGAGGTTCCAGTCCCAGCTGGTGGTCAGCAGCAGGCCTTCGGTGTTCTTGAGACCCAGGCTGTGGATGTCGGTGATGAAGACCAGCAGGCCGGCCATCTTCATGCTCTTCGTGATGCCGAATTCCTTCGCCGCCTTGATCGCGTTGATGGTGTCGCCGCCGGCGTTGGCCAGACCCAGGATCTGCGCCTTCGAGTTCTGCGCCTGCAGCAGGAAGGACGAGAAGTCGGACGCGTTGAGCGGATGCTTGACGTTGCCGACCACCGTGCCGCCCTTCTCCTTCACGACCTTGGCCGTGTCGGCCTCGAGCGCCGCGCCGAAGGCATAGTCGGCCGTCAGGAAGAACCAGTTCTTGCCGCCGTTCGCGACCACTGCGCCGCCCGTGCCCTTGGCCAGCGCCACGGTGTCGTACGCATAGTGGACGGTGTACGGGCTGCATTGCTCGTTGGTCAGCGCCGAGGTGCCGGCGCCGTTGACGACGAAGACCCGCTTTTTCTCCTGCGCCACCTTCGCCATCGCCAGGGCGGTGCCGGAGTTGGTGCCGCCGAACAGCATCGTGAGGTTGTCGGTGTCGATCCACTCGCGCGCCTTCGACGCGGCGATGTCGGCCTTGTTCTGGTGATCCGCCGTCACCAGTTCGATCGGCAGCCCGTTGACCTTGCCGCCGAAGTCGTCGATCGCCATCTGGATCGCGGTCGCACCGGCCTTGCCTTCGACGTCGGCGTACAGGCTCGACATGTCGGTGATGAAGCCGATCTTGACCTTCTCCTGCGCTTGAACAGCGCCGGTCGCGAAGGCGACGGCCAGGGAGACAGCAGAAAGTGCGATTGTTTTCTTCATGGTCGGTTCAAAGATGTGAGTGAGAGAAATCGTGGCGTCGGCGCGTCATTTCCAGACCGCGCACTTGGAGTCGGCCTTGGCTGTAAAGACCTGGTCGCCCGGCAGCTTGGCATTCACCTTGAGGTAGTCCCAGGGCTGCTTCGAGTCGGCCGGCGACTTGACCTCGACCAGGTACATGTCGTGCACCATGCGGCCGTCCGCCCGGATCACGCCCTGGGCGTAGAAGTCGTTGATCGGCGTCTTCTTGAGCTCGGCCATCACCTTGTCGGCATCGGTGGTCTTGGCCGCCTGCACCGCCTTCAGGTAGGTCGTCGTGGCCGAGTAGTCGGCGGCCTGGATGTCGGTCGGCATGCGCTTGGTCTTGTCGAAGAAGCGCTTGGAGAACTTGCGGGTGTCGTCGTTCAGGTCCCAGTACCAGCTGGTGGTGTGCAGCAGGCCTTCGGTGTTCTTCAGGCCCAGGCTGTGGATGTCGCTCAGGAAGATCAGCAGGCCCGCGGTCTTCATGGTCTTGCCGATGCCGAATTCCTTCGCCGCCTTGATCGAGTTGATGGTGTCGCCGCCCGCGTTGGCGAGACCGAGGATCTGCGCCTTGGAGTTCTGAGCCTGCAGCAGGAAGGACGAGAAATCCGATGCGTTGAGCGGATGGCGCACCGCGCCGACCACCGTGCCGCCCTTGGCCTTGACCACCGCGGCGGTGTCGGCCTCGAGGGCATGGCCGAAGGCATAGTCGGCCGTCAGGAAGAACCACGACTTGCCGCCGCGATCGACCACCGCCGCGCCGGTGCCCTTGGCCAGCGCGACAGTGTCGTACGCGTAGTGCACCGTGTACGGGCTGCACTGCTCGTTGGTGAGCGCCGACGATGCAGCGCCGTTGTTGAAGTACACGCGCTTCTTTTCCTGCGCCACCTTCGCGGTGGCCAGTGCGGTGCCGGAGTTGGTGCCGCCGAAGACCATGGTCACGCCATCGGTGTCGATCCACTCGCGGGCCTTCGAGGCGGCGATGTCGGCCTTGTTCTGGTGGTCGGCGGTCAGGAGCTCGATCGGCTGGCCCAGCACCTTGCCGCCGAAGTCGTCGATCGCCATCTGGATCGCGGTGGCGCCGCCCTTGCCTTCGAGGTCGGCATACAGGCTCGACATGTCGGTGACGAAGCCGATCTTCACCTTCTCCTGGGCCTGCGCGGCGCCGGCAGCGAGCGCCATCGCGGCGACAGCCAGGGTCATTGTGCTGAGCTGGTTCTTCATGGGAGGTCTCCGTCCAATCAACAGGTTGCGTAAAGAGGAAATCAGACGCCGAGCAGTTCGTTGAGCACCGGCATCTTGGCCTCGAGCTCGGCGGCGCCGAACTTCTCGACGATGCGCCCGTGCTCCATCACATAGAAGCGGTCGGCCAGCGGCGCCGCGAAGCGGAAGTTCTGCTCGACCATCACCACCGTGTAGCCCTTGCTTCGCAGCATCGTGATCATGCGGGCCAGCGCCTGCACGATCACCGGCGCCAGGCCTTCGGAGATCTCGTCGAGCAGCAGCAGCCGGGCGCCGGTGCGCAGGATGCGCGCCACCGCCAGCATCTGCTGCTCGCCGCCCGACAGGCGCGTGCCCTGGCTGTTGCGGCGCTCCGCCAGGTTGGGGAACATGGCGTAGATCTCGTCCACCGACATGCCCTTGCCGGCGCCCTTCAGCGGCGGTGGCAGCAGCAGGTTCTCTTCGCACGACAGGCTGGCGAAGATGCCGCGCTCCTCGGGGCAATAGCCGATGCCCTGGTGGGCGATGCGGTGCGTCGCCATGTGGATCGTTTCAGTGCCGTTGACCTTGATGCTGCCCTTGCGGGCGCCGGTCAGGCCGAGCACGGCACGCATCGTCGTGGTGCGGCCGGCGCCATTGCGGCCCAGCAGCGTGACCACCTCGCCCGGCTGCACCACCATGTCGACGCCGTGCAGCACGTGCGATTCGCCGTACCAGGCCTGCAGGCCCTTGATTTCCAGTGCGGGGACCGACGACATCAGTGCGCCCCTTGCAGCTGGCCGTCGGTGGTGCCCATGTAGGCCTCCATCACCTGCGGATTGCGCGAGACCTCGGCGTACGGCCCTTCGGCCAGCACCGCGCCGCGCTGCAGCACGGTGATCGTGTCGGCGATGGTCGAGACCACGCTCATGTTGTGCTCCACCATCAGGATGGTGCGGCCGGCCGACACGCGCTTGATGAGTTCGGCCACCCGGTGCACGTCCTCGTGACCCATGCCCTGCGTCGGCTCGTCGAGCAGCATCAGCTCGGGCTCCATCGCGAGGGTGGTGGCGATCTCGAGCGCACGCTTGCGGCCGTACGGGAGATTCACGGTCAGCTCGTCGGCCAGGTCCTCGAGGCCGACTTCGGCCAGCAGCACGCGGGCCCGGGCATCGAGCGGCTTCAGCGACTTCTCGCTCTTCCAGAAGTGGTAGGAGGTGCCCAGCGCGCGCTGCAGTCCGAGCCGCACGTTTTCGAGCAGGGTCAGATGCGGGAACACCGCGGAAATCTGGAACGAGCGGATGATGCCGCGCCGCGCAATCTGTGCCGGCCGTTCGTTCGTGATGTCCATCCCGTTGAAAAGAATGGTGCCGGTGGTCGGCTCGAGGAACTTGGTGAGCAGGTTGAAGCAGGTCGTCTTGCCCGCGCCATTGGGCCCGATCAACGCATGGATCGAGCCGCGCACGACCGAGAGGTCGACCTTGCTGACCGCGGTGAAGCCCTTGAATTCCTTGGTGAGCTGGCGTGTTTCGAGAATGATGTCGCTCATCTCGCGCGGTCACCCGTTGGCTGGCAGAAAAAGTCGTTCATGCGGTCCATGTATGCGCACTTGGTAGCGCGGACCGCATTGTTTGCGGGCGTCACGAAACTTGCCTACTGGGGCAAATGCCTATGCTGCATTGCAACCTAAGCTCGCCCCCAGGTTGGGCTCACTGCGTGTAGCCCGCCCACCCCCTACCGGGGGGCAACACCAGCGGCCTGGCAAAGCCAGATCCGCGGTGTTCCACCAAGGGGCCGGGCTGCGCCGGCCGAGGATCAGTGCGCGCCCGCGGCTGCGTCGGAGGCGCCAGTGCCTCGCGCCGGCTTGGCGAGCCAGACCAAGGGGATCAGGAACAGGAACAGGATCGCCGAGCCGTAGAACACATCGTTCGAAGCCAGCATGAAGGACTGCTGGTCGACCAGGCGATTGATCTGCCCCAGCACCTGCTCGGGGCTGAAGCCGCTGCCGCCGAAGTTGGCGATGGCGCTGTTCGCCGCCGAGCTGCCGCGGTTCACCGACTCGACCAGCTGCGCATGATGCAGCGCCGCCCGGTTCTCCCACAAGGTGGTCGCGGCCGAGGTGCCGACCGCGCCGGCGGTGATCCGCAGGAAATTCGACAGCCCCGAGGCCGCCGGGATCCGGTCCGGCGGCAGCCCCGACAAGGTGATCGTCACCAGCGGGATGAAAAAGAAGGCCATCGCCACGCCCTGGATGATGGTCGGGATCATGATGGTCCAGAAGTCGGCCTGGGTGTTGAAGTTGGAACGCATCCACAGCACCAGCGCGAACACCAGGAACGAGAAGGTCGCGTAGCGGCGCGGGTCGACCTTGCCGACCGTGAGACCGACGATCGGCGAGAAGAAGATCGCCAGCATGCCGACCGGCGCCATGATCATGCCGGCCTGCGTCGCCGTGTAGCCCATGTACTGCTGCAGCCACAGCGGCAGGATCACCACGTTGCCGAAGAACAGGCCGTAGGCCACCGCGGTCGCGAACGCGCCCGACCAGAAGTTGCGCCGCTTGAAGAGCGACAGGTCCACCACCGGGTGCTTGTCGGTCAGCTCCCAGATCAGGAAGAAGGCGAAGCCGACCAGCGCCACCACCGCCAGCGTCAGGATCACGGCCGAATGGAACCAGTCGAGCTCCTTGCCCTTGTCGAGCATCAGCTGCATCGCACCGACCCAGAGCACCAGCAGTGCCAGCCCGATGCCGTCGATCGGCACCTTGCGGGTCGCACTCTCGCGCTTGTGGTAGATGGCCCAGGTGATGCCCGCGGCCAGCAGGCCGACGGGGATGTTGATGTAGAAGATCCAGGGCCAGGAAATGTTGTCGGTGATCCAGCCGCCGAGCAGCGGCCCCATCACCGGCGCGACCAGCGTGGTCATCGACCACATCGCCATCGCCAGGCCGGCCTTGGCACGCGAATAGCTCGACAGCAGCAGCGTCTGCGACAGCGGGATCATCGGACCCGCGACGAAGCCCTGCAGCGCGCGGAAGGCGATCAGCGTGGTCATGTTGGGCGCCAGCCCGCAGAGCCAGGAGCTGATGATGAACAGCAGCACGCTGGCCATGAACAGGCGCACCTGTCCGAAGCGCTGCGTGAGCCAACCGGTCAGCGGCACCGCGATGGCGTTGGCCACCGCGAAGCTGGTGATGACCCAGGTGCCTTGCGTCGAGCTGACGCCGAGGTCGCCGGCGATGGCCGGCAGCGAGACGTTGGCGATCGACGTGTCGAGCACGTTCATGAAAGTCGCGGCCGAGAGCGCGATGGTGCCCCAGACGCGGGCGGAACCCTCGAGCGGCTGGATCGGCGTGGGAGCGGTGGCGTTCGACATCGCGCGCGGTCGCCCGATCAGCCCGGATGGGCTTGCGAAGAGATCGGCGAGACCGGCCGGCCGCTGGCCGCCGGTGCCTTGGGCGCCGGGTCGCGGCCGAGGTTGGCGGCGATGATGCGCTGGACCACGGCGTCGGCGCCGCTGTCGAGCTGGCTGTAGACCTGCGTCTGGATCAGCGCGCTGCCGCGCGGCGCTTCGGCCAGGGCCTTGCCGTCCTTCTTGGCGACGTCGATCTCGGCGTCCATCGAAAGGCCGACGCGCAGCGGGTTGGCCTTCAGCTGCTCGGGGTCGAGCGCGATGCGCACCGGCACCCGCTGCACCACCTTGATCCAGTTGCCGGTGGCGTTCTGCGCCGGCAGCAGCGCGAAGGCCGCGCCGGTGCCGACGCCGAGGCCGGCCACCCGGCCGTCGTACTCGACCTTCTTGCCGTACAGGTCGGCCGTGAGCTTCACGGGCTGGTCGATGCGGATGTTGCGCAGCTGCACTTCCTTGAAGTTGGCATCGACCCACAGCTGGTTCAGCGGCACGATCGACATCATCGGCGTGCCGGCGGCCACGCGCTGGCCGAGCTGCACCGTGCGCTTGGCCACATAGCCTTCGACCGGCGCCGGCATCGCGACGCGCTGGGTCGCGAGGTAGGCCTCGCGCACCCTGGCGGCAGCGGCCAGCACGCTGGGATGCTGCTCGACGCTGGTGCCTTCGGTCAACGACTCGTTGCTGGCAAGCTGCTGGCGCGCCGACAGCACGCCGGCCTGCGCCGCGGCCAGCTGGCTCCTGGCGTTGGCGAGCGCGGTCTCGGAGTGGTTCAGTTCCTCCTTCGACACCGCGCCGTTGCCGGCCAGCGCCTGGCGGCGCTTGAGGTCGTCCTGGGCGCGCGCGATGTCGCTCTGCGCGCGCGCGATGTCGGCCTGCCGCAGCGTGACCTGGGCCGCCAGCGAGCCGTTGTTGACATAGAGCGTGCGGGCCTGGCGCACCGCCTGCGCCAGCGCCGCCTCGGCCTGCTCGAGCGCCACCTTGGCGTCCGAGGGGTCGAGCTGCACCAGCGGCTGGCCGGCTTTCACGAGGTCGGTGTCGTCGGCCATGATCGCCATCACGGTACCGCCGATCTGGGGCGTGATCTGGATCACGTTGCCCTGCACGTAGGCGTTGTCGGTCGATTCATAGTGGCTCGCGACCAGCCATTCGTAGGCGGCCCAGCCGACGCCGGCGAGGACCACGACCGAGGCCAGCGTGGTCAGCGCCCGGCGGCGCTTGTTGCCGGCGGCAGGAGCCGGGGCGACGGACTCGACAGGCGCAGCGGCTGGGGGGGTGTTGCTGTTTTCCATGACAGTGTCTTTCGGATTCGGAGCGATGTTCGGAAGTGTTCAGGGGTGCTGCGGCGCGGGCGCGGCGGCGGCGTGGGCGCTGTCCGGCGGCTGCCAGCCGCCACCCAGCGCGCGCGCCAGCCCGACCTGGCTCTCGAGCGCGCGACCGGCGAGGTCGACACCGTCGCGGCGCTGCGCCAGCACCGTGACTTCGGCCGTCAGCACGTCGAGGTAGTTGCCGAGCCCGGCGCTGTAGCGCTGCAGGCCGATGTCGTAGGCGGCCTCGGCGGCGTCCTGCGCCTCCTTTTGCTGGACCTGCTGGCGGGCCACCGACTGCACGCTGGTGACCTGGTCGGCGACATCGCGCACGGCGTCGAACACGGTGGTGTTGTAGCTGTCGATCGCGGCGTCGAGATCGGCCGACTTGCCGCGCAGGTTGGCGCGCAGGCGGCCGCCCTCGAAGATCGGCAGCCGGATCGCGGGGCCGACGCCCCACTGCTGGCTGCCCGACTTCAGGAGATTGTCGAAACCGATGCTCTGGAAACCCGCGAAGGCCACCAGGTTGACGTTGGGATAGAACTGGGTCTTGGCGTTGGCGACGTCGCTGCCGGCGGCTTCCACGCGCCAGCGGGCGGCGGCGATGTCGGCGCGCCGGCCCAGCAGGTCGGCGGGGATGGTCTGCTGCAAGGCCATCGCCTTGAAGTTGCCCAGGCGCGGCGGCGTCAGCGATTGCGTCGCTTCGGGCTTGGCCACCAGCGCGTCGAGCGCATGGCGCGCGATCGCGATCTGCTCGTCCAGGGCCTCGATCTGCTGGCGCGCCTCGGGCACGCTGCTCTCGCTCTGCTTGAGTTGCAGGCGCGTGTCGAGCCCGGCGGACACGCGGTCACGCACCAGCTTGAGCAGCTCTTCCCGCTGCGCCAGCGCGCGCTGCGCCACCACCAGCCGGTCGTTCAGCCGAGCCCACTGGACGTAGCCGCGGGCGACGTTGCTGGCCAGCAGGATGCGGGCGGCGTCGGCCTCTGCGGCGGCGGCATTCGCCGTGCCGATCGCGGCCTCGATCGCGGTGCGGTTCTTGCCGAAGAAGTCGAGCTCCCAGCCGGCGCTCAACTGCAGCGTGCCGGTCTCCTGGATCGAGCCGCCCAGCGGCGCCGGGTAGATGTAGTTGTCGCTGAACTTCTGCCGCATGAGGTCGAGCGAGCCATTGATCTGCGGCTTGTCGGCCGCTGCGGCCGTCGACACGGCGGCCTGGGCGCGCGCCAGCCGGGCCTGGGCGATCTGCAGGTTCGGGTTGCCCGCGACGGCCTGGTCGATCAGCGCGTCGAGCTGCGGATCGCCGAAGGCCAGCCACCATTGGCTGTCGAGGGCCGGCATCGCCTGGGCGGCCGGGGCGGCGGCAAGGCCGAGGGTCTCGGCAGTCTGCATCTTCGGGTTCGAGGCCACCGCGCCCATGTCGGCGCAGCCGGCCACGGCCAGTGCCAGCACGGCGGCGGCGGCGAGCGCGCCTGGACGGCGCAATGGGTGCTCAGGAAGAGGTCGATTCATCTTTTTCTTCTCCACGGGCCGACAAGGCCTGCGCGTTGTCGAGGATGCGGCGCAGGTAGCCCTTGAGCTGCTCCCACTCCTCGTTGCTGAAGCCAGCCAGATGCTCGTTCTGCACCCGGCTGAGGATTTCGGGCACCTCGCGGGCCGCCGCGCGGCCCTCGTCGGTGAGCTCGATGTGGACCACGCGCCGGTCGGCGACCGAACGCACCCGGCGGCACAGGCCCTTGGCCTCCAGCCGGTCCAGCAGGCGGGTCATGGCGCCGGTGTCGAGCTCGCATTCGCGCGCCAACTCGGCGACCGTGGTCACCTTGCCCATGTGCAGCTTGTGCAAGGGCACCCACTGCGGGTAGGTCGGGCTGCCCGGCTCGCACATCTGCTGCTCCACCGACTGGGCCACCGCACTCAGGATGCGGCGCATCAGGTAGCCGATGCTCTCCTCCGCGCGGTAGGTCTCGGCCTTGTAGAAAGCCGCGGCCGCCGGCAGTCGGCCGGGCGAAGCCGGCGCGGGGCGCACTTCGGGGGTCTTGGATTCGGACATACCCGAATAATATTTGCCTCGGCAATTACTGTCAAGGCGGCCTTTGGTGGGGCAAGCGTTTCGCTAGAATGGCCGCGATATGGCCTCCTCCTCCCCTTCGCCCGCCAAAGGATCGCCAAAGTCCTTGACGGGTCTGGCGCCTTTCCTGCGCCCCTACCGCACCCAAATCATCCTGGCGATCGTGTTCCTGGTCCTGGCGGCAGCGACCACCCTGGTGTTCCCGCTCGCCTTGCGCAGCCTGATCGACGGCGGCCTGGTCTCGGCCGACAAGGGGGCGCAGACGATGGCGCTGCGCGAGCATTTCGTCGCCCTGTTCGCCGTTGCGGTGGCGCTGGGGCTGTTCTCGGCGGCACGCTTCTACACGGTCAGCTGGCTCGGCGAAAGAGTCACGGCGGACTTGCGCAACGCGGTCTACGCCCACGTGCTGCGGCAAAGCCCCGAATTCTTCGAGACCACCCAGACCGGCGAGGTGCTGTCGCGCCTGACCGCCGACACCACGCTGGTCCAGACGGTGGTCGGCTCCTCGCTCAGCATGGGGCTGCGCAACGCGGTCATGGGCGTCGGCGCCCTGGCGATCCTGGTCTGGACCAATCCCTACGTGATGGTGCAGGTGCTCGGCATCCTGGTGCTGGTGGTGCTGCCGAGCATGTGGTTCGGCCGGCGGGTTCGCAAGCTCTCGCGGGCCAGCCAGGACCGGGTGGCGGACTCCAGCGCGATCGCGGCCGAGGTGCTCAACGCGATCCCGGTGGTGCAGAGCTACACCGCCGAGGCCCGCGAAGCGGCCCGCTTCGACGCCTCGACCGACAGCGCCTTCCGCACCGCGGTGCGCCGCACCCGTGCACGCTCGGTGCTGGTGGCTTTCATCATCATCGCCACCTCGGCGGCGCTGCTGTGGGGCCTCTACCAGGGCACGCAGGCGGTACTGCGCGGCGACATCACGGCCGGACACCTGGGCCAGACCGTGGTCTACGTGATCATCCTGGCGAGCGCCGCCGCGGTGCTCGGCGAGGTCTACGGGGACCTGTTGCGAGCCGCCGGCGCCACCGAGCGCCTGATGGAACTGCTGCATGCCCGGCCGGTGATCCTGTCGCCCGAGCGGCCGGTCGAGTCGGCGGTACCCGCCGCCGGCAGCGCCCTGAGCCTGGAGGGCGTGGGCTTCCACTATCCCTCGCGGCCCGGCACCCCGGCCCTGCGCGACTTCAGTCTCCAGGTCGCGCCCGGCGAGACCGTGGCACTGGTCGGATCGAGCGGCGCGGGCAAGAGCACGGTGTTCCAGCTGCTCTTGCGCTACTACGACCCGCAGGCCGGCCGCATCACGCTCGACGGCAGGCCGCTGACGGCACTGTCCCTCGATGCGTTGCGCCGGCGCATCGGCCTGGTGCCGCAGGATGCGGTGATCTTCTCGGCCAGCGCGCTCGAGAACATCCGCTATGGCCGACCCGATGCCAGCGTCGAGGAGGTCCATGCCGCTGCCCGTTCCGCCTTCGCGGACGGCTTCCTGCGGGCCCTGCCCGAGGGCTACGACACCTTCCTGGGCGAGCGCGGCGTGCGCCTGTCGGGCGGCCAGCGCCAGCGCATCGCGATCGCGCGCGCAATGCTCAAGAATCCGCCGCTGCTGTTGCTGGACGAAGCCACCAGCGCGCTCGACGCCGAGAGCGAGCGGATGGTGCAGGCGGCACTCGAATCCGCCATGGCGGGCCGTACCACGCTGGTCATCGCTCACCGGCTGGCCACGGTGCAGAAGGCCGACCGCATCGTGGTGCTGGACCACGGCGGCATCGTCGAGCAGGGAACCCACGCGGCGCTGGTGGCGCAGAACGGCGTCTATGCGCGGCTCGCGGCGCTGCAATTCACGGCGGATCCCCAGCCTGCGGCCGAAGCCGCCTGACAAGCGGCCTACTGCAGCGTTTCCTTCAAGGCTGCCGGCAGCGGCAACGTGAAGACGGGGATGCCTTCGTCGGCCAGCGAGCGGGCCTGCTCGGGCGTCGCCTGGCCACGGATGCCGCGCTCCTGCGCCTCGCCGTAGTGCATCTTGCGGGCTTCGTCGACGAAGCGGTCGCCGACATCCTCGGTCTGGGCAATGACCTCGCGCACGGCACGCAGCCAGCGCGCCTCCGGCGAATCGGCGGCCGGGGACTTGGCCGGCGTCGCCTCGACCGGCGGCCTGGCATTGCCGAGGTTCAGCCGCGGCGCGGCCAGCAGCTTGGTGATGGCGGTGTTGCCGCACATCGGGCACGCCACGAGGCCGGCGGCAAGCTGGGTGTCGAATGCATCCTGAGACGCAAACCACCCCTCGAAGCCGTGGCCATGGGCGCACTGGAGGTTGAGGACCTTCATCCCGCGATTATCGGCCGGCTGGCAAAGATGCGTCGTGCCAATCGAGCGCCCAGGCGCCCGACAGCACGTTCTGCAGCCACAGGGCGCAGGTCAGCGTCTTGGCATCCGACACCGTGCCGTCACGGCACCAGGCCATCAATTGGTCGGGCGTGGCCGTGATCACGTCGAGGAACTCGCCGTGGTCGAGTTGCCGGTCGCCCAGCGTCAGGCCCCGCGCGAAATAGACGTGGATGATCTCGGTCGAGTAGGCGACCGCCAGGTGCATCGCGCCGGCGCGGGCCCATTCGCGGGCGGTGTAGCCGGTTTCCTCGAGCAGCTCGCGCTGGCCACAGAGCAGCGGCTCCTCGCCCGCATCGAGCTTGCCCGCTGGGAATTCGGTCATCACGTGGCCGATCGGGTAGCGGTACTGGCGCTCGAGCACCACGCCGCCGTCGTCGAGCAGCGGCACCACCACCACCGCGCCCGGGTGCACCACGTACTCGCGCGTCGCGCTGTGGCCGTCGGGCAGGCGCACCGTGTCGCGCTTGGCGTGCAGGAAGTTGCCCTTGAACAGCAGTTCGCTGGCAGTGAGCTCTTCCTTGAGGTGTTTGTCGGTCATGTCAGCGCCCGCCCGGCCGCCCGAAGGGCACTGAGCGCCCCCTCGGGGGGCAGCGATACGCGAAGCGATGAGCGTGGGGGCATTTCATTCAGTGTGCTTGCGCGCTGTGGCGATGCTTCATGAGGTAGCGCCAGGTGAAGCCCGGGAACGCCAGCACGACGAACAAGGCACCCGTCACGGCGTAGAACTCCCAGCCCTGCGCCGCGATCTGGCCGACCCGGCGCTCGAACAGCAGGCCGATGGCGCCGACGACCAGATAGAGCAGCACCAGTTCGGCCAGCCGGATCGCCAGCGATTTGCGCAGCGCGGCGAGCGGCACCAGCCCCAGCAGGCGCTCGTTGAGGAAAGGCAGGTTGGCCGCCAGCAGCGCGACCCCCAATACCATCCAGACCGACGCGCTCTGCGACACGGCGCGCTCAGGTGGCCAGGGTGGCCACGATCGCGTTCGCGCACAGCGTCATGAGGCCGCCGGGCAGGATGCCGAGGATCAGGATCATGGCGCCGTTGAGCGTCAGCACGGTGCGGACGTCGCCCGGTGCCGAGACCGTGCTGGCCGTGACCGGCGCGTCGAAGTACATCACCTTGACCACACGCAGGTAATAGAAGGCGCCGATCAGCGACATCACGACCGCGAACACCGCGAGTCCGATGTAGAACGCCTGGCCCGAGGCGATCAGCGCCTGCAGCACCGCCAGCTTGGCGTAGAAGCCGACCAGCGGCGGAATCCCCGTCAGCGAGAACATGGCAATCGCCATCACGCCGGCATAGAGCGGGCTGCGCTGGTTGAGGCCGGCGAGATCGGTGATCTCCTCGCTTTCGAAGCCTTCGCGCGCCAGCAGCAGGATGATGCCGAAGCTCGCCAGCGTCGTGAGCACGTACGTGATCATGTAGAACATCGACGCGCTGTAGGCGAACTGGGCGTTGTAGGTGTTGCCGTTGACCACGCCCGCCACCAGGCCGAGCAGCATGAAGCCCATCTGCGCGATGGTCGAGTAGGCCAGCATGCGCTTGAGGTTGGTCTGCGCGATGGCGGCCAGGTTGCCGACCAGCAGCGACGCAATGGCCAGCAGCACCAGCATCTGCTGCCAGTCGATCGCCAGCGGCAGCAGGCCCTCGACCAGCAGCCGGATGATGATCGCGAAGGCAGCCAGTTCGGGCGCCGCGCCGATCATCAGCGTGATCGCGGTGGGCGCACCCTGGTAGACGTCCGGCACCCACATGTGGAAAGGCGCGGCACCGACCTTGAAGGCCAGGCCGGCGACGATGAAGACCAGGCCGAACACCAGCACCTGGTGATTCACCTGGCGGCTGGCGATCGCCTTGAACACCTCGTTGATGTCGAGCGAGCCGGTGGCACCGTACATCATCGACATCCCGTACAGCAGGAAGCCGCTGGCCATCGCGCCGAGCACGAAATACTTCATGGCCGCCTCGCTGGCGACCGCGTTGTCGCGGCGCAGGGCCACCAGGGCGTAGCTGGAGAGCGTCAGCAGTTCGAGGCCGAGGTAGATCAGCAGGAAGTTGCTGCCCGACATCATCACGAACATGCCCAGCAGCGCCAGCAGGCTCAGCGTGAACATCTCGCCGCCGTGCAGCATGCCGCGGTCGGCCGCGTAGGGCCGGCCGTAGACCAGCGTGACCATCAGCGCCAGGGTCGAGAAGCACTTGAGCCAGTTGCCCATCGGGTCGCTGACGACCATGCCGCCGAAGCCGTAGATCGTCTTGCCCAGGGAGGCGTTGAAGCCGGTCAGCACCGCGATGATCGCGAGCGTGAGCAGGGTCAGCACGTAGGTGCCGGTGCGGCGCGGGCTGGTCGAGGACAGATCGACCAGCGCGATGATGCAGGCCATGATCAGCAGCACCGCCTCGGGGTAGATCGTCATCCAGCTGAGTTTGTCAATCATCTCGTTCTCTTGTTCAGCGTGGATTCAATCAAGGCAGCTTGGAAACCGTCATGTGCTGGAGCAGCCCATCGACGGACGCGTTCATCACATCGGTGAAGGGCTTCGGGTAGAGGCCCAGCCACAGCACCGCGATGGCGAGCAGCGCCAGCATCATGAACTCGCGCGCATCGATGTCGCTGAGTTCCTTGACGTGGTCGTTGCCCACCGGGCCCAGGTAGACCCGCTTGTACATCCACAGCGTGTAGGCGGCGCCGAAAATCAGCGCGGTGGCGGCGCCGAGGCCGAGCCAGAAGTTGGCCTTGACCGCACCGAGGATCACCATCCACTCGCCGACGAAACCGGCGGTGGCCGGCAGGCCGCAGTTGGCCATCGCGAACAGCAGCGCGAAGGCAGCGAACTTGGGCATGGTGTTGACCACGCCGCCGTAGTCGGCGATCTGGCGCGAATGCACGCGGTCGTAGAGCACGCCGATGCACAGGAACATCGCGCCCGAGACGAAGCCGTGGGCGATCATCTGCACGATGCCGCCGGCGACGCCGAGTTCGTTGAAGATGAAGAAGCCCAGCGTCACGAAGCCCATGTGGGCCACCGACGAGTAGGCCACCAGCTTCTTCATGTCCTGCTGCACCAGCGCCACCAGGCCGACGTAGATCACGGCGATCAGCGACAGCGCGATCATGAGCCAGGCCCATTCGTGCGAGGCGTCGGGCGCGATCGGCATCGAGAAGCGCAGGAAGCCGTAGGCGCCGAGCTTCAGCATGATCGCCGCCAGCACCGCGGAGCCGCCGGTCGGCGCCTCGACGTGCACGTCGGGCAGCCAGGTGTGGACCGGCCACATCGGCACCTTGACCGCGAAGGAGGCGAAGAAGGCGAAGAACAGGAAGGTCTGGGCGGTGCCCGACAACGGCAGCTTGTGCCAGCTCAGGATGTCGAAGCTGCCGCCCGACTGGTTGTACAGGTAGATCAGCGCGACCAGCATCAGCAGCGAGCCGAGCAGCGTGTAGATGAAGAACTTGAAGGCCGCGTAGATCTTGTTCGGGCCGCCCCAGATGCCGATGATCAGGTACATCGGGATCAGCGTGGCTTCGAAGAAGACGTAGAACAGCAGGCCGTCCAGCGCCGAGAAGGTGCCGATCATGAAGCCCGAGAGGATCAGGAAAGCGCCCATGTACTGGTTCACGCGCTCGGTGATCACCTGCCAGGCCGAGATCACGACGATCACGGTGATGAAGGCGGTCAGCAGCACCAGCCAGAGCGAAATGCCGTCCAGGCCGATGTGGTAATTGATGTTGAAGCGCTCGATCCAGCGCTCCTTCTCGACGAACTGCATCGCGGCGGTGCCGTTCTGGAAACGCGACCAGAGCGGCAGCGTGACCAGGAAGCTCGCGACCGAACCGATCAGCGCGACCCAGCGGACACCCTTGGCATGCTCATCCCGACCGAAGGCCAACAGCACGGTGCCGATGATGATCGGCATCCAGATGGCAAGGCTCAACAAACCCATTTTTGTTTTTCTCCAGAGAGCCGCTTAGCGCTTGAACCAGACGAAGTACGACATCAGGATGAAGATGCCGAGCAGCATCGAGAAGGCGTAGTGATAGATATAGCCCGACTGCAGCCAGCGCACCGCGCCGGCGATGCGGCCGACCAGCTTCCAGGAGCCGTCGACGATGGCGCCGTCGATGATTCCCTGGTCGCCGCCCTTCCAGAGGCCGGTGCCGAGCGCACGGGTGGCGCGCGCGATGACGTTCTCGTTGAACCAGTCCATGTAGTACTTGTTCTCGAGCAGGGTGTAGATCGGCCCGAAGGCCCGCTTGATCGCGGCCGGCACGGCCGGATTGACCAGGTACAGGTACCAGGCCACCACCACGCCGCCGAGCGCGAGCCAGAACGGCGCCGCGGTCAGGCCGTGGAGGGCCATCGCGACCGGGCCGTGGAAGGCCTCTGCCAGTTCCTTCATCGCTTCGTGCTGGCCTTCGTCAATGAAGATCGCGCCCTTGAAGAACTCGCCGTAGAGCATCGGCTGGATCGTCATGAAGCCGATCACGACCGAGGGGATCGCCAGCGCCACCAGCGGCACCCAGACCACCCAGGGTGACTCGTGCGGCTCGTGGTGGTCATCGTGGCCGTGACCATGGTCATCGTGGTGCGCATCCGGGTTCTGGTCGAAGCGCTCCTTGCCGTGGAACACCATGAAATACATGCGAAACGAATACAGGGCGGTGACGAACACGCTCGCCAGCACCGCGAAGTAGGCGAAGCCCGAGCCCCAGAGGTGGCTCTCGTGCACCGCCTCGATGATGCTGTCCTTGGAATAGAAGCCCGAGAAGAATGGCGTCCCGATCAGCGCCAGCGAGCCCACCAGCGAGGTGATCCAGGTGATCGGCATGTACTTGCGCACGTTGCCCATCCAGCGCATGTCCTGGTTGTGGTGCATGCCGATGATCACGGAACCGGCGCCGAGGAACAGCAGCGCCTTGAAGAAGGCGTGGGTCATCAGGTGGAACACGGCGACCGAGTAGGCCGAGGCGCCGAGCGCCACCGTCATGTAGCCGAGCTGCGACAGCGTGGAATAGGCCACCACGCGCTTGATGTCGTTCTGGACGACGCCCAGGAAGCCCATGAACAGCGCGGTGATGGCGCCGATCACGAGAATGAAGCTCAGCGCCGTGTCGCTCAGCTCGAACAGCGGCGACATGCGCGCCACCATGAAGATGCCGGCCGTGACCATGGTCGCGGCGTGGATCAGCGCCGAGATCGGGGTCGGGCCTTCCATCGAGTCGGGCAGCCAGACGTGCAGCGGGAACTGCGCGCTCTTGCCCATTGCGCCGATGAACAGGCAGATGCAGATCACGGTGATCAGCATCCACTCGGTGCCCGGGAAGGTGATCTTGGCCAGCGCGTCGGCCTTGGCGAAGGCTTCGCCGTAGTTCAGCGTCCCGGCGTAGGCGGCGATCAGGCCGATGCCGAGGATGAAGCCGAAGTCGCCCACGCGGTTGACCACGAAGGCCTTCAAGTTGGCGAAGATCGCGGTCGGCCGGTTGTACCAGAAGCCGATCAGCAGATAGGACACCAGGCCCACCGCCTCCCAGCCGAAGAACAGCTGGAGCATGTTGTTGCTCATCACGAGCATCAGCATCGAGAAGGTGAACAGCGAGATGTAGGCGAAGAAGCGGTTGTAGCCGTCGTCTTCCTGCATGTAGCCGATGGTGTAGACGTGCACCATCAGCGACACGAAGCTCACGACGCACATCATCATCGCGGTCAGGCCGTCGACCAGGAAGCCGATCTCCATCTTCAGGCCGCCGACGGTCATCCATTCATAGATGGTGGCGTTGAAGCGCGCGCCGTCGTTCACGACGCTGTTGAGCGTCATGGCGGAGATGATGAAGGACAGCAGCACGCCGAAGATGGTCAGCGAATGCGTGATGCGGCGGCCGATCTGGTTGCCGCCGAACTTGGTGCCGAACAGGCCGGAGACGACGGCGCCGACCAGCGGCGCCAGCGGAACGATCAGCAGGGAGGATGCGGAAAGAGTAGCGCTCATGAGTAAACCTTCTTCAGCCCTTGAGCGCGTTGAGCTCGTCGATGTTGATGTTCGACTTGTTGCGGAACAGCAGCACCAGCAGCGCCAGCCCGATGGCCGACTCGGCGGCCGCGACCGTCAGGATGAAGAAGACGAAGACCTGTCCGTGCATGTCGCCGAGGAAGTACGAGAAGGCGACGAAGTTCGTGTTGACCGCGAGCAGCATCAGCTCCACGCACATCAGCAGCACGATCAGGTTCTTGCGGTTCAGGAAGATGCCGATCACCGACAGCGCGAACAGCATCGCGCCGAGCGAAAGAAAGTGTCCGAGCGTGAGTGTCATGCCTTGGTCTCCGCTGTGGCCGCGGCTTGTTCCGCGACCGGTTCAGCCTGGCGTGTGACAGGCATCTGGACGATGCGCACGCGGTCGCGCGCCTTGACGCGGACCTGGTCGGCCGGGTTCACGTACTTGCTGTCCTTGCGCCGGCGCAAGGTCAGCGCGATGGCGGCGACGATCGCCACCAGAAGGATCACGGCGGCAATCTCCAGCGGGTAGAGATACTGCGTATAGAGCAGCTTGCCGAGTTCGAGCGTGTTCGAGGTGTCCGGACCGGTGGCCAGCGGGCTCTTGGGCGCGCTCAGGCGGAAGCCGCCCATCAGCACCGCGGCCATCTCGAGCGCGATCAGCGCGCCGGCGCCGGCGGCCAGCGGGAAGTGCTTCCAGAAGCCCTCGCGCAGGCCTTCGACATTGATGTCCAGCATCATCACCACGAACAGGAACAGCACCATCACCGCCCCCACGTAGACCAGCACCAGCGAGATCGCGAGGAATTCCGCGCGCAGCAGGAGCCAGATGGCCGATGCCTGGAAGAACGCCAGCACCAGGTAGAGCGCCGCATACACGGGGTTGCGCGCGGTGATGACGCGGAAGGCCGCGAACAGCAGCACCGCGGCAAACAGATAGAACAGACCGGTCTTGACGTCCATGGATTTGGATTCGTTTTCTTCGAGCTTCGGGCTAAGACTGAAACTCAGGCTTCAGCGGTATTTGGCGTCCGCCGCCTTGTTGGCGGCGATTTCTTTTTCGTAGCGGTCGCCGACGGCGAGCAGCATGTCCTTGGTGAAGTACAAGTCGCCTCGCTTCTCGCCGTGGTATTCGAAGATGTGGGTCTCGACGATCGAGTCGACCGGGCAGCTCTCTTCGCAGAAGCCGCAGAAGATGCACTTGGTCAGGTCGATGTCGTAGCGCGTGGTGCGGCGGGAGCCGTCGTCACGCACCTCGGATTCGATCGTGATCGCGAGCGCCGGGCAGACGGCCTCGCAGAGCTTGCAGGCGATGCAGCGCTCTTCGCCGTTCTCGTAGCGGCGCAGCGCGTGCAGGCCGCGGAAGCGCGGCGACAGCGGCGTCTTCTCTTCCGGGAACTGCACGGTGATCTTGCGGCTGAAGGCGTACTTGCCGGTCAGCGCCAGGCCCTTGAACAGTTCCACCAGCATGAAGCTGGACAGGAAGTCCTTGAGCGAGAACGGTGCGGACGCGGTCGTCGAGGAGCGCGCAAGCGCGCTGGCGGAGGGCGCAGTCATGGCAGTTCCAGTTATTTCCAGATGTTGAAGGGGGTCTGCATCCAGGCGCCGACCACCACCAGCCACACCAGCGTGACCGGAATGAAGATCTTCCAGCCCAGCCGCATGATCTGGTCATAGCGGAAGCGCGGGAAGGTCGAGCGGACCCAGAGGAACATGGTGACCACGCAGAAGGTCTTGATGCCGAGCCAGATCCAGCCCGGGATGAAGGCCAGGAAGTCGAACGGAGGCAGCCAGCCGCCGAGGAACAGCACCGCGCACAGGATCGAGACCAGCCACATGTTGGCGTACTCGGCCAGGAAGAACATCGCGAAGCTCATGCCCGAGTACTCGATCATGTGGCCGGCGACGATTTCCGATTCGCCTTCGACGACGTCGAAGGGGTGGCGGTTGGTCTCGGCCAGGCCCGAGATGAAGTAGACGACGAAGATCGGCAGCAGCGACAGCCAGTTCCACGACAGGAAGCCGATGCCCATCGAGGCGAAGTGGCCCCTGCCCTGCCCGGTCACGATGTCGGTCATGTTGAGGCTGGCCGAGACCATCAGCACGACGACGAAGCAGAAGCCCATCGCGATTTCGTAGCTGACCATCTGGGCCGAGGCGCGCAGCGCGCCCAGGAAGGCGTACTTCGAATTCGAGGCCCAGCCCGCGATGATCACGCCGTAGACCTCGAGCGAGGTGATGGCCATCACGAACAGCAGCCCGGCGTTGATGTTCGCCAGCGCCACCTCGGGGCCGAAGGGAATGACCGCCCAGGCGGCCAGCGCCGGCATGATGGTCATGATCGGGCCGAGCAGGAACAAGCCCTTGTTGGCCACCGTCGGCAGGATGATTTCCTTGGTCAGGAGCTTGAGCGCGTCGGCGATCGGCTGCAGCAGGCCCAGCGGGCCGACGCGGTTGGGGCCGATGCGGATCTGCGTGAAGCCGATGGCCTTGCGCTCCCACAGCGTGAGGTAGGCGACCGCGCCCATCAGCGGGATGACGACGACGATGATCTTGATCAGGGTCCAGATCACCGGCCAGAGGAAGCCGGTCCACCAGCCCGAGGACACCAGGCCCAGGCCGAAGCCGTGCAACGCGTCGATCATGCCGACACCTCCTGCGCAGCCGCTGCCTGGCGGGCGTCGGCGGTGAGTTGCAGCGAGGGCGCGCGGCGCACGATCGAGTCGAGCTGGTAGATGCTCGCGACCACCGGAGCCGGTTGTGGCGCGGCGCTGGTATCGATGCCGGCGGCGGTGGCGTTGGACAGCTTGTCGGCCGCCACCTGGGTCGGCGAACCAAGCTCGGCCAGCACGTCGGCGGTGGACTCGAACGCGAAGCCCGGCAGGCCCAGCAGATTGGCCAGCACGCGCAGCACCTTCCAGGCCGGACGCGCTTCGCCCTGCGGCTTGACGACCGCATGGAAGCTCTGCACGCGGCCCTCGGCATTGACGAAGCTGCCCGGCGTTTCGGTGAACGGCGCGATCGGCAGCAGCACGTCGCTGAATTCGAGGTTGGCCTTGAAGGGGCTCAAGGTGACGACCATCTGCGCGTGCGCGAGGCCTTCGATCGCGCACTCGCCCGCGGCCGAATCGAACACCGGCTCGGTGTTGAGCAGCAGCACCGCCTTGAGACCGCCCGCGAGCATCTGGCCCGCGTTCAGGGCGCCGTCCTTGGGGCATGCGCCGACCAGCTGCGCGCCGACCGTGTTGGCGGCTTCGGTCAGGTAGCCGACGCTGGCACCGGTCTGGGCGCCGATCCAGTTGGCGAGCGCCAGCAGGCTGCTCGCGCGAGGATGGTGGGCAGCGGCATTGCCGAGCAGGATCGCCTTGCGTTCGCCGCCAAGCAGCGATGCGGCCAGGGACTTGGCAGCGTCGCTGGGGGCGTCGCCGAGCGCCAACGGCGCAACGGCACCGGTGCTCTCGGCGATCGCGCCGGCGAGCTCCACCAGCGCGTCGACCCATTGGTCGGCGGGCATGCGCACCGCATTCGCGAGCGGGATGGCCCAGGCGTCGGCATCGGCCAGCAGCTCGGGCGAGGTGATGGCGTTCAATGCGCCACCCTTGCGCACCGACTGGCGGATGCGCTGCGCGAACAGCGGATGGTCCTTGCGCAGATTCGAGCCCACGACCAGCACGCGCTGCAGCTGCGACAGCGAGGCGATCGAGGTTCCGAGCCAGCGGATGCCTTCGGCCGCGCCGAACTCGGCGTTGCGCAGGCGGTGGTCGATGTTGTTGCTGCCCAGGCCTTGCGTCAGCAGCTTGGCGAGTTGCAGTTCCTCGAGCGTGCTGTGCGGGCTGACCAGGGTGCCGATGCTCCGGGCGCCGTGATCGGCCTTGATCTGCTTGAGGCCGTTGGCGACGTATTCGAGCGCGGTCTGCCAGTCGACCTGCTGCCAATGGCCGCCTTGCTTGAGCATCGGCTGCGTCAGGCGCTCGGGCCCGTTGAGGGCCTCGTACGAGAAACGGTCGCGGTCGGCGATCCAGCACTCGTTGACGTCTTCGTTCTCGAGCGGCACCACGCGCATCACGCGGTTGTTCTTGACCTGGACGATCAGGTTGGCACCGGTGGAATCGTGCGGGCTGACCGACTTGCGGCGCGACAGCTCCCAGGTGCGGGCACTGTAGCGGAAGGGTTTGCTGGTGAGCGCGCCGACCGGGCAGATGTCGATCATGTTGCCCGACAGCTCGGAGTCGACCGAGTCGCCGAGGAAGGTTTCGATCTCGGCGTGCTCGCCGCGGTGCGACATGCCGAGCTCCATCACGCCGGCCACTTCCTGGCCGAAGCGCACGCAGCGCGTGCAATGGATACAGCGGCTCATCTCTTCCATGCTGATCAGCGGGCCGACGTCCTTGTGGAACACCACGCGCTTTTCTTCCTCGTAGCGGGAAGACGAGGCGCCGTAGCCCACGGCCAGGTCCTGCAGCTGGCATTCGCCGCCCTGGTCGCAGATCGGGCAGTCGAGCGGGTGGTTGATCAGCAGGAACTCCATCACCGACTGCTGGGCCTTGATGGCCTTGTCGCTCTTGGTGCGCACGATCATGCCCTGCGTCACGGGCGTGGCGCAGGCCGGCATCGGCTTGGGCGCCTTTTCGACGTCGACCAGGCACATGCGGCAGTTGGCCGCGATGCTGAGCTTCTTGTGATAGCAGAAGTGCGGGATGTAGGTGCCCGCCTTGTCGGCCGCATGCATGATCATGCTGCCTTCGACGATGTCGACCTTCTTGCCGTCGAGTTCGATTTCAACCATATATTTTTCTCGCGCCCCTCATCAGGCCTTGGCCGGCGTCTTCGGGACGTAGCCCGGGATCAGTGCCTCGAACTCGTGGCGGAAATGCTTGATCATGGCCCGCACCGGCATCGCGGCGGCATCGCCCAGCGCGCAGATGGTGCGGCCCTGGATGTTGTCGGCGACCGAATTCAGCAGGTCCATGTCGGTGGCCTTGCCGTGGCCGTTGTGGATGCGGTCGACCACGCGCCAGAGCCAGCCCGTGCCCTCGCGGCAGGGCGTGCACTGGCCGCAGGATTCGTGCATGTAGAAATACGAGAGGCGCTTGAGCGACTCGACCATCGAGCGGCTGTCGTCCATCACGATCACCGCGCCCGAGCCCAGCATCGAGCCGGCCTTGGCGATGGAGTCGTAGTCCATCGTGCACTGCATCATGATGTCGGCCGGCAGCACCGGCGCCGACGATCCGCCCGGGATCACGGCCTTGAGCTGGCGGCCCTTGCGGACACCGCCGGCGAGCTCGAGCAGCTTCGAGAATGGCGTGCCCATCGGCACTTCGTAGTTGCCGGGCAGCTCGACGTCGCCGCTGACCGAGTAGATCTTGGTGCCGCCGTTGTTCGGCTTGCCGCACTCGAGGTACGCCACGCCGCCGTTGTTGATGATCCACGGCACCGCGGCGAAGGTCTCGGTGTTGTTGATCGTGGTCGGCTTGCCATAGAGGCCGAAGCTGGCCGGGAACGGCGGCTTGAAGCGCGGCTGGCCTTTCTTGCCTTCGAGCGATTCGAGCAGTGCCGTCTCTTCGCCGCAGATGTAGGCGCCGAAGCCGTGCGCCGCGTGCAGCTGGAAGTTGTAGGTGCTGCCCATGATGCCGTCGCCGAGATAGCCGGCGGCGCGCGCCTCTTCCAGTGCTTCCTCGAAGCGGTCGTAGGTCTGGAAGATCTCGCCGTGGATGTAGTTGTAGCCCACGCTGATGCCCATCGCATAGGCGGCGATGGCCATGCCCTCGATCACGATGTGTGGGTTGAACTGCAGGATGTCGCGGTCCTTGCAGGTGCCGGGTTCGCCCTCGTCCGAGTTGCAGACCAGGTACTTCTGGCCCGGGAACTGGCGCGGCATGAAGCTCCACTTGAGGCCGGTCGGGAATCCGGCGCCGCCGCGGCCGCGCAGGCCCGAGGCCTTGACTTCGGCGATCACCTGGTCGGGCGTCAGGCCCTCGGCGAGGATCTTGCGCAGCGCCTTGTAGCCGCCGCGGGCTTCGTAGTCGGCCAGCCGCCAGTTGGTGCCGTTGAGGCCGGCGTAGATCTGCGGCTCGATGTGGCGGTCATGAAAACAGGTCTGGACACCGGTGGCCTGGAACTGCGAGAGCACTTGCTCGGGCGACATCATTGGGCCCCCTTGGCGGTCGCACCGCGCAAGCCGTCGATCAGCTGGTCGAGCTTTTCGTTGCTCATGAAGCTGCACATGGTGCGGTCGTTGACCAGCATCACGGGCGAATCGGCGCAGGCGCCGAGGCACTCGCTCTGCTGCAGCGTGAACAGGCCGTCGGGCGTGGTCTCGCCCATGCGGATGCCGAGCTTCTTCTCGAGATGGGCCAAGGCGTTGGCACCGTCGCGCAGCTGGCACGGCAGGTTGGTGCAGACGTTGAGCTTGTAGGCGCCCACCGGCCGCTGGTTGTACATGTTGTAGAAGGTCGTGACCTCGTGCACGGCGATCGGCGCCATGCCGAGGTAGGCGGCGATCTCGCGCTCGCGCTGTTCGCTGACGAAGCCCTCGTCCTGCTGCACGATCGCCAGGCAGGCCATCACGGCCGACTGCTTGCCGGCCGGCGGGTACTTGGCGACCTCGCGGGCGAAGCGATCCAGCGTGGCGGCCGACAGCGCCGGTTGGCTGCCGTGGGAAGAAGTGTCGGAATGCATGGGATGGCTCATCGATCGATCTCGCCGAACACGATGTCCATGGTGCCGATCACGGCGACAGCGTCGGCAATCATGTGGCCGCGCGCCATTTCATCCAGGGCCGCCAGATGCGGGAAGCCCGGTGCGCGGATCTTCAGACGGTAGGGCTTGTTGGCGCCGTCGCTCACGAGGTAGATGCCGAACTCGCCCTTGGGATGCTCGACGGCGGCATAGGCCTCGCCCTCGGGCACGTGGAAACCTTCGGTGAAGAGCTTGAAGTGATGGATCAGCTCTTCCATGTTGGCCTTCATCGACTCGCGCGCCGGCGCCGCCACCTTGTGGTTGGCCGTGATCACCGGGCCCGGGTTGGCGCGCAGCCAGGCCGAGCACTGCTGGATGATCTTGTTGGCCTGGCGCATCTCCTCGACGCGGACCAGGTAACGGTCGTAGCAGTCGCCGGTGACGCCCACCGGCACGTCGAATTCCATGCGGTCGTAGACGTCGTAGGGCTGCTTCTTGCGCAGATCCCAGGCGATGCCCGAACCTCGCAGCATCGGACCGGTGAAGCCGAGGTTGAGCGCCCGCTCGGGCGTGACCACGCCGATGCCGACCGTGCGCTGCTTCCAGATGCGGTTGTCGGTGAGCAGTGTCTCGTACTCGTCGACCATCTTCGGGAAGCGCTTGCAGAAATCGTCGATGAAGTCGAGCAGCGAGCCCTGGCGGTTCTCGTTGAGCCGCTCGATCGCCTTCGCGTTCTTGATCTTGCTGACCTTGTACTGCGGCATGACGTCCGGCAGGTCGCGGTAGACGCCGCCCGGACGGAAGTAGGCCGCGTGCATGCGCGCGCCCGACACCGCCTCGTACATGTCGAACAGGTCTTCACGCTCGCGGAAGCAGTAGATGAGCATGTTCATCGCGCCGCAGTCGAGGCCGTGCGCGCCGAGCCACAGCAGGTGGTTCAGCAGCCGGGTGATCTCGGCGAACATGACGCGGATGTACTGCGCGCGCAGCGGCACGTCGAGGCCCATGAGGCGCTCGATCGCCAGGCAGTAGGCGTGCTCGTTGCTCATCATCGACACGTAGTCGAGCCGGTCCATGTAGGGCAGCGACTGGATGAAGGTGCGCGATTCGGCCAGCTTCTCGGTTGCGCGGTGCAGCAGGCCGATGTGCGGGTCGGCGCGCTGGATGACTTCGCCGTCGAGCTCGAGCACCAGGCGCAGCACGCCGTGCGCTGCGGGGTGCTGGGGACCGAAGTTCAGGGTGTAGTTCTTGATTTCGGCCATCAGGCCTCCCGCCGGGCCGCCCCAAGGGCAGGCCGCGCCCCCTCGGGGGGCAGTGAATACACGAAGTGATGAACGTGGGGGCTCATTGATGCAATCCACCACCGTAGTTGTCTTCGCGGATCACACGCGGCGTGATCTCGCGCGGCTCGATCGAGACCGGCTGATAGATCACGCGCTTCTGCTCCGCGTCGTAGCGCATCTCGACATGGCCCGACACCGGGAAGTCCTTGCGGAACGGGTGGCCGATGAAGCCGTAGTCGGTCAGGATGCGGCGCAGGTCGTCATGGCCCTCGAAGACGATGCCGTAGAGGTCGAAGGCTTCGCGCTCGAACCAGCCGGCCGCGTTCCAGACGCTGGTCAGCGAATCGACGACCGGCAGGTCTTCGTTGGGCACGAACACCTTGAGGCGCACGCGCTGGTTGAGGCTCACGGACAGCAGGTGCGAGACGACGCCGAAGCGCTCCCCTTCCCACTCGCCCTCGCGGTAGCCGGAGTAGTCCATGCCGCAGAGATCGATCAGCTGCTCGAAGCGGCAGCCCGGCGCGTCACGCAGCAGGCTGGCGGCTTCGAGGTAGTCGGCGGCACCGACCACCACCGTCACCTCGCCCAGCGCGAGCGTGACGCTCTTCGCCTTGGAGCCAAGCGTTTCGGTGATCTGGGTCTGCAGCGCCTCGGGAGAAATGGCAAAGTCGGTCATGTCTCTCGCTCTTCAGGCGCGCGCGATCGTGTTGGTGCGACGGATCTTCTGCTGGAGCTGGATGATTCCGTACAGAAGCGCCTCGGCGGTCGGCGGGCAGCCCGGCACGTAGACGTCGACCGGCACGATGCGGTCGCAGCCGCGCACGACCGAATAGCTGTAGTGGTAGTAGCCGCCGCCATTGGCGCAGGAGCCCATCGAGAGCACCCAGCGCGGCTCGGGCATCTGGTCGTAGACCTTGCGCAGCGCCGGCGCCATCTTGTTGCACAGCGTGCCGGCCACGATCATCAGATCGGACTGGCGCGGGCTGGGGCGGAACAGCATGCCGAAGCGGTCGATGTCGTAGCGGGCGGCGCCCGCGTGCATCATTTCCACGGCACAGCAGGCCAGACCGAAGGTCATGGGCCACAGTGATCCGGTCTTGGCCCAGTTCACCACCGAGTCGTAGGTGGTGGTGACGAAGCCTTCCTTCATGACGCCTTCAATGGCCATTTTGCGGATTCCTTGTCATTCCCAATCGAGCGCGCCTTTTTTCCACTCGTAGACGAAGCCCACGACGAGGATGGCCAGGAAAATCATCATGGCCCAGAAGCCGACGGCACCGATCTCCTTGAGCGCAATGGCCCAGGGAAAGAGAAAAGCGATTTCGAGATCGAACAGGATGAAGAGGATCGCGACCAGGTAGTACCGGACGTCGAACTTCATGCGCGCATCTTCGAAAGCCTCGAAGCCGCATTCGTAGGGGGAATTCTTGGCCTGATCAGGCCGGTTGGGACCAAGGATGTAACCCAGAACCTGCGGAGCGACGCCGACCCCGACGCCGACCAGGATGAACAACAGGACGGGAAGGTAGGAATCGAGGTTCATCAGGGGGTTCTAACACCGCTTGACACTGGCAGGAAGCACATTTCCTGCCAGTGAGATTTGGTGCGGTCGGCGAGACTCGAACTCGCACAGCTTTCGCCACTACCCCCTCAAGATAGCGTGTCTACCAATTTCACCACGACCGCGGTTTTTGCTGCCCGGATGGCATGAGGAACCTTGTAAGGTTTTGGCTTTCCGGAACAGCTTTAGAGTTTACCCTGAAAATCGGCCGTTTTCACTCGACGGCCAAAGAGATCGCGCGCGTTTACTTGGCCGGGATCTGGCCCGCCCCTGCCGCGGGCGCAACCGGCGCCGAGGCCGGGGCCGCCGGCGCGGACGCGGCGC
>NZ_JBFUHO010000077.1:0-31797 GCF_056402355.1 Variovorax sp. P4_B11
GGCAGCGACCACACGCAGTGAGGGAGCGTGGGGGCYGGCCCAGGCCGSCGCCGGGCCGCCCCAAGGCGGCCTGCGGCCCCCTCGGGGGGCAGCGACCACACGCAGTGAGGGAGCGTGGGGGCTGGCCCAGGCCGCCGCCGGGCCGCCCCAAGGCGGCCTGCGGCCCCCTCGGGGGGCAGCGACCACACGCAGTGAGGGAGCGTGGGGGCTGGATCTAGACCCGGCCGCCGTAGGCGGAGGTGATCTCGTCGGCAGCCGCGCGCACCGTGGCGCCGAGCCGTGCGAAATCGGTGCTCTTGATACGCTGCGTCGGCCCGACGAGCGAGATCGCGCCGAAGGGCTGGCCATGCTCGTCGCGGATCGCGGCGGCAATGCAGCGCAGGCCGACCGCGTTCTGCTCGTCATCGATCGCATGGCCTGCGCGGCGTACCTCGCCCAGCGTCTCGTGCAGTCGCGACGCGCGCGCAATGGTGTTGTTGGTCAGCTTCGGCAGGCCATAGGTGCGCAGGTACTGCAGCACGTCGTCCTCCGCCATCGCCGCCAGGATCGACTGCCCCATCGCGGTGCCGTGCAGCGGCGCCCGGAACCCCGGCTTGCCGATGGCGCGCATCGTTTCGCGGCTTTCCACCTGCGTCACGAAGACGATGTCGCCGAGATCGGCAATGCCCAGGTTGATGCTCTCGCCGGTGCTGTCGCGCAGGCGCCGCATCACCGGCAGCGCGAGATGGGCGATGCGCCGGCGCCGCGCGAACGCGGCCCCGACGGAGAAGCAGCGCACGCCCACATACCAGAGGCTGGTTTCGCGGTCGAACTGGACGAAGCGCCGTTGCTCGAGTGTCGTGAGCAGGCGGTGGGCCGTGGACGAAGACAGCCCGCTGTGCGCCGCGATGTCGACCAGCCGATAGCCCTCGTCATCTTCGGCGAGGAGTTCCAGCAACTGCATGGCCCGCGTGAGCGACTGCACGGTGCCGTCGCTGTCCCGGTCGATGCGGGTGACTCTGGTTGTCTTTCCGGGTAGGCGAGGCGAGATGGCTGTCATGGCGTGCCTTATGCAAGTTGCGCGCCATCGGCCTGAGGTCACGGAACGCGATACGCCCCCGGATGGTCGGTGACAACCAAAATGTCAAACACGGTGTTTACACTGATGTCGACATAATTTCGGGGCGCCTGCCGCCAGCGCGCCGCCGCATCGTCGGCCCGCACATGCGCAATCGCGCCATGACCGAGCCCGGCAATCTCGAAGAGGCTGCGCCACGGCGCCGGCCGTTCTGGCGCTTCTGGTGATCGGCTCCCGGAAGGCCGGGGCCCCGGCGCTATAGCCCGGTGTCGCCCCCCGCCGGCTCGGCGCTGTCGAGCCAGGCGTTGGCCAGCGTATAGGACACCGCCAGCAGGACCGGGCCGACGAAGATCCCGACCAGCCCGAAGCCGAGCAGGCCGCCGATGACCCCGGCGAAGATCAGCAGCAGCGGCAGGTCGGCACCGCGCTTGATCAGCATCGGGCGCAGGAAGTTGTCCATGGTGCCGACGATCACCGTCCAGACCAGCAGGAAGATGGCCCAGCCGGTCGAGCCATTCCAGAAGACCCAGACCGTGGCCGGCGCCAGCACCAGCGTCGGCCCGAGCTGGACGATGCACAGCATGAACATCACCGCGGTGAGCAGGGCCGCGAAGGGCACGCCGGCGATGGCGAGTCCGATGCCGCCCACCACGGCCTGGACGATCGCCGTCACGCCCACGCCGAGCGCCACGCCCCGGATCGCCTTGCCCGCCAGCACCACGGCGTCCTCGCCGCGCGGCCCGCCGAGCCGGCGGCCGAATCGCCGGGCCTCGTGGGCCGCCGATTCGCCCCCCGCGTACATCAAGCCGGCAATGACCACGGTCAGCAGGAACTGCAGGGTCAGCGCACCCACCACGCCGGCCTGCGAGAACAGCCAGCCCGTGACGCGCGAGGCATAGGGCGTGACCTTGGCCTCCAGGCCCGAAACCCCCGACGACACCAGTTCGTCCCACGCCAGCATCAGCTTCGGCCCGACGAAAGGCAGGCGGCCGATCCAGTCGGGAAGCTGGGGCGGGCCCTTGCTGATCTGCAGCCTGAACCAGGCGATGACTTCGTCGGCGTTGGCCGCGATGGTCGAGATCGCCATCGTCAGCGGCAGCACGAACAGGAGCAGCAGGATCAGCATCATCACCAGCACCGCGAGGCTGCGCCGCTTCCAGAGCCGGGCCTCGAACCACAGCAGCGCGGGCCAGGTGGCCACCACGACCATGATGGCCCAGATGGTCGCGCCGAGGAACGGCCGCAGGATCCAGAGCGAGGAGCCGATGAGCAGGACGATGGTCAGCACGCTGAACGTGATCTTGGCAAGGTCCGAGCGCGTGTCGGTCATGGTGCTTCACCCTTTTTCGCTGAATGCCCCGCGGTCCTTGCGATGGCGGCCCGCGGCGGTGGCGCCATCGTAGCCGAGGACCGGCGGGCAGCCGGCTGCTCGATCAGGGCGAGCGGTGCAGGCGCGGCGCCGACAGCGCATCGATGCTCTGCGCGATCGTCTGGTCGAGGTCGCGCCAGCGCCCGGACAGGCCGGCCTGGGCCATTGCCGCCCGGAGGGCGAGGATGTCCTTCACGCTCGGCGCGACCTTGATCTGCGCGATGGCCGCGTCGGTGTTGCCGCCCTTGAGGAGCAGCAGCACCTTGGCCGCCCATTCGCTTGTTCGTGCCATGGAGTCACCTGCTTCGGATCGGGGAGCCGACTTTACACCGGCGAGTTCGAGCTGAAGCACGGAGCGCGCCTCTTGAGCGCTCCCGGGCCCGTGGCAAGACGCGGTTTCGCTTGTGTTATGGACGAAGCTCCGCGAAAGCACGGACCGGGAAGGCGGCCGCATCCTTCGCCTTCAGCGGGACGGAAAAAAAGCGGAACGGCGCGCCGTGCAGGCTAGACAGTCCGGTGAGGTTCTCCACGATGAGGATGCCTTGCCTCAGAAACCGGGTATGCGCCGGACGTTCTGGATCCTGCGTGGAGTCGACGTTCGCGCAGTCCACCCCGAACAGGGCGATTCCCGCATCGCAGAGCCGCGCCACCACTTCAGGCGAGACGAACGGGTGCAATCGGTAGGTCTGCGTTCCCCAATGGCGATCCCAGTCGAAGTTCACGAGCACTGCCCGGCCTGCGAGATGCTCGGGAAACTGCAGGTCCGTCCACCCCAGCTGCTGCCTGGGGCCCGCGCGCCGGGCGTCGATGACGACGCCGTCCAGCACCAGGCGGCTGAGTTCGATGGAAGCGACATCGTCCGCACCTTCGAAACGGTGACGCGGGGCATCCATCTTCGTGCCGACGGAGCTCTGGAATGCCACGTCGGAGATCTCGAACGAGGCCTTGTTCTCGTAGTGCGGGAGCGACTGCGCATGCGTCATGTAGGGTCGAATGTGCGCCGTGAGTTCGACTGTTTCGCCGTCTTCCTGCTTGAAGAGGACGCCGGGCATCCCGTCGTGGAATACGTGTGAGAGGTCGACAAACATTTGTTCATCCCCGCTTGACTTCGGCGCAGACACCTGCGTTGCGCTGGCGGCTCGCGCTCAGTGCCGATCGTGAGGCACCATAGGATGCAAGGGGCGGGCGGTCAAGGGCGCTCGAATCGGTCAGTGCGAAGAACATGCGGTCGAGGCGCACGGTGCCGGCGACAGCGCGCACCTCATGTGTCCTTCGGGTCGAAGAAACGTCGAGACAGACCGTCACGCCCAGGATAGAACTTGAAGTAAGGCCGCGCCTGATCAATGGTGAGCGCCACCGATGGATGGTCCATCAACCGCTCGAAGTAGGCAGCCAGGCGCACGTGCCGCGGCGACAGGGGCACGTAGGTCACGGCATAGAACAAGGCCGGCGCCGCGGCGCAGTCGGCCATGCTGAACGCATCGCCGGCCACCCAGGTTCGCCCTTCAAGTTGGCGGTCGATGAACGCATAGGCCGACGACAGGCCTTCTCGCGCCCGAGTCACGCCGTGTGCGTCGCGATCCCCTTGCGGCCGCAGAAGGTCGGCGGTGAACACCTGCATCGGGGTCATCACGTACAGGTCGAAGAGCCGGTCCCACAGACGCACGTCGAGCGCGGCGTCCGGGTCATGCGGGATGAGGGTGCGGCCGGGGCGCGCATGGTGGCGCTGCAGGTGCTCGATGATGATGCTGGTCTCGGGGACGGGCCGGCCCTGGTCGACCAGCAGCGGCATCTTGCCCGTGGGACAAAGCGCCAGGTAGGCCGCTCGCTCGACGGGGTCGGACAGATCGAGCAGCCGCTTGTCGATCTCGACGCCCAACACGTCGACCGCGATCAGGACCTTGTGGCAATAGGACGAGAGCGGATGGTAGTGCAGCGTGGGAACAGTCATGAGCTTCAGAACAGAGCCTTCTCACCCGGCTTCAGCGCCAGCACGCGCGTGGCAGCGTCCCCGAGCGCCCGAATGGAATGTACTCCTCGGGCGTCCCCGGCGCGTACATCGGGATCTGGTGCATCAGTGCCAGCGATAACTGGGAGTTCCCGTTCCAGCTTAACGGGACTCGCCTTGGGGCAGTCCTTCATAGCATCTAAGCCATTTCCTTGCGGCCCTCGAAATAGGCAGCCAGGCGCAGTCGTTCCCGCTCGAACGGCGACATGCCGGCGAGAACCGCCTTCCAGTCGCCGATACGGCCCGCGCGGTCGATGTCCTCGCAGGCGGCCGCGAACGCGAGCGCACCGACCATCTTGCTGGCGCCCGCCATGCGGTGGGCGCATTGGGTGACCTGGGGGACGTCTTCGGCGGCCACCGCCTGCCTGAGTCCGGCCGAGTCGTCTTCGCAAGTTCGCCGGAAGGCGGCAAGCACCTCGCCCACCATCGCCGCGTCGCCAAGGCAGTTCGCCGTGAGGAGCGCCTGGTCGATCGGGCTGGCGCAGGGGCCGGCCTCCGGGCTCGCGTCGGCGGGAGCGGTGGACGCCGAGGGGGCTCGGGGAAGCGGCAGCCATCGATCGAGCTTGTCGGTCAGCTGCGCCAATTCCACCGGCTTGACCAGGAAGTCGTCCATGCCGGCGGCCAAGCACGTCTCGGCCTCCCCCTGCAGCGCGTTGGCTGTGCAAGCGATGATCGGCATGCGCTCGCGCCCCGCGTCGGATTCCAGGCTGCGGATGCTGCGCGCCAGTTCGTAGCCGTCCATGTGGGGCATGTGACAGTCGGTGATGACCAGCCCGAAGCGACCCGCCTTCCACATCTCCAGGGCCTGGACGCCGTCTTCGGCCGTCTTGGCGGCATAGCCCAGCGTTCGCATCTGGCGCAGGATCAGCATGCGGTTGACGGGATGGTCATCCACCAGCAGCACCAGCGTTCCTTCCGTCTCGGCCTGCGCGGTGCCGGGCGCCACGCGGCGCACGACCGTGGCCGTCGTGAGCGCCCGCTCGTCGTCGGCAGTGCTGCCTGGCAGGGGCTCGGCGACCGGAAACGACAATTCCAGCATGATCGTGGTGCCCATCCCGGGCGCGCTTTCCATGCGGACCGTGCCTCCCATCATCTGCGCCAGCTGCCGGGAAATGACCAGTCCCAGTCCGGTGCCGCCCGGCCGCCGCCGGGCCTCGTCACCGTCCGCCTGGCTGAAGGGCTGGAACAGGCGCTGCTGATCCGCCGCAGAGACGCCGATGCCAGTGTCCTTCACCTCGAACCGCAGTCTTTCCTGCCCCTCCGCCCGCCCCAGCCATTGCACGTTGATGTCGATCCAGCCCTCGGCGGTGAACTTGATCGCGTTGCTGACGAAGTTGTTGAGGATCTGGCGCAGGCGCACCGGATCGACCCGCAGCGCCGGACTGATGCGCGGGTCGACCATCCGCCGGACGATCAGGCCCTTGCTGCTGGCATTGCCCAGGTAGAGGCTCTGCACCTCCTCGACCAGGCGCTTGATCGAGACGACCTCGGGGCGGATCTCCAGCTTGCCGGCCTCGATCTTCGAAAAATCGAGGATGTCGTCGATGATGCGCAGCAGCGACCGGCTCGATTCCCGCACCAGCCCGAGCGTCTCGCGCTGCTCGGCGTCCAGTTCGGTCAGGCTCAGCAGTTCCAGCATGCCCAGGACGCCGTTCATGGGCGTCCTGATCTCGTGGCTCATGGTGGCCAGGAAGGTGCTCTTGGCGCGGTTGGCGGCTTCCACCTCGGCGCTGCGCTGCGCCAGGGCCGAATTCAGCCGCTCGATTTCACGCTCCTTCTTCTTCCTCTCCGTCACGTCTTCCGCCATGGTCAGCAGGTAGCGCGGCTGGCCGGCGTCGTCGAGGATCGGGATCTTCTTCGCGTGGAGGACGTGCACGCTGCCATCGTGCGCATGAAGGGTCTCCTCGGGGATGTCCACTTCCAGGCCCAGCGCCAGCGCTTCCTTGTCCTTGGCCGTGAAGAAGTCGGCCTCCTCCGGGGAACTGACGAAGTCGTGAATCGTCTTGCCGAGCAGCTCCTGCTCGCTGCGCCCCGTCAACTCCTCCATGGCGCGGTTGGCGCGGACGAGCTTCAGGTCGATGGCGTTCTTGACCATGACTTGATAGGGGATGTGGTGGATCACCGAATTCAGGAACGCATTGGCTGTTTCCAGTTCGGCGGTGCGCAGGCGCACCCGCGCCTCCAGGTCGGCGTTGAGGGCACGCAGCTCTTCTTCCGCCCGGCGCAGCGCCGCCGTCTGCACTTGCTCGGCGAGCGCTCGCCGCACCGAGAATCCCAAGCGCCGCAACCGCCGCTTGAGGACATAGTCCGTGGCGCCAGCCTTCATGCAAGCGACCGCCTCGTCCTCGGTCATCGCGGTGGAAATGACGATCAGCGGCAGCTCCGGCCGCTGCTGCCGGACCTGCCGCAGCATCTCCAGGCCGCCGACTTCGTAGTCGGACAGCATCAGGTCGAAGGCTTGCCGATGCAGGGCGGAGACGAAGTCCTCCCGGGTCTTCACCCACACGACATCACAGCCAAGGTCCTCGTCCTGCAGCCTGGCCCGGATGCGCTCCGCATCGGCCGGGTCGTCCTCGAGATGCAGCACGCGAATGGCGGCGGTCATCTCGGCCCGCCTTGCTCGCCACGGAGCGCCGCGACGACTTCCTTGAACGCCTCGCGGTTCGGTTCGCTCAGCGCGGAAAGGGCCTCGTGGGCGTGCAGGATCCGCTTCTGCACCGAGGCCTGGTCGCCGTCCGCGCCCAGCGCGTAGAGCTCGGGCGCGGCGGGGCTGTCGTCCTGGACCGCGGCCAGCACCTGCTGCATGCTGAGTTCCTCGAACAGGGCGCGCACGGCCGGCCTCACCCCCGCGAGCACCACGCCGCCCCGGGCGACCAGCTCGTGCACCGTGCCGAGGCAGGTGCTGTCCATGTACTCGCAGCCGGAGAGGTCCAGCACCAGGGGGCGCCCCCCGTCCAGCACGGCCAGGGCCGTTTCATGGAAGGCGTCGCAATGCACCCAGCTGGCCCGCCCGCGCAGCGCAAGGTAGGCGGCCTGGTCGGTTTCGCCATAGAACACCGCCTCGCTCTCGGGCCGCGGCGCGCCGGATGCGGCAGCCGCGGGGCGCTCGGCGCCATTGTCGAACCAGGAGGCGCCGGCGTGGGCGTCGATCAGCAGGATGGTCACGTCATCCCGGTCCGCGCCCGCTGGCGCGCCCGCGTGGAGTTGAGCCATCACTTTCTGGGCACTGGAGAGCGGTTCGGCGAGCACCTGCTGCAGCAGTTCCAGCTCGCGTTCCGACCCGGAGGGCAGGAGCCCGTCGGTGTAAAGCAGGATCCGGTCGCCCGCCAGGAGCTGGAGGCGCTCCTGCTGGAAGTGCGCGTCCGGCGCCAGCCCGAGCGCGGGCCCGGTGCGGCGGATCAGGCGCGTTTCGCGGCCATCGCGTGCGTGCAGCACAGGCGGATGGCCCGCCGATGCCAGCGTGAGGCTCGCGTCCGACGTATCCAGCAGGCCGAAGACGGCCGTCAGGAACAGGCCCGGCGCGGCGTGCGCCTCGCAGATCGATCGGTTCACCGCGGCCAACACCTCCGCCGGCGGCAGCGGGAGGCCGGTCGCCGGGTCCACCAACACGAGCAGCTGCTTGAACAGCACCGAGAGCATCGCCGAAGTCACCCCGTGGCCGGTGGCATCGGCCAGGTAGAAGGCGAGGTGCTGCTCGCCCAGCCGGACCACGTCGTAGAGATCGCCGCCCACGTGTTGCCCCGGCCGGTAGACCGCCTGGATGCAGTAGCCCTCCATGGGGGGCGGGCTGCGCGGCAGCAAGGCGCGCTGGATGACCTCCGCGCGCTCGAGATCGCGGCGCAGCACTTCGGAGGTCTGCTCGAGTTCGAAGACCTTGCGCTGCAGCGCCCGGTGCAGCTGCTCGCGGTCAGCCAGCAGCTGCCGCCGCTCGAGCGCATTGCGCACCGCGACCCCCATTTCTTCCGAGCGCGGCGACTTCGGCAGGAAGTCGAACGCCCCCAGCCGGATCGCGGCCACCGCCGAGTCGAAGGTCTCCAGCCCCGAAAGGACGATCCATATGGCATCGGGCACCGCCTGGCGTCCCCAGCGCAGCAGTTCCAGGCCGTCCATCCGCGGCATCATGATGTCCGTCAGCACCAGGGCGACGTCCGGGCGCTCGCGCAGGACCTCCTGCGCCGCGATTCCGTCGGCCGCCTCCAGGACCGGCGCGCAGCCGAGGTTTTCCAGTGTCAGCTTCACCATCAGGCGGGCCACCGGCTCGTCGTCCACCACCAGCGCGACGGAAGGGACAGGCTCGAGGTTCATCACATCCTCTCGCAGCGAGAGTGCCGTGCAGGATGAATTCTCCGAGCCGGCGGGCGCGATGGCAAGCCACTGTGACAACAAGCGGCAGCGCAGATGTCCGCTTCAGAGCGCAGCGAACTTCCGCGAAGGCTCCCCCGTCACTGCGTCAGCGTGATGTTGGCGTCCTTGATGATCCTGGCGTAGATCGCGGCGTCCGCGCGCAGCACCTTCCGGAACGCTTCCGGCGTGCCGCCCGCGACCTGCAGGCCCAGCGCCTCGATCTTGGCCGTGACCTCCGGCAGGCGCAGGATGCGGTTGATCTCTTCCGACAGCTTCTGCACCACCGGCGCCGGCGTCCCGGCCGGCAGGAACACGCCGAACCAGCCGTAGGGATCGAAGGAGTGGTAGCCCAGCTCGACGAAGGTCGGCACGTCTGGCAGCCCCGGCATGCGCTGGGTGCCGGTCACGGCCAGGGGCCGCATCGACTTCAGGTGCGGCCGCGCGCTGGCGCTGTCGATGAAGGCCGAGGCGAGCTGGCCGCCGACCAGGTTGGTGACCAGCGGCGCGGCACCCTGGAAGGGCACATGCACCAGGTCGATGCCGGCCTGCATGTTCAGCAGCGCGCCCTGGATGTGGGCCGAGGTGCCGGCGCCGTAGCTGCCGAAGTTGTACTTGCCGGGGCTGGCCTTCACCATCTTGATGAAGTCCTGCAGGGTCTTGGCGGGCGAATCGAGCGGCACCGCCAGCAGGCTCGGGCTGCGCGCGATGATCGTGACCGGCGCCAGGTCCTTGAGCGGATCGTAGGGGAGCTTGTCCATGAGCGGCGGCTGCTGGATCAGCGCCGTGATGCCGATCAGCATCGTGTGGCCGTCGGGCGGCGCCCTGACCACGACCTGGTTGCCGATGGTGCCACCGGCGCCGGGACGGTTCTCCACCATCGCCGCCTGCCCCCAGGCTTCCTGAAGCTTCTGCGCGACGGTGCGCGCCAGCGAGTCGGTGGCACCGCCGGCGGGATACGGCACGATCAGCTTCAGCGGCTGGCTGGGATAGCTCGTTTGCGCCAGCGCCGGAACGGCCAGCAGGCTTGCCAGTCCGGCCGCAACGCAGAGCCTGCGCAGCATCGATGTCTCCATGGGCTTGTCTCCTCAGGAAGGGTTGAAAAATCCGGCGCATCGCTTCATGCAAGGGTTGCCGGCGATGTCGCTGTCATGTGATCGTTCAGAGCGTCTCGGCGGTGCCGAGGATCGCGGTGGCCTGGCTCGACAGCATGCCGCCGTTGCCGTGCGCGAGCGCGGTGCGCACGCCCGCCACCTGCCGTTCGCCGGCTTCGCCGCGCAGCTGCCGCACCGCCTCGATCAGCGCGAAGATGCCGTACATGCCGGGGTGCACGCAGGACAGGCCACCGCCGTTGGTGTTGACCGGCAGTCGGCCGCCGGGCGCGATGGCGCCGTCGGCGACGAAGCGGCCGGCCTCTCCCTTGGGGCAGAAGCCCAGGTCTTCGAGGAACAGCAGCGTGTTGATCGTGAAGGCGTCGTACAGCTGTACGACGCCCATGTCCGCCGGCGCGAGCCCCGCCATCGCGAAGGCCTCGCGGCCCGACTGGCTGGCCGCCGTGACCGTGAGGTCCGCCATCGAGGAGATCTGCCGGTTCCACACCGCGGTGGCGTTGCCGAGCACGTAGACCGGCTTCTTCGGCAGGTCCCTGGCGCGCTGCGCGCTCACCAGCACGAACGCGCCGCCGCCATCGGTCACCAGGCAGCAGTCGCGTACGGTCAGCGGGTCCGAGACCATGCGGGCGGCCAGCACGTCCTCGCGCGCGAGCGGCTCGCGCATGAAGGCTTCCGGGTTGAGCCGCGCCCAGGCGCGCGCCGCCACCGCCACGTCGGCCAGCTGCTCGCGCGTGCTGCCGAACGCGTGCATGTGGCGCGAGGCGGCCAGGGCATAGGCGGACACCGGCAGCATCGGCTCGTAGGGATGCTCGTAGGGCTGCGGATCGAGGAAGCGGCGCGCCGCAACGATCTCGCGCCGGCCGAAGGCGGCGCTGCGCTGCGCGCTGCCGTAGCAGACCAGCACCGCGCTGCACTGGCCGGAGCGGATCGCCTGCATCGCCGGCAGCAGGTGCGCGATGAAGCTGCTGCCGCCCAGCATCGTGCCGTCGATGTAGCGAGGATTCAGGCCGAGGTACTCGACCACCGGCAAGGCCCACATCGCGGCCGAAGCACTGGCGCTGCACAGCCCGTCGATGTCGCTCATCGCGAGGCCGGCATCGGCCACGGCCGCCCGGGCCGAGCGCGCCAGCAGCTCCATGTCGGTGAAGCCGGGCGCCTCGCCGCAGCCGAAGGTGGCGACACCCACGATGGCGGCGCTGCCGCGCAATGCCTTCAGTCCGGCGCTCATTTCCCGGCTCCCTCGAGGGCGTCGAACAGCAGCAGGCCGCGCCCATCTTTCAGCTGCACCCGGGCCTTGACGCGCTGGCCGATGCGCACGGCATCGGGCGAGAGCTTGTCGACGCGGCTCATGAGCCGCACGCCTTCGTCGAGGTCGATCAGGCTGACATTGAGGTCGCCGCCGTCCGCGGGCTTGCGCCGCACGGTGGTCACGGCATGCACGGTGCCGAGCCCGCCGGGCGCCGTCCATTCGAGCGCCGTGCTGCCGCAATGCGGGCAGCTCTCGCGCGGGTAGTAGACGTGGCGACTGCAATCGGCGCAGCGCTGGATCAGGAACCGGCCGGCATCGAGCTCGCGCTGGTGGAAGTCCTGCACGCCGATGGTGACTTCGGAGGGGTTGCCGTTCATGCTGCATGCTCCTTGTTCGTGGGCCACTGGAACGGCAGCGGCTGCTTGTCGAGAAAGCGCTGCACCGCGTCGCGGTGCTCGGCGCTGCCGAAGGCCAGCGCCTGCGCGTTCGCCTCGGCGTCGAGCAGTGCGGCCAGCGCCCCGGCATCGCCGGTGGCGCGCTTCACCAGGCTCACGGCCAGCGGCGACGCACCCGCGAAGCTCTCGGCCAGGGCCAGCGCGCGCGGCATGAGCTGGTCGGCGTCGTGCAGCTCCATCGCGATGCCGAGATCGCGGGCCTCGGCGGCGCCGACCTCGCGCGCCGACAGCATCAGTTCGCGTGCCCGCTGGGCGCCCACCACGCGCGGCAGCAGGTAGAAGGCCCCGCAGTCCGGCACCAGGCCCAGCTTGAGGAAGGACATGCAGAAGCGCGCGCGCGGTGTCGCCAGCACGAAGTCGGCGGCCAGCGCCAGGCTGAAGCCGGCGCCGTAGGCGGCGCCGTCGACCGCCGCGATGACCGGCTTGTCCATGAGGATCAGGTCGCTGAACCAGCGCTGCGTGCCCTGCATGCGGGCGCGCCAGCCCGCGTTGTCGAGCCCGGCGTCGGCGATGCCGCGCAGGTCGCCGCCGGAGCAGAACTGGCCGTTGGCGCCGGTCAGCACCAGCGCGCGGACCTCGGCGTCGCCGCGCACCTGCGCGATGACCTGGGCCAGTTCGTCGCGCAAGGCGGCGCTGAAGGCGTTGCGGTTGGCCGGCATGTCCAGCGTCAGCACGGCGGTGCCGCCGTGGCGCTCGAAGCGCAGCGTCGTGAATTCGTTCATGGATGGGGCTCCGTGGCGGCGGCGCGATGCGCTTCCTGCAGCTCGCGCCAGAGAATCTTTCCGGTGCCGGACTTCGGCAGGCTGTCGAGGAACTCGACGACGCGGGGCGCCTTGTAGACCGCCATGCGCTCGCGGCACCAGGCCACGATGTCCTCTTCGCCGACACGGCCGCGCTGCTGCGGCTTCAGCACCACCAGCGCCTTGACGGTCTCGCCGCGCTTGCCGTCCGGCACCGCGATCACGCAGGCCTCGTGGATCGCCGGATGCTCGTACATCGCGTTCTCGACCTCGGTGGGCCAGACCTTGTAGCCGGACGCGTTGATCATCCGCTTGAGGCGGTCGCGCAGGAAGAAGTAGCCCTCCTCGTCCATCGAGGCCAGGTCGCCGGTGCGGAAGAAGCGCCGGCCGTCGATCTCGACGAAGGCTTCGCGGTCGGCCGCCGGATTGCGCCAGTAGCCTTTCATCAACTGCGCGCCGCGCGTGACCAGTTCGCCCACCTCGCCGGGCGGCAACGGCTCGAGGCTGACCGGGTCGACGATGCGCGATTCGACACCCTGCGTCGGCATGCCCAGGCACTGGCGCTTGCCACGCGCGAGCGGGTTGGCATGCAGGAAGGAGGCGGTCTCGGTCAGGCCGTAGCCCTCGTTGTAGGCCAGGCCGTAGCGCTGCGACAGCATGGCCGAAACCGCTTCGGGCATCGCGGCGCCGCCGCCCGACAGCAGGGCCAGGCTGGACAGGTCGCGGCGCTGCGCCTCGGCATGCGAGAACAGGTCGATCACCATTGCCGGCGGCGCCGACCAGGCGCTGACCGCATGGCGCTCGATCAGGCGCGCGGCCATCGCGGGATCCCAGCGCGGCATCATCACGGCCGTGGCGCCGAGGAAGATCGGCAGGTTCATGCCGTTCTGCAGGCCCAGCATGTGGAAGAGCGGCGCGACCGCCAGCGTCACGGTTTCCACGTGCAGCTGCTTCCAGACCGCCGAGGAGGCCAGCGAGGCCAGCAGCGTGGCGTGCGTGTGCATGCAACCCTTGGCGAGGCCGGTGGTGCCGGAGGTGTAGGGCAGGACGGCGAGATCGTCGGGGGACAGGGACTCGGTGGCGGGCGCCAGGGCCAGCGCGACCGCCTGCTCGAAGCCGTGCAGCGACGCGTGGTCGAGGCTTGCGCGCGGCGCGGTGACCCAGTCGGGCCATGCGTCGTCGGTCGACGGCGCGGCGATGGCATCCGAGTAGGCATGGACGAGGACGTGGCGCAGCTCGCCTTCGCACTCGCCCAGCGCCAGTGCAGGCAGCAGATCCTGCGCGGCAACGGCGACGCGGGCGCCGCTGTCGACCGCGTAGTGGCGCACCTCCGCGGCCTTGCTCATCGGGTTCACCGGCACCACCACGGCACCGGCGCGCATGACGGCATAGAAGGCGATGACGAACTGCGGGCAGTTCTGGCTCGCCAGCAGCACACGGTCGCCCGGCGCGACGCCCAGCCGCTGCTGCAGGTAGCCGGCCAGTGCGTCGACCCGCCGGCGCAGCTCGGCATAGGTGGTCGTCGCGCCGCAGTAGGCGATCGCCGGCTTGTCGGGGAAGCGGCGCGCCGCCGTGTCCAGGTACTCGGGCAGGGTTGCACGCGGCACGCGCAGCTCGCGCGCCACGCCCTTGGGCCAGAAGCGCAAGTGCCGCGCTGTGTTCATGCTTGCCGCTCCAGGGCCCGGGCGATGATCTCCTTCATCACTTCGTTGGCACCTCCATAAATGCGGCCGACACGCACGTCGGCATAGAGCCGCGCGATCGGGTACGCGTTCATGAAGCCGTAGCCGCCGTGCAGCTGCAGGCACTCGTCGACGATGCGGCAGCAGGCGTCGGTGGTCCACCACTTGGCCATCGCCGCGGTCGGTACGTCGAGCTGGCCGGCCATCAGGCGCGCGATGCAGTCGTCGACGAAGGCGCGCGAAACCTGCGCCTGGGTCTCGCACTCGGCCAGCTTGAAGCGGGTGTTCTGCATCTTGAGCAGCGGCTCGCCGAAGACCTGGCGGTCGCGCACGTAGGCCACGGTCTCGGCGATCGCGCGCTGCATGGTCGCGACCGCGCCGACCGCGATCAGCAGGCGCTCGCGCGGCAGCTGCTGCATGAGCTGCCCGAAGCCGCGGCCTTCCTCGCCGCCGAGCAGGTTGTCCGCGTTCACCCGCACGTCGTCGAAGAACAGCTCGGTGGTGTCCAGCGTCTTCTGGCCCATCTTGTCGAGCAGCGGGCCACGGCGGAAGCCCGGCGTGCCTTCGGTCTCGACCATCAGCAGCGAGATGCCCTTCGAGCCGCCTGCCGCATCCGTCTTGGCCGCGACGCAGACCAGCCCGGCGTGCATGCCGTTGGTGATAAAGGTCTTGCTGCCGGTGATGCGCCAATGATCGCCATCGCGCCGCGCCTGCGTCTTGATGCGCTGCAGGTCGGTGCCGGCGCCGGGCTCGGTCATCGCGATCGCCGCGACCAGCTCGCCGGTCGCCATGCGCGGCAGCCAGCGGCGCTTCTGTTCCTCGGTGCCGTAGGCAAGCAGGTAGTGGGCCACGATGCCGCTGTGCACGTTGTTGCTGAAGCTCTGCGCCATCGCGCGCATCTGCTCCTCGCAGACCACGGCCTCGTGCAGGAAGCTGCCGCCGCCGCCGCCGTATTCCTCGGGGATGCTGGCGCACAGCAGGCCGGCCGCGCCGGCCTTCGTCCAGATGTTGCGGTCCGCGTGGTGCTGGGCGCGCCAGCGCGTCTCGTTGGGAACGCACTCGCGCTCGAAGAAGCGGCGCGCGCTGTCGCGCAGCATCTCCAGTTCCGGCGTCATCCAGGCGCGGCTCGCACTCACGGCCGACCGCCCCCGCAGACCAGCACCTGCCCGCTGACGTAGTTCGATTCCGGGATGCAGAACATGTAGACCGCGCCGGCCGCTTCCTGGGGCGTGCCGCCGCGGCCCAGCGGAATCAGGGCCTCGGCGTTCTTGAGGATCTGCGGATTGACGCCGACCCTGATCTGCCGGCCCTCGATGTCGATGCTGGCGCCCGCGGCGGCATCCGCCTCGGTCAGCCGGGTCTTGATCAGGCCGAAGGCGACGCTGTTGACATTGACCTTGTAGCGGCCCCATTCCTTGGCCATCGCCTTGGTCAGGCCGTTGATGCCGGCCTTGGCGGCCGCGTAGTTGGCCTGCCCCGCGTTGCCGTACACGCCGGAAGTGGACGAGATGTTGACCACCTTGCGGAACAGCTCGCGCCCCTCGTCGGCTTCGCGCCGGGCGGCATCGCGGATGAAGCCGGAGGCCGCGCGCAGGATCCGGAAGGGCGCGGTCAGGTGCACGGCCAGCATCGCTTCCCACTGCGCGTCGCTCATCTTCTGCACCACGTTGTCCCAGGTGTAGCCGGCGTTGTTGACGATGATGTCGAGGCCGCCGTAGCTCTCGACGGCCGTGCTCACGAAGCGGTCGGCAAAGCCGGCGTCGGTCACGCTGCCGGCGCAGGCGATGGCGCTGCCGCCCGCCGCCACGATCTCGGCGACCGTCTGCGCGGCCGGATCGGCATCGAGGTCGTTGATGACCACGCGCGCGCCATCGCTGGCCAGCTTGAGCGCGATCTCGCGCCCGATGCCGCGGCCGGAGCCGGAGACGATGGCGACCTTGCCTTCGAGTTTTCGGTTCATGTCTCTTCCTTTTTTCGGTTTCACGGCCAGGCGACCAGCGCCTCGCCGGTCAGCCTGGGGGCGCCATGCTGGTTGGTGGTCGCTACATGCAGTCGCACGCAGCGCCGGCCTTCGTGCTCGAACTTCTCGGCGATCCGGCCGGTGCAGCGGATGCGCTCGCCGACCTGGGTGATGGCGGCGAAGCGCAGGTCCAGCGATCGGATCGCCGACTGCGGGACCCAGTGCGTCAGCAGCCGGCCCAGCCACGCGGCCGACAGCATGCCGTGCGCGAACACGTCGGGCATGCCGGCCGCGCGCGCGAAGTCGGTGTCGACGTGGATCGGGTTGTGGTCGCCGGAGGCGCCGCAGTAAAGCGCCAGCGTGAGGCGGCTGATGGCCGGCAGCTCGAGCGCGGGCAGTGTGTCGCCCGGCTGCAGCGTGTCCCAGTCAGGCAGGGTGATGGCGCTCATCGGCAGGCCTCCGCTCATGAATGGCGCACCACGGTCACGCAGCGCAGATCGGCCACCAGCGCGGCGCGCTGGTTGGTCACGCGGGTGGTGCGCAGCACGAACTCGAGCGCCCCGCCCTTCTTGTCGTAGATGTCGGCGATGCGCTGCTCGTAGGTCAGCGTGTCGCCGGCATAGGCCATCGCGTGGTAGCTGAAGCCCTGCTCGCCGTGCAGCAGGCTGCGGTAGTCCATGCCCAGCAGCTCGCGGACGGCGGCGGGATCGGGGGCCTCCATCTCGAGGCAGAACAGGAAGGTGGGCGGCACCGGCAGGCCCGGATGTCCCGCGGCGCGGGCGGCAGCCTCGTCGATGTAGACGGGGTCGGTCTGGCCGGTGGCCTTGGCGAAGAAGCGCAGGCGGCCCTTTTCCACTTCCACCTGGAAGGGCGGCAGCGTATGGCCGATGTGGCGGCGGTCGATCATTGCGCCGACTGGTAGAGCGTCACGACGCAGGCGCCGCCCAGGCCCAGGTTGTGCTGCAGCGCGAGCCGCGCGCCTTCCACCTGACGCTGCTCGGCCTGGCCGCGCAGCTGCCACACCAGTTCCGCGCATTGGGCGAGCCCGGTGGCGCCGAGCGGATGGCCCTTGGACAGCAGGCCGCCCGAGGGATTGGTCACGACCCGGCCACCGTAGGTGTTGTCGCCCTCGACGATGAAGCGCTCGGCCGTGCCCTCGGGCGTCAGGCCCAGCGCCTCGTAAGTGATCAGCTCGTTGGCGGTGAAGCAGTCGTGCAGTTCCACCACGTCGAGTTCCTCGGGGCCGATGCCGGCGGCTTCATACACCTGAAGCGCCGCCGCGGCCGTCATGTCGTAGCCCACCACCTTGCGCATGTCCTGGCTGTCGAAGGTCGAGGCCGTGTCGGTGGTCATCGCCTGTGCCGCGATCACCACCCGCATGTCCAGGCCGTGCTTCTTCGCGAACTCGGCCGAGCAGACGATCGCGGCGGCGGCGCCGCAGGTGGGCGGGCAGCACTGGAAACGCGTGAGCGGATCGAACACCGGCGCCGAGGCCATCACCTCGTCGAGCGTCAGCGTCTGGCGGAACACCGCGAGCGGGTTGCGCGCCGCATGCTGGCGCGCCTTCACCGCGATGCGACCGAAGGTGTCGCGGCGGATGCCGTGCTGCGCCATGTAGTCGCGGCCGGCGCCGCCGAAGAACTGCGCCGCGCGCGGCGCTTCGGGGACGAAGCCCTGCTTCTCGGTCATCGCTTCGGCGAAGCGCGCCATCGGCGACGGCCGGTCGTCGTAGGCGCCCTTGAGCGCGCCGGGCTGCATCTGCTCGAAGCCGAGCGCGATCGCGCATTCGACCATCCCGCTCTCGACCGCCTGGCGCGCGAGGAACAGCGCGCTCGATCCGGTGGAGCAGTTGTTGTTGAGATTGAAGACCGGGATGCCGGTCAGGCCGACGCCGTAGATCGCTGCCTGGCCGGCTGTGGAATCGCCGTAGACATAGCCGACGTAGGCTTGCTGCACGAGCGAATAGTCGACGCCGGCATCGTCGAGCGCGAGCCGTGCGGCGCGCGCGCCCATCACGGTGTAGGGGTCGCTGGCGCCGGGCTTGGTGAAGGGGATCATGCCCACGCCGACCACATGGACGGGGCGCTGCATACGCGTCATGGAAACTCCTCGATGGAACTGGGGACGATGGGGCAAGTCTCGGGCGATGGGCCGGCCTCGACAATCGCGGATCGGGCCAAAACGATTGGCCGAAACGTTCACGCGGGGTCGCGGTAGCGGAAGGTGCCCATGGCGCGCGCCGCCACCTCGCCGCCGGCATCGGTGACGGTGGCTTCGCAGAAGCACACCGAGCGGCCGCCGCCGGTGGTGCTTGCCTTCGCCTGCAGCCGCCCGCTGGCGGGCCGCATGAAGGCGATGTGCATGTCGACCGTGACGAGCTCGCGCCCATAGGCCACGCGCGATAGCGCGGCATGCGCCATGGCGCTGTCGAGCAGGGTCATGAGCACGCCACCATGGCCGCTGGCATGGTTGTTCAGCAGCTCGGGGCGCAGTTCCACCGACACGATGGACTCGCCGCCTTCGGCGCGCTCGACCCGCAGGCCGAGGTGCTCGGAGAACGGAACGTGGCGCTGCGGGCCGCTGCGCGGCTTGTCGCCCTGCTCCCGCGGCGTCACGGCGAGGTGGACACTCATGCCGCCTCCCGCTTCGATGCCGCCGCCGCCGCGGTGAAGTCGCGCGGTCCGGTCAGCGCCAGGCCGCCATCGACAGGAATGACCGCGCCGGTGATGTACGAGCCCCAGTCGCTGGCCAGCAGCATCGCCATGCGGCTGATGTCCTCGATGCGGCCCAGGCGCTTGAGCGGCACGCGCTCGGCCATTGCCTTCATCGTCTGGTCGGTGGGCGCGAGGCGCTTCAGCCCTTCGGTGTCGGCAATCGGACCGGGGACGATCGAGTTGATGCGGATGCCCTGCGGCCCCCATTCGAGCGCCAGCACCCGCGTCAGCATGTCGACGCCGGCCTTGGCCGCGCACACGTGGGCCTGGAAGGGGGTCGGGATGAAGGCCTGCCCGGCGGAGATCTGGATCACGCAGGCGCCGGGCTGGCGCAGGTGGGCATGCGCCAGCCGGGCGACGTTGAAGCTGCCCAGCAGGTCGATGTCGACCACCGTCTTGAAGGCGTTGGGCGACATGTCCAGCGCGCCGGCAAGGAAGTTGCCCGCCGCGCCCGAGACCAGCACGTCGATCGGGCCGAAGCGGTCCGCAGCCTGCGCGAAGGCACTCTCCAGCGCCGGCGGCTGGCGCACGTCCGCCGGGATGCCGAGCGCCTCGGTGCCGAGCGCCTCGAGCTGCTGCGCCGCGGTCGCGACCTTGTCGGGCGACCGGCTCAGCACCGTGATGCGCGCACCGGCGCGCGCGAAAGCCTGGGCGATGCCGAAGTTGATGCCGCTGGAGCCGCCGGCCACGAACACATGCCGGCCCTTGAAATCGAAGGCGGAGAAGTCCATGCGGTTCACTCCGGCTTGAAGCCGAGCTCGGCCAGCATCTTCGCGTCGCGCTCGAACTGGGCCTTGGCGTAGGCCGCGTAGGCGCTGCCGTCGATCCAATGCGCCTGCATGTCGAACTGGTCGAGCTGGTTCAGGTAGGCCGGGTCGGCAGCGGCCTTGCGAAAGGCAGCGGCCAGGCGCGCGGCAATCTTCGGGTCGAGGTTCTTCGGCGCCACCAGGCCGACCGGCGACTCGATGACGAGGTCGTGGCCGAGCTCCTTGACCGTCGGCACGCCGGCATAGCGCGGCAGGCGCTCGGCGGTGAAGGTGGCCAGCAGCCGCACCTTGCCCCCCTGCACCTGCGGGCCGAAGCCGGGGTCGCCATAGACATCGAGATGGCGGCCGATCAGCGCGGTGAAGGCTTCGCCGCCGCCCTTGAACGGCACCATGTTGAAGCTCGTGCCGTTCATGCGCGCGAGCCGTTCGCCGTAGATGCGGTTGATGCTGGTGGCGCCCACGGTGCCCCAGCTGATCGCGCCGGGCCGCTTCTTCGCATCGGCGAGCAGGTCGTCCAGTGTCTTCCACGGCGCGTCGCTGGCCACCGCGATGCCGGTGGCCATGCCGAACAGGCCGGCCAGGTAGCTGAAGTCGCGCAGCGGATCCCAGTTGACCTTTTGCAGCAGCGGCGCGCGGATCACCGAGTTGTGCATCACGGCCAGCGTGTAGCCGTCGGCCTCGTTCATCAGCGCCACCGAGCCCGGGCCCGTGATGCCGCCGGCGCCCGGCCGGTGCATCAGCACGATCGGTTGGCCAAGGTCGCGCGATGCGACGTCGGCCAGCGCGCGGAACATGGGGTCGAAGGAACCGCCGGCCGGGAAAGGCATCACCAGCGTGATCGGCTTGCTCGGGAACGGATCGGCGGCGAATGCGGGAGCGGCCGCCGCGGTGGCGCCGATCGCGAGCAGCGCAGCGACGGCCGCGCGACGCCGCATCGAGCGGAAGGGTGGGTTCATGGAGTCTCCTGTCATTCGAGTGGGCGGAAATTCAAGTGGCCTGCGGCAGGGGCAGGTAGCGGAAGGAACCCTGGGCCTGGGCGACGACGCGCCCGGCGGCATCGCGGACCGCGGCGCTGCACCAGGCGACGCTGCCGTCGTGCCGAACAACTTCGCCATCCGCCGTGAGCGTGCCGCGACCCGGCTGCAGAAAACTCGTGTTGAGGTTGAGCGTCACGGCGGTGCGTTCAAAGTCGAACAGCGACACGGCGGCACTGGCCATGGCGACGTCGAGCAGCGTGACCAGCACCCCGCCATGGACCGCGCCGATCACGTTGCCGACTTCCGGCCGCGGGTCGATGGCGACGCGGGCCCGGCCGGCTTCGGAGAACTCGCGCCGGGCGCCCAGCAGCCGCATGAAGGGCACCTGGGCGAAGACCTTGCGCCGGTCAACGACCGCCACGGGCTTCATGCGCGCACCCGCTCGCGCAGCACGTTCTTGAGCACCTTGCCGGCCGCCGACATCGGCAGCTCGGGCACGAAGCTGATGCCGCGCGGGCACTTGAAGCCGGCAAGGCGCTCGCGGCACCAGGCACGCAGTTCGTCCACGCTCGCGCCCGCGTCGCCGCTCATCACCACGACCGCGTGCACCGCCTCGCCCCAGCGGCTATCCGGTACGCCGATGACGGCCGCGTTCGCGACCCGCGGATGGCTGCGCAATGCGGCCTCGACCTCGGCGCAGTACACGTTCTCGCCGCCGCTGATGATCATGTCCTTGAGCCGGTCGACGATGAACAGATGGCCGTCGGGCAGCATGCGGCCGGCGTCGCCGGTGCGCAACCAGCCGTCGCGGAAGGCGGCGGCGGTGGCTTCCGGATTGCGCCAGTAGCCCTGCATGACCATCGGTCCGCGCGTGAGCACTTCGCCCACTTCGCCGCGCGGCAGTTCTCGGCCGCTCTCGTCGGCGACGATGATTTCCGCGCCGAGGCCCGCGCGGCCCACCGCGTTCAGGCGGCCCAGCGCGCGCGCCTCGGGCCGGTGGTTCGCGGGGAGGTTGATGCACACCGCGCCAGCGGTCTCGGTGAGGCCGTAGGCCTGGAAGAACTCCGCGTGCGCCCAGGCGGTGAGCGCCCGGTCGAGCAGGTCCGGCGGCATCGGCGCGGCGCCGAAGGCGATGCGGTCCAGGCTGCGCACACGCCCGGGCGTGAACGCAGGGTCGTCGAGCAGCGACTGCAGCATGCTCGGCACCACCATGATGTCGCTGATGCCGTGCGTCGCGATGGCCTCGATCACCGACGCGGGGCGGAACTGAGCCATCGTCACGCAGCTTCCGCCGACGATCAGCTGCCCCACGAGGCGGCCGAGCCCGGCGACGTGGAACAACGGCGCCACGAGCAGCGAGACCGAGTCCGGCGCGTTGTTGAGTTCGGCGCCGCGCGTCATCGAGGCGCTCCAGAAGTTCGCGTGGCTCAGCATCACGCCCTTCGAGCGGCCGGTGGTGCCGCCGGTATAGAGGATCACCGCGAGCGCGTCGCCGCCGGTGCGCGTGTCGGGCAGCGGAGCCAAGGCCGCGCACTCTTGCTCGAATGCGGCGAGTTGCAGCGTGGCGGGCGCGCCGTCCGGCACCAGCCGCGCGAGCGATTCGTCGACGAGCAGCAGCGAGGCTTCGCTGTCGTCCAGCGCGAAGGCCAGCTCGGGCGTGCTCCAGCGGATGTTGAGCGGACAGGCGATGGCGCCGAGCCACCAGCAGGCGAGCATGGTGCGCACCAGCCGGTCGCTGTTGGGCGAGAGCAGCGCCACGCGATCGCCGCGCGCGATGCCGCGCTTGGCCAGCGCGGCCGCCTGCCTGGCGATGCCGTCCGCCAGCTGCGCATGGGTGTGGCGGCGCGTGCCGGTTTCGCCGACGTGCGTCAGCGCCGTCTTGTCGGGATTGCGCTGGAGCGCGCGATGCAGGCCTTGGGTCAGGTACATGCGCCACAGCTTAGGCCGCGACGCGCACCGGACGAATGGCGGGAAGCGCCAAAGGGCTTGGCGGATCTGCTCAGTCCGGCGCGTCGGGGCTCAGCGCTCGGCGCCGTGCACCAGGCGGTACTCGCCCGGGGCCACGCCGGTCCACTGCTTGAAGGCGCGATGGAAGGTGCTGGCTTCCGAGAAGCCCACGCGGTTGGCGATGTCCAGCAGCGGCAGCGGCGTGTGCAGCAGGTACTCGATCGCGGCGTCGCGCCGCAGTTCGTCCTTGATCTGCTGGAAGCCGCGGCCCTCGTCGCGGAGCCGGCGGCGCAGCGTCTGCGGCGTCACTGCCAGCGCCTCTCCCACTTCCTCGAGCGAAGGCAGCTCGTCGCCGAGGCGCTTGCGCAGCAGCCGGCGGATGCGCTCGGTGAGGCTGCTGGTGTCGCGGTACTTGACGATCAGGTTGGCCGGCGAGCCGGCCAGGAATTCGCCCAGGCTCTGCGGCGACTGCACCACCGGCAGGTCGAGCCAGCGCGCCTCGAAGGACAGGCCGACGTGCGGCTGGCCATAGCGGACCGGCACCTGGTAGACGCGCGAGATGTCGGTGATGGTGTGCTCGGCCGTGTAGTCGACCGCCAGTACCGGGATGCGGCGCGCCACGAGCCAGGAAAAGGCATTGAAGGCCAGCAGCATGAAGGCCTTGATCGCGTAGTCCAGCCGCGCATCGGAGGCACGCCGCAGCACGAACTGCACATGGGCGCTGCCGTCGCCGACCGACAGCCGCGGCACGAAGTCCTTCAGCAGCAGGTGATAGCAGGCGAAGCCTTCCCGCAGGGCCTCGCCCAGCGTGGCGCAGCGCACCAGTCGCCGCATGCACTGGCCGAAGCTTCCGGGTGGCAACGGGTGGCTCAGCAGGCCCCAGAGTTCGTCGCGCAGCGCGCGCCGCAAGGCGCGGATCAGCAGCGCGTACTGGCGCTGCGAGATGCGCGCCAGCGGCGACTCCAGCAGCGAGGTCGCGATGCCCGCCCGGGCCAGCAGCGGGGCGGCGTCGAGTCCGCGATGCCGCACCCCCATCAGGATGCCATGGACCTGCTGGATGGCGATGGTGTGGTGGGTGAGCGTCATCGAGGTAGCGGCGGTGGCCCGCCCGATTGTAGGCAGCGCTGCCGCTCGGACCGGCGCCGGGCCGCCGTTTCAACCGATGGCGCCGGCCTCGCGCAGCGCGGCCACGGCCGATGGGTCGAGTCCGGCCTGGCGCAGGATCTCGTCGGTGTGTTCCCCGGCCCGCGGCGCCGGCCGCGGGGCGGACGGCACGAAGCCGGTCATCTTGACCGGACAGCCGAGTTGCGGTGTTGTCGCCGCCTCGCCCGCCACCCGCATGCCGCGCGCGCGGAAGTGCGCATGGTCCAGCGCTTCGTCAATGCGCAGCACCGGCGTCACGCAGCCGACGCCGTCGCGGAACAGGCTGCGCCAGTGCGCGAGCGGCCGGGCGCCGAAGATCGCGGCCAGCTCGGCGCGCAAAGCTTCCTCGGTCGCGGGGTCGCCGCTGCGATGCAGCGGCACGAGGTCGGGGCGCTCCAGGAGGCGGCACAGGTCGACCCAGAACTTCGCCTCCAGCGCACCGACCGCGACCTGCCGATCGTCGGCGGTCCGGTAGAAGCCGTAGCAGGCGAGCGCACCGGTCAGCGGTCCCTGGCCAGCCATCGGCACCTGGCCGTGCTGATTCAGGCTGGCCAGCGGCAGCACCGCGTGGGCCAGCACGCCATCCGCCATCGCGATGTCGACATGCCGTCCGCGGCCGCTGCGCGCGGCATCGAAGAGCGCGGCAAGAATGCCCGCCACCGCCGTCAGGGTGCCGCCCATCAGGTCGGCCACCGGCAGGTTCGACAGCGCCGGTCCGGCGGCGTTGCCGATCTGGTGGGCCACGCCGGCGAGGGCCGCGTAGTTCAGGTCGTGGCCCGGCGTGTCGCGCAGCGGTCCGGTCTGGCCGAAGCCGCTGATGCTGCAGTAGACGATGCGCGGATTGACGGCCGCGACCGCTTCGTAGCCGACGCCCAGGCGCTGCATCACGCCGGGCCGGAAGCCCTCGACCAGCACGTCGGCCTCGCGGCACAGGCGAAGCAGCGTGGCGACGCCCTCGGCGTGCTTGAGGTCGATGCGGATCGCGCGCTTGTTGCGGTTGACCAGCGCGCGCACCGCGGCGTTCGCGTAGTCGCCGGCGCCGGTGTCCTCGATCTTGACGACGTCGGCGCCGAGGTCGGCCAGGTGCATGGCGCCGAGCGGCCCGGGCAGCAGGCGGGTCAGGTCGAGCACGCGCACGCCTGCGAGCGGGGCGCCGGAAGCTGCGTTGGAAAGGGATTCGGTTGAAGAGGTCATGAGCAGCGCAATCTAGAGTGCGCGGGCCGCTGCCGCAATGGCGGCACCGGTCGCGCCGATTGGCGAAAAGCGTCAGTCCCCCTGTCTAGGGCCTGTTCACACTATTTCCGGGGTCGCGGAAATAGTGTGAACAGACCCTAGGCCATCCGATCCGATGACCAGGTGAACGTGGCTCTCCCGGCTGACCAGGAAGTGCGCCACCATCACGTCCCCGGTGGCCATCATCGTGGCGTGCATCTGGAACCACCGCATCTCGTCGGGTGAATGGCACGGGTACTCGCAGGTGAAGACCTTCCGGCGGCCGTGGATCACTTCGTCGAGCCCCTGGAGAATGTGCTGCGCCGACGCGTCGGCGCTGGCACTGCGGCAACACACCTCGAGATAGTTCACGCCCGGCCCGATCGCGGCCGCGCCGGGGTTGCCGTTGAGCTCGGCGAATTCGCTCCACGCGCGGTTGACGAACCGAATCACGCCGTGACGGTCGACGACCGCCACGATCCCCGCCAGCGCGTCGATCACGTCCTGCAGGGTCTTGTGGGTCGCACGGCTCAACAGCCTCGGCAGCGCCTGCGCGTCGTCCGGATCCTCATGTCGCGGCGCCTCGCCCGAGCGCCCCGGCGCTCGCATCGCTTCGGTCCCGGGCCGCGATGCCTCCGGCGCGCCGACCAGCGGAATCAGCACGTCCAGCACGGTGCCTCCCCCGGACTTGCCGTCGATCTGCAGGCTGCCGCCGTGCGCGCGTACGCGTTCGTGGATGCCGAGGATCCCGAACGCATCGGGCTTGCGCCGGTCCGCTGCGCCCATGCCCTGGCCGTTGTCGCTGACGCGAACCGAGACCGACGCCGGCGGCGCCAAGGCCAGGCGGATCTGCACCTCGCCGGCATGGGAATGCTTGGCGACGTTGTTGAGCGCCTCCTGCACGATGCGGTAAAGGCACAGCGCGATGGCCGGCGTTGCCATCAAGGCATCGGACACTTCTTCCGGCGCGTCGAGCTTGCAGGCGATGCGGGTCTGCTGGCCGAACTGGCCCACGAGCATCTCCAGGGCCGGCAACAGGCCGAGGTCTTCCAGCATCGGCGGGCGCAGGTCGTTGACGATGCGGCGCGTCGACGCGACGGCTTTTTCGGCCAGGTCGTCGATCCCGGCGACGTGCGGCAGCAGCGCCGGCGCCCGGGCGCCGAAGCGCTCGCCGATGACGCGCAAGTCCATGCGGATCGCGGCCAGCGTCTGCTGCAGGTCGTCATGCAGTTCGCGCGCGATGCGCTTGCGTTCTTCTTCCTGGACCCGATCCTGCGACGCGATGAGCCGCTGCATCACGACATGGGAGGATTCGAGATCTTCCTGCACCTCCCTGATGGCGGTGACGTCACGGCTCGCCACCACGGCGCCGACGATCGTGTCGTCCTTCGAGCGAATGGGCGCAAAGCTGTAGCTGCCGATCCACTTCTCGCCGCTGTCCTTGCGCCGCAGCCTGTATTCGACACTGGTTGCCGACTCCCCCCGCAGTGCCCGGTTGACCGGCCATTGCGCCAGCCGGGCCGGATCGCCGTTGGGCATGCGCAGGTCGAGAATCTGCGCGTATTCCGCCATGGTCCGTCGGCAACTGGCCTTGTCCGAAAACCGGTGAAACGACGCGAAGGCGTCGTTGAACTCGACCAGCCGGCCCTCGGTGTCGGAAATGACGACCGCGTCGCTCATGCTCGACAGCGCCGCCTGCAGCTTCGAGGCGCCGGCCCGGAGTTCTTCCTCGGCCTGCTTGCGTTCGCTGACATCGCGCAGGATCACCGTGTACAGGGGGCGGCCGCCAACGGACAGATGCGAGATCGCGCCCTCGATCGGGAACTCCACCCCGTCGGCCCGCAGCCCGACCAGATCCCGTTGCTGCCCCATCCGGCGCTGGGTGACCGGGTTGGCGCCGAACGCGTGCACGTGCCGCGCGTGAGCCTCCCGATACCGCTCGGGGATCAGGCGGCTCAGCGGCGAGCCGACCAGGTCGTCCAGCGCGCAATGGAACATCCTTGCCGCCGCCGGATTGGCCTGCACGACGATCTGGTGCTCGTTGGCCGTCAGGATGGCATCGACGGCCGATTCGAAGATCCCGCGCAGGCGGGCCTCGCTGACGGCCCGGGCATCCAGCATCCTGTTGACCTGCTGCGCCACCGATCGGATCTCGGGCGGTCCGGCGACATCGGCGCGGATCGTGTCCTCGCCGGCAGCGATCCGCACCGCGGTCTCCTTCAGGTGCGCGATGGGATTGGCGATGGCCGCGCTCAGGCGCCACGCCAGCACCAGCGCAAGAACGCCGAGCCCGAGGCCGATGCCGAAGGTTCGGTGGACGGCGGCCTGGTAGTCCGAGAGCACATCGGCTTCCGGGAGGCTCGCGGCCACCCGCCAGTCCACGCCGGGCAGGGTCAGGAAGCCGAACAGGCGCGCAACGCCATCCCGCCCCGTGGCGACGGACACGCCTTCCCGCGCGCCGCCGATCGGATCGGTCTCGCCGTCCCGGGGGCGCGAGCCGATGAAGGCCGCCGGGTCCGTCGAGCGAAGCAAGGTGGTCCGGGTCCGGTCCACGACCGTGACGAGCGCATTCTTCGGGATCGGGCCGAGCAAGCGGTCGCTGAGCGCCAGCAGATCGACGGTCATCACCAGTTGGCCCGTCCGCGATGTCTTCTCGTCGCGAAGGGGATAGCTCAGCGCCACGACCCATGTCCCCGTGCGCGGGTCGACGAACAGGTCGCTGGCCGCGAACCCGCCGGCCAGAGCGACCTGCTCGGCGCTGGCTGCGTCCGCAGCCGGCGCCGGTGGGAACGGACCCGCCGCATGGGCGCAGAGGATGTTCCCTTGTGCGTCCCGCACGGCGTACCCCCGGGCGGCGGGGACCAGCCGCACGAACTCCGCCACGAGCGGATCGCAGCGCTCCGGATCCATGGCCTTGACCAGGGGCCGGGCGGACAGCCGCTCCAGAACCGATGCGAACTGGTCGAGCACGCGTTGCAGGTCCGCGGCCGACCCGGCGGCGAGAAGCCGGACCTTCTCGTGTGCGGTATCCCGGATCCGATGGGCTTCGGCGGCAAGGACCGACGCCACCAGCACGGCCAGCGCAAGCATGACCCCCCCCGTCAGCAGGACGATTCGGCTGCGCAAGGACAGGTTTTCGAACCACGAAGCCATGGGACCTCTCGCCAAGTCGGATTTCGACGGCAGCTTCCGGAGCGCGCGACGAAGTTCGTCCTTTTAACGCAATCATTGAGCATGCGCATCTCGCGCACCTCGATCCGGCGCAAAGATGCGTCCAGGTCAACGAGACAACGCGGACGAGGTGCAGAGGTGAAGGTGCTGTTGGTCGACGATTCTGTGGCAATCCAGCAGAGCTTCGGTGCGCTGCTGGCCAGCGCATCGGACGTCGATATCGTGGGCTGTGCCGAGGACGTCGCCACGGCCCTGGCATCGATCGCCGCCAACCCGCCGGATCTCATCGTTCTGGACGTCAGGCTGCGCGGGCAGGACCGGGGCATCGACGTGCTCCGGCACGTCAGGCAGCATCACCCCGGCATCAAGGTCGTCGTCTTTTCCCAGTTCAACTGGACGTCGATGCGCAAGGCCCACCTGGATGCCGGCGCGCTGGCCTACTTCGACAAGGCGACCGAGTTCCAGCAGGCGCGGGACTGGATCGCCGAGCATTCGCGATCCCAGGCCGCGCCGCGGCCCTGAGACTCGCCATGCCCGCCCCGCGGCCCCCGCCTCGTTCCCCGCCACGCGCCCGTGCGAACCGGCCTCGGGCCCGGTCAGGCCGCCAGTGCCAGCGCGCCGCCGGCGCGCGACCTGGCGACCGAGGCGCCGGAATTGTCCTTGGCGGGCGCCCGCGTGCCCTGCGCGAAGCGCCGCAATGCGGCGAGGTCGAGAATCTCCACCTTGCGCTGTTCCACCTTGACCAGCTGCAGCGCGGCCAATGCCGCGAACGATCGGCTGATCGTTTCGTGGGCGACGCCCAGGTAGCTTCCGATGTCGCGGCGCGTCATCAGCAGGCGAAGGCATCTGGCCGATTGCCCGCAGGCCGCCATCCGCTGCGACAGGTGCACCAGGAATCGCGCCAGCCGCACCTCGGCCGCGACGGCAGCCATCATGTCGGCCAGTTGGGTCAAGTCGGTCATCGCGCTGCCGACGGCGCGCATCACGCCGCGATAGAAGTCCGGCAGGCCTTGCGCCAGCGCATAGAAGTCGGGCAGGGCGATGACGTAGACGCTCGCGTCCTCCAGCGCCACCGTGGCCATCCGATGGCGATCGCCGGACAAGGCATCGCAGCCCAGCAAATCGCCGCGGCGAGCGAATCCAAAGACCTGCTCGTAGCCGTCTGCGGCGGTATGGAAGGCCTTGAAGGTTCCTGCGCGAACGACATAGATGGACGTTGCCGCGGCGCCCTCGAAGAACAGCGACTGGCCGGCCTGCAGCCGGCGCACGGCAAGAGGAATTTCCGGCGTCCGCCGGCCCTCGCCCGCGACGACGCCGAGGAGTTCGAGCATCTCGTCCACGACGCTGCGCTCGGATCGCTCGACGCCGGCAAGCCGCAGGCGATCGGCTGGGACACGCGAATGCACATCGAGCGCGGGAACGTTGTTCATCGGGAGGCTCCAGGATTGCGCCGACGACCGGATGTCGGAGGCGGAAAGAAGCTTGCGCCCGAGCGCCTCCTGTTGAGAATAGGCCTGATGCTCCAGGATAGATCAGCTCTTTCTTCATTGTTTCCGGAGTTGCCCTACGTCGCGTTGGGAATATTCCTAATGACATAGTGCCAGTCGAACTGTGGAGGCCCGATCCCGTTCCTTGCCATCCATCGCTTGATATTCGCCCGGAGAACTGTAACGATGTCCCTCTAAGCTGCCTCCGAACAGGACAAGGTATGCAAGAACAAGAAGGACCCGGGACCCATGCGAGCGACCGGGCGGCGCCCATCGAAGCGCCGCCGGGGCCAGGCGCGCGCGCGATCCGCATGCTCCTGGTCGACGACCACGCGATCGTCCGGGAGGGCCTGAAGCGCGTGCTCGACCCGCTGGGCAACGGCTGGGAGCTGACCGAAGCGGTCACGGGCTTCCAGGCGCTCGAGCTGCTGCGGGAGCGCGCGTTCGACCTGGCGCTGGTCGACCTGTCGATGCCGGGGATGACCGGCCTGGAACTGGTCCGGCGCATCAAGGCCGAGTTCGCGGCCGTGCGCGTGCTGGTGCTGAGCATGCACGCGCAGGAGCAATACGCGCTGCGGGCCTTCAAGGCAGGCGCCAACGGCTACATCACCAAGGATGTCGCAGCGGCGGAGCTGGTCGGTGCGGTGCGCAGGGTGGCGGCGGGTGGCGCCTATGTCACGGCAAGCCTCGCCGAGCAGGTGGTGAAGCAGCTCAACGGCATGTCCGAAGCCCCGCGCCACATGCTTCTGAGCGACCGCGAGATCGAGGTGCTGCGACGCATCGCGGCCGGGCAGCGCCTGACCGACATCGGCGACGCGCTCCACCTGTCGGTGAAGACCGTCAGCACGCACAAGACGCGCATCCAGGAAAAACTGCAGGTCTCGAGCACGGCCGAGCTGGTGCGCTATGCGCTGGAAAACCGAATCGACGAAGACGCATGCCTTCAGGATCATCCGTAGCCGAACAACAAGACGAGGTCGCCATTGAACCCCTGCCCTCAGGAAAAGGAGTTGCCATGCGCACTCTGACCCTCCGACTCGCGCGCACCCTCGTGCTCGCGGCCTCCCTGTTCTCGCTGCTGGTCGGTGCGCAGCAGGCGCAGACCTTTTCCCGGGAGCAGCTCGACCAGATGATGGCGCCGATCGCGCTGTATCCGGACGAATTGCTGTCGCAGGTGCTGATGGCCGCGACCTATCCCGCGGACGTCGCCGATGCCGCCAAATGGTCGAAGGCAAACAAGGACCAGAAGGGGGACGCGGCGCTGAAGCTGGTGGCTAACCAGCCCTGGGACCCGAGCGTGCAGTCGCTGGTGGCGTTTCCACAGGCTCTTCAGATGATGGGCGACCAGCCCGACTGGGTGCAGAACCTCGGCGACGCCTTCCTCGCCTCGTCCAAGGACGTGCTCGACTCGGCGCAGCGGCTGCGCACGAAGGCTCAGCAGACCGGCAACCTGAAGAGCTCCGAGCAGCAGAAGGTCATCGTCGAGCAGGAGCCGCAGACGCAGCAGACCATCATCAAGATCGAGCCGACGAATCCCGAGGTGGTGTATGTGCCGGCCTACAACCCGACGGTCGTGTACGGCGCCTGGCCCTACCCGTCGTATCCGCCGTACTACTACCCGCCGGCGCCGTATTACTACCCCGGCGCCGCGCTGGCCACGGGCATCGCCTTCGGTGTCGGCGTGGCCGCCACGGCCGCGCTCTGGGGCAACTGCAACTGGGGAGGCGGCAACGTCAACGTCAACGTGAATCGCTACAACAGCGTCAACGCGAACCGGCAGCTCAATGCCAGCCAGACCAACTTCCAGCACAACGCGGCCAATCGCCGCGGCGTGCCGTACCGGGACTCGGCGAGCCAGCAGCAGTTCGGGAAGAACGTGGGCGGCGCCAACCAGCGCAACGACTACCGCGGCCGCGATGCGGCGCAGGGCGGGGCCCGCGACGCCCAGCGCCAGCAGGCGCAGTCCCAGCTGCAGCAGCGGGGCATGGACCCGGGCCAGGGCCGCGACCAGCTTCGCAACGATCCGGGGACACGAGATCGCGCGCAGGCCGCGGCCGGAGGCGCCGGTCGCGATCGAGCGGGTGCAGGGGCCGGTGACCGTGCGGGCGACCGCGCCGGTGACAGCGCCAGAGCGGGAGACCGCGGGGGAGCGGGCGACCGAGGCGGGCCGGGCGGGCGCGGTGGCGCCGACCAGGGGCTGTCGCGGACCGGCGGCGGCGACAACGCCTTGCGAGGCGCGGGCGATGCCGGTGGACAGGCCCGCCAGCAGGCGAGTCGTGGCGATGCGAGTCGCCAATCGATGGCGCAAAGCCATGGCGGCGCCGGTGGCGGCGCGGCGCGCACGAGCACGACCGGAGGGGGCGCCCGCGCGAGCACGGGCGGCGGCGGCGGCGCCCGTCCCAGTGC
>NZ_JBFUHO010000078.1:0-31589 GCF_056402355.1 Variovorax sp. P4_B11
CAATGGCCATCGCCGTGCGCAGCGTCTCCTGGCACTTCGCGTCGCCGCAGGACACCGCGATGATCTCGGTGGCCGCGCCCTTTTCCTTCAGGCGCACCGCCTCTTCGACCGCGATCTCGTCGAAGGGGTTCATGCTCATCTTCACGTTGGCAATGTCGACACCGGTGCCGTCGCTCTTCACGCGCACCTTGACGTTGTAGTCGACGACCCGCTTGACGGGGACAAGAATCTTCATGGGTTGGACTCCATTGATTTGAGAAATCGGGGCTTGCAGGCAGCCGGCAATTTTAGGCGCCGGCCTCCGCGAGGACTGTTCATTTCAATCAGGGGGCTGAGACTCGAAGAAAAAGAACGGTCGTGCTTTTTTGTGATTATAGGCGAGCTGCCGGGGCCGGAGAAGTACCGACAGGTAACGACTCGACGCGGACCATGCGCTGGGGGTACGGAATTTCGATGCCGGCCCGGCGCAGGCCCTCGAGGATCGCGACGTTGATCGCCGAGCGCAGGTTGTCCCTGCCCTTGTCGGGATCGGAGACCCAGAAGTTGAGCGTGAACTCGAGTCCGTCGGGCGCGAAGTTCAGCAGGAAGGCGACCGGCGCCGGGTCCTGCAACACGCGCGGCTGCGCCACCGCCGACTCGCAAAGGATGGCCTGCACCTGCGCCACGTCGCTGCCGTAGCCGACCACGATGCTGGTCGTGACGTTGAACTTGAGATCGGCCAGCGAAAGGTTCTCGACCCGGCTCGTGATCATCGATTCGTTCGGCACGATCGACTCGCGGCCGTTGCCCGCGCGCACCAGCGTGTAGCGGGTCTTGATGTCGGTGATGCGGCCCTCGAAGCCGTCGACGCGCACGTTGTCGCCGATGCGGATCGAGCGCTCGAGCAGGATCACGAAGCCGCTCACATAGTTGGCCGCCAGCTTCTGCAGGCCCAGGCCCAGGCCGACGCCGAGTGCGCCGCCGAGCACCGACAGCGCGGTCAGGTCGACACCCACCGCCGACAGCGCGAACAGCAGGCCGATCAGCAGCAGGAAGGCACGGATCGCGTTCGACGCCACTTTGCGCATCGAGAGATCGGCCACCGCCTCGCTCAGGATGCGCTTCTCGATGGTGGCCGAGATCCAGAGCGCGATCACCAGCACCAGGCCGCCCGACAGCGTGCCCTCGAGAATGGTGCGCAGGCTCACGCGCGAGCGGCCGAAGGCCAGCGTGATCTCGTCGAGTTCGGCCAGCACCGGCGGCAGCAGGCCGACGATCCAGAGCACGGCGCCGATCCACGCGATCCAGGAAATGGTCCGCTCCACCAGCCGTGCCATCGCCGAGGCCGGAAAGACCGCGCTGAGCACCCGGGCGAAGAAGCGGATCGCCACCAGCGAGACGAACACCGACACCGCGATGCGAAGCACCAGGACCGGCTGGAAGCCGATCACCGCCCGCCGCGCCAGGTCGGTGAACAGCAGCGAAAGAATCGGGAACAGCAGGCCGTCGATGGTGCGCTGGCCGAACCAGATCGAATCCCTCGGCTGGTCGCGCCCGAACCACCGGCACACGGCCCAGGCCACGAGCACGCAGCCGGCCAGGATCGCGATCTCGATCCACAGGCCGCGGGCCTGGATCTGGCCGAGCTTCTGGCCGAACTCGCTGAAATTCATCCCGCTACAGATCGGCCAGAACGCGCAGGTGCTCCTCGACGCTGCGCGCCAGCGCATCGAGGTTGTAGCCCCCTTCGAGCATCGAGACGATGCGGCCCTTGGCGTGCCGGCGCGCCACGTCGACCACGCGGCCGGTGATCCAGCCGAAGTCATGCTCGTTCAGCCGCAGCTGGCCCAGGTCGTCGTCGCGATGGGCATCGAAGCCGGCGCTGACGAAGATCATCTGCGGCTTGAATTCCTCCAGCCGCGGCATCCAGCAGGCCTCGATCAGCTCGCGCACGTCCATGCCCTTGGTGTAGGCCGGCACCGGCAGGTTGAGCATGTTCGGCGCCGGGTGATCGGTGCCGCTGTACGGATAGAACGGATGCTGGAAGATGCCGACCATCAGCACCCGCGGGTCGTTGCTGAGGATGTCCTCGGTGCCGTTGCCGTGGTGGACATCGAAGTCGACCACCGCCACCCGCTCGAGCCCGTGTTCCTCGATCGCATGGCGCACCGCGATCGCGATATTGTTGAAGAAACAGAAACCCATCGCCTTGTCGCGGCAGGCGTGGTGGCCGGGCGGGCGCACCGCGCAGAAGGCGTTGTCGACGGCCCCGGCGATCACGGCGTCGGTGGCCGCGATGGCGGCACCGGCGGCGCGCCGGGCGGCCAGCAGCGTGAAGCGGGTGAGCGAGGTGTCGGGATCGATCTGCGCATGATCGGGGCCGCCGGCCGGCGCATCCTCGACCAGCCGCTGGCTCAGGGCCTCGAGATGCTCCATGTGGGCCACGCTGTGCGCCCGCGTGATCTGCGGCAAGGTGGCCAGCGGCACCTCGATCCGCTCCAGGGCGTCGCCGACGCCGGTGACCAGAAGGCGATCCTCGATCGCGTCGAGCCGCGCGGGGCATTCGGGATGGCCCGGCCCCATGTCGTGCTTCCAGCAATCGCGATGTGTGAAATAGCCGGTTTTACCCATGGATCGAATCACGTCGTACCCCCATGCGGCATGGGCCCGCCGGGCTTTACGGTATTGTTTGCATATGGATACAAAAATGGACGTCGCCGCGAAGCTCGCCAGTTTGCTCGGCCAGCTTAACACGGTGATCGTGGGCAAAGAGGCGCAGGTGCGCGATTGCGTGGCCTGCCTGCTGGCCGGCGGCCACCTGCTGATCGAGGACGTGCCGGGGGTCGGCAAGACCACCCTGGCACACGCGCTGTCGCACACCTTCGGGCTGCATTTCTCGCGCGTTCAGTTCACCGCCGACCTGATGCCGGGCGACCTCTCGGGCGTCGCGATCTACGACCGCGGCCAGCAGGCCTTCGTGTTCCACCCGGGCCCGATCTTCGCCCAGGTGCTGCTGGCCGACGAGATCAACCGCGCCAGCCCCAAGACCCAGAGCGCGCTGCTGGAGGCGATGGAAGAGAAGCAGGTCACGGTCGAGGGCGAGACCCGGCCGCTGCCGACGCCCTTCTTCGTCATCGCGACCCAGAACCCGCACGACCAGCTCGGCACCTTCGCCCTGCCCGAGTCGCAGCTCGACCGCTTCCTGATGCGCATCTCGCTCGGCTACCCCGACCGCGCGGCCGAACGCGAGCTGCTCGCGGGCGCCGACCGGCGCGAGCTACTGGCCGGACTGCCGGCGCTGCTGACCGCCGGCGAGCTGACGGCGCTGCAGCAGCGGGTGCTGCAGGTCCACGCCTCCGAGCCGCTGCTGAGCTACCTGCAGGACCTGATGGCCGCCACCCGCTCGGGCCGCTGGTTCCTGCAGGGCCTCTCGCCGCGCGCGGGCATCGCGGTGCTGCGCGCGGCCAAGGCGCAGGCGCTGCTGGCCAATCGCGACTACGTGGCGCCGGACGATGTCCAGGCGGTGCTGCCGCAGACCATCGCGCACCGGCTCACGCCGGTCGGCGATGCCGGCCGCGGCGCGGTCGAGCAGGTGCGCGCCATGATCGCGGCGGTGCCGCTGCCGTGAAGGCACCGGCGCCCGCCCGCGCCTGGCTCGCCGAGCGCCACGCGCCCTTGCGCCAGCGTATCGATCGCTGGTTCCTGACACGGCGCCCGCCCTCGGATGCGCTCGATCTGACGCAGCGCAATGTCTACATCGTGCCGACCCGGGCCGGCTGGATGCTGGCGGCCACGCTGCTGCTGCTGCTGGTCGCGTCGATCAACTACCAGCTCAATCTCGGCTACCTGCTGACCTTCCTGCTGGCCGGCAGCGTGGCGGTCGGCATGTATGTGTGCCATGCCACGCTGCGCGGCCTGGCGCTGCACCTGCTGGCGCCCGAGCCGCGCTATGCCGCGGCCGCCGCGGTATTCCGCGTGGTGCTCGACAACGCGCGCCGCAGCACGCGCTACGGCATCGGCCTCGCGGTACACCGCAGCGGCCAGTGGGCCTGGTGCGACGTACCGGCCGAAGGCAGCGCCACGGTCGAGGTGGCCTTCAGGCCCGAGCGCCGCGGCCTGCACCCGGTTCCGACGCTGACCGCGGAAACCCGCTTTCCGCTCGGCACCTTTCGGGTCTGGACCGTGTGGCGGCCGGCCTCGAAGGTGCTGGTCTATCCGGCGCCCGAGGCCCATCCGCCGCCGCTGCCTGCCGGCGAGCCGCTGGCCGGCCAGGCCGCGTCGGCCGCGCTGCGCGCCCACCCCTCCGGCGAATACGACGGGGTGCGCGCCTATCGCCGCGGCGATCCCTTGAAGCGGGTGGTCTGGAAGCGTGCGGCGCAGGCGCAGGCCATGGGATCCGACGATCTCGTGAGCCGGGATACGCAGCAGGCGCAGCGGCAGGAACTCTGGCTCGACGCCCAGGCCGCGGGACTGCCGGATCAGGAAGCACGGATCTCCCGGCTCTGCGCCTGGGTGTTGATGGCGGACCGGCTGGGCGTCGACTATGGCCTGCGCATGGCCGGCCGCGCGGTGGCACCGTCGCAGGGCGAAGCGCACAAGCGGCAATGCCTGGAGCTGCTGGCCCTATGCTGAGCGCCAGGCTGCAGGCCCTGCCGCGCGATGCCAGGGACACCCTCTTCCTGCTGGGTGTCATCGGCCTCATCCTGCTGCCGCAGGCGCCCAACCTGCCGTGGTGGTGCAGCGCGCTGGCCGCCATCGTGCTGCTGTGGCGCGGCACGCTGGCGGTGCAGGGCCGCCCGCTGCCCGGCAAGGGCTGGCGCATCGCCCTGCTCGCATTGACGCTGGTCGCGACCTACCTGACCCATCGCACGCTGCTGGGCCGCGATGCCGGCGTGACGCTGGTGGTCATCCTGCTGGCGCTGAAGACGCTGGAGCTGCGGGCCCGGCGCGATGCCTTCGTGATCTTCTTCCTGGGCTTCTTCACGATGCTCACGAACTTCTTCTATTCGCAATCGCTCGCGACCGCCTTCGCGATGCTGCTGGCGCTGCTGGGCCTGCTGACCGCGCTGGTCAACGCCCACATGCCGGTGGGCAGGCCGCCGCTGGCGCAGGCCGCGCGCACCGCCGGCTGGATGGCGCTGCTGGGCGCGCCGATCATGCTGGTGCTGTTCCTGCTGTTCCCGCGCATGGCGCCGCTGTGGGGCACGCCGAACGACGCCATGACCGGGCGCACCGGGCTGTCGAGCACGATGCGCGTCGGCGCCATGGCCGCGCTCGCGCTCGACGACGGCATCGCGGCGCGCATCAAGTTCGACGACGGCCGCGTGCCGCCCCGCCCGACGCTCTATTTCCGCGGCCCGGTGCTGTCGCAGTTCGACGGCCGCGAATGGACTGCACCGCCGCCCTTCTCGCGCAGCCTCCTGCCGCGGGACCTGCGGGTGCGCGGCCCGTCGGTCGGCTACGAAGTCACCCTGGAACCCGCGAACCGCCCCTGGGTGCTGACGCTCGACGCCACGCCGACCCGGCCCGAGCTGCCTGGCTACGAACTGTTCGGGACCCCGGAGCTTCAATGGATCGCCAATCGGCCGATCGGCGACCTGGTGCGTTTCCGGGCCGAAAGCTTCACTCAGTTCGAGAGCGGCCCGACGCGCCGTACGGCCGCGCTCCAGGCCTACGTCGCCCTGCCGCCGGGCTCGAACCCGCGCACGGTGGCGCTGGCGGCGCAGATGCGAGCCGATCCGGCGCTGGCCGGTGCCGCCACGCCGGCCCTGGTGCAGAACGTGCTGCAGCGCTTGCGCACCGGTGGCTACGCCTACACGCTGGAACCCGGCCTCTACGGCGACGACACCGCCGACGAGTTCTGGTTCGACCGCAAGGCAGGATTCTGCGAGCACATCGCCTCGGCCTTCGTGGTGCTGATGCGCGCGCTCGACATTCCGGCCCGCATCGTCACGGGCTACCAGGGCGGCGAGATCAACGGCGTCGACAACTTCTGGGTGCTGCGCAACAGCGACGCCCATGCGTGGGCCGAGGTCTGGCAGGCCGGCGTCGGCTGGGTGCGGGTCGATCCGACCGGTGCGATCTCGCCCGACCGGGTCGGCCAGTTCCGCCGGCTGGCACCGCAGCCCGGCCTCATCGCCGGCGCGATCGGCGCCATGAATCCGACCCTGTCGCAGAACCTGCGCGCCGCCTGGGAGGCCGTCAATAACGGCTGGAACCAGTGGGTGCTCAACTACACGCAGAACCGGCAGCTGGACCTGCTCAAGACCCTCGGCTTCGAGGCCCCCAGCCTGCAGGACCTGGTACTGGTGCTGCTCGCGCTGCTGGTGGTCGCGAGCCTGGCGGGTGCCGGCTGGACGCTCTGGGAGCGCAGCCAGCACGACCCCTGGCTGCGGCTGCTGGACCGGGCCCGCGCGCGGCTCCAGCGAGCCGGCATCGCAGTGCCCGTCGGCGCTTCGCCGCGCCAGATGGCAGCCTGCCTGTCGGAGCGCTTCGGCAGCGGCGCGGAGCCGGCGCGGCAATGGCTGCTGCGCCTCGAGGCGCAGCGCTATGCGAGAGCCCCGGCCGAGGCGCTGTCGACCCTGCGCCGCGAATTTCGCCGGCTTGCATGGCCGCGCTGAAACCACTTGTGTCGGTTCGGGACAGGGGCCGCGCCGGCGGCACAATCGACGCGATGCGACGCCTTCTCCTCAACGCCCTGCCGGCCTTCCTCCTGGCAGCCACCTTCCTCGCGGCGGCGCCCGCCGCGGCCCAGGCGGCAAAGGACAAGCGCGGCGCCACGGTGCGCGGCGGCATTCCCTACGCCACGCGCCCCGACGCCATGCAGTTCGCCGACGAGGTGGCGGCACGGCGCGACCTCGACCCCGCCTGGGTACGGGCGACCATCGGCAATGCGCGGCAGTTGCCCCATGTGCCGCAGCTGATGCTGCCCGCGCCGAGCGGCACGCCGAAGAACTGGCAGGTCTATCGCAGCCGCTTCATCGACCCGGTCCGCATCGCCGCCGGCGTGCGTTTCTGGCGCGACAACGCCGCAACCCTGGCGCGGGCCGAGGCAAGCTACGGCGTGCCGCCCGAGATCATCGTCGGCATCGTCGGCGTCGAGACCCTCTATGGCCGCAACATGGGCAGCTTCCGCGTCATCGACGCCCTCACCACGCTGGCCTTCGACTTCCCGCAGGCGCATCCGCGCGCGGCCGAGCGCCAGGCCTTCTTCCGCGGCGAACTCGAGAGTTTCCTGAGCACCGAGAGCCGTACCGCCGAAGACCCGATGGTGCCGCTGGGCAGCTACGCCGGCGCCATGGGCATGCCGCAGTTCATGCCGAGCAGCATCGCGAAATACGCGGTGGACTTCGACGGCGACGGACGCATCGACCTGGTCCACAACCCGGCCGACGTGATCGGCTCCGTGGCGAGCTATTTCAAGGCCTTCGGCTGGCAGCCGGGATTGCCGCCGATCTTCCCGGTGAGCTTCGACGAATCCCGGCTCCTGAAGTCGGTGCTGCTGGCGCCGGACATCGTGCCGACCTTCAGCATCGATGCCTTTGTCGCCGGCGGCGCGGTGCTCCAGGGCGAGGCGCTCAGGCACCCCGGCCTGCTGGCACTGGTCGAGCTGCAGAACGGCTACGACGCGCCGAGCTACGTCGCCGGCACCCGCAACTTCTACGTCATCACGCGCTACAACTGGAGCAGCTACTACGCGATGTCGGTGATCGATCTGGGTCGCGAAGTGCGGGCGGCGATGGCGCAGTGATGGACACCGCAGCGCTGCGCAGGTCATGGGCCGACGCGTGGCACGACCTCGGCGTGGACGCCCCGGACGACGCGCTCTTCGACCGCTTGCTGGCGCGCTACGACGAGCCGCAGCGCGCCTACCACACGCGCCAGCACCTGGCCGAGTGCCTGCTGCACTTCGAGCGCGAGCGCAGCCAGGCCGGGCGCCCCGGCGAGGTCGCGCTGGCGCTCTGGTTCCACGACGCCGTCTACGACCTCGGCCGGCACGACAACGAGGCGCGCAGCGCCGACTGGGCGCGGCGCGCACTGCGCAACGCCGGCGCCGCGCCCGAGGCTGCCGAGCGCGTGCATGCGCTCGTGATGGCCACGCGCCACGAGGCCGTGCCGGAAGGCAAGGATGCGCAGCTGCTGGTCGACATCGACCTCGCGATCCTCGGCGCCCCGCTCGAGCGCTTCGCCGAGTACGAGCGACAGATCCGCATCGAGTACGCGCACATCCCGCCCGAGGTCTTCGAACCGCGGCGGCGCGAGATCCTGGGCCGCTTCCTGGCCCGCGAGCCGCTGTATCGGACCGCGTCGCTGCGCCAGCTGCTGGAAGCCGCGGCGCGCCGCAATCTCCAGCAGGCGCTCAACTGAGCGCCGCGGGCTTCAGCGCACTTTTCCTTCTTTCCAGGCCGTCAGCAGCTTGTCGTAGTCGATGGTCTCGCCCTTCGGCTTCTCGTTCGCGAGCTTCTTCCACGGCGCGTGCTCGTCGCTCAGCATCTTGGCCGGGTCGCCCTTCGGCGCCAGCTTGGGCGCGCACTTGGCCATGCCGGCGCGCTCCAGGCGGCCCATCACGTTGTCCATCTCCTCGGCCAGGTTGTCCATCGCCTTCTGCGGCGTCTTCTCGCCCGTGACCGCCTCGGCCACGTTCTTCCACCACAACTGCGCCAGCTTCGGGTAGTCGGGCACGTTGGTGCCGGTCGGCGTCCAGGCCACCCGCGCCGGGCTGCGGTAGAACTCGATCAGCCCGCCGTACTTGTTGGCGTTCTGCGTGAAGTACTCGTGGCGGATGTCGCTCTCGCGGATGAAGGTCAGGCCCACCACGCTCTTCTTGGCCGAGACGGTCTTGGAAGTGACGAACTGGGCATAGAGCCAGGCCGCCGCTGTCTTGTTGGGGTCATGGGCCTTGAAGAAGGTCCACGAGCCGACGTCCTGGTAGCCGTTCTGCATGCCCTGCTTCCAGTACGGGCCGTTCGGGCCGGGCGCCATGCGCCACTTCGGCGAGCCGTCCGCGTTGACCACCGGCAGCCCGGGCTTGGTCATGTCGGCCGTGAAAGCGGTGTACCAGAAGATCTGTTGCGCAATCTGTCCCTGCGCGGGCACCGGCCCGGCCTCGCCGAAGGTCATCCCGGTGGCCTCCTTGGGCGCGTACTTCTTCATCCAGTCGATGTACTTGGTGAGCGCGTAGACCGCAGCCGGCGAATTGGTCGCGCCGCCGCGCGCCACCGAGGCGCCGACCGGCGTGCACTTGTCGGCCGCCACCTTGATGCCCCACTCGTCGACCGGCATGCCGTTCGGGATGCCCTTGTCGGCCGTGCCAGCCATCGAGAGCCAGGCATCGGTGAAGCGCCAGCCCAGCGACGGGTCCTTCTTGCCGTAGTCCATGTGGCCGTAGATCGGCTTGCCGTCGATGGTCTTGACGTCGGCCGTGAAGAACTCGGCGATGTCCTCGTAGGCGCTCCAGTTGAGCGGCACGCCGAGGTCGTAGCCGTACTTGGCCTTGAACTTGTCCTGCAGGTCCTTGCGCGCGAACAGGTCGGCGCGGAACCAGTAGAGATTGGCGAACTGCTGGTCGGGCAGTTGGTAGAGCTGGCCGTCGGGCGCCGTCGTGAAGCTGGTGCCGATGAAGTCCTTCACGTCGAGCCCCGGATTGGTCCATTCCTTGCCGGCGCCCGCCATGTACTCGGTCAGCGACATGATCTTGCCGTAGCGGTAGTGGGTGCCGATCAGGTCGGAGTCGGAGATCCAGCCGTCATAGATCGACTTGCCCGACTGCATCGAGGTCTGCAGCTTTTCGACCACGTCGCCTTCCTGGATGATGTCGTGCTTGACCTTGATGCCGGTGATTTCCTCGAAGGCCTTGGTCAGCGTCTTCGATTCGTACTCGTGCGTGGTGATGGTCTCCGACACCACCGCGACCTCTTTCACGCCCTTGTCCTGCAGCTTCTTGGCGGCGTCGATGAACCACTTCATTTCGGCCGCCTGCTGCTCCTTGCTGAGGGTCGACGGCTGGAACTCGCTGTCGATCCATTTCTTGGCCTCCGCCTCCCCGCCCCATGCGCTCTGCAAGGCGAAAGTCGCCGCTGCCAGAGCCATTGCTGTGTAGCGAATCTTCATGGTTGTCTCCTCGATGGCGCTTCCCGGTTCTTTCGGAGCCGGCCCCGGGAAAGCGGAGGGCCGGTCCGATGGACAAAAAAAAAGACTCAACCCTTTCGCATGATCAGCGCAAGCACGCCCATCGAGAGGACGAAGCTGATCCAGATCGATGGTTCGGCCTCGAGGCCGAACCACTCCTGGAACCTGCCGGCCAGGCCGATGAAGATCAGGTTGATGTAGGCCGCGGTCAGCAAGCCGATGAAGAGCCGGTCGCCGCGCGTGGTCTCCAGCGGCAGCCAGCCGCGCCGCAGCGTGGTCGGCGACTTGAGCTCCCACACGGTCATGCCGACCAGCATCAGCGCGATGCAGGTGAAGAAGACGGCCACCGGGGTGGTCCAGACCATCCAGTCGAACATGATCAGACCCTCCCCATCGCGAAGCCCTTGGCGATGTAGTGCCGCACGAACCAGATCACGATCGCGCCGGGCACGATGGTCAGCACGCCGGCGGCCGCCAGCGTGGCCCAGTCCATGCCGGACGCGCTCACGGTGCGCGTCATCGTCGCCACGATCGGCTTGGCGTTGACGCTGGTCAGCGTGCGCGCCAGCAGCAGCTCGACCCAGCTGAACATGAAGCAGAAGAAGGCCGCGACGCCGACGCCGGCCTTGATCAGCGGCAGGAACAGCGTGAGGAAGAAGCGCGGGAACGAGTAGCCGTCGATGTAGGCGGTCTCGTCGATCTCGCGCGGGATGCCGCTCATGAAGCCTTCGAGGATCCAGACCGCCAGCGGCACGTTGAAGAGCAGGTGCGCCAGTGCCACGCCCAGGTGCGTGTCCATCAGTCCGACGGTCGAATAGAGCTGGAAGAAAGGCAGCAGGAAGACCGCCGGCGGCGTCATGCGGTTGGTCAAGAGCCAGAAGAACACATGCTTGTCGCCGAGGAAGGTGTAGCGCGAGAAGGCATAGGCCGCCGGCAACGCCACCGTGAGCGAGATCACGGTGTTGATGCCGACGTAGATCAGGCTGTTGATGTAGCCCGAGTACCAGGACTCGTCGGTGAAGATGCGCCGGTAGTTCTCCCAGGTGAAGCTCTGCGGGAAGAACGAGAAGCTCGACAGGATCTCCTCGTTGGTCTTGAAGCTCATGTTGACCATCCAGTAGATGGGCAGCAGCGCGAACACCAGGTAGAGCAGCAGGAAGACGCTGCGCTTGCGATAGCGGCGCTCGTTCATTTCTCTTCCTCCACCTCGAGCGTGCCGACGCGCAGCATCCAGTTGTAGAGCACGAAGCACAGCAGCAGGATGATCAGGAAGTAGATCAGCGAGAACGCCGCCGCCGGGCCCAGGTCGAACTGCCCCACCGCCTTCTGCGTCAGGTACTGGCTCAGGAAGGTGGTCGCATTGCCGGGCCCGCCGCCGGTCAGCACGAAGGGCTCGGTGTAGATCATGAAGCTGTCCATGAAGCGCAGCAGCACCGCGATCACCAGCACGCCGCGCATCTTCGGCAGCTGGATATAGCGGAACACCGCGAACTTGCTGGCGCCGTCGATGCGCGCCGCCTGGTAGTAGGCGTCGGGGATCGAGCGCAGGCCGGCGAAGCACAGCAGCGCCACCAGCGGCGTCCAGTGCCAGACGTCCATCAGCAGCACGGTCAACCAGGCATCGCGCGCGTTGCCGGTGTAGCTGTAGTCGATGCCCAGCTTCTGCAGCGTGTAGCCGAAGAGCCCGATGTCGGCGCGGCCGAAGATCTGCCAGATGGTGCCGACCACGTTCCATGGGATCAGCAGCGACAGCGCCACCACCACCAGCACCGCCGAGGCCTTCCAGCCGGTGGCCGGCATCGACAGCGCCAGGCAGATGCCGAGCGGGATCTCGACCACCAGCACCGCGATCGAGAAGCCGAGCTGCCGCCCGAGCGCCGCATGCAGCTCGTCGTCGCGCATCACGGCCGCGAACCACTCGGTGCCGACGAAGACCCGGCGCTCGGGCGAGATGATGTCCTGCACCGAATAGTTGACCACCGTCATCAAGGGCACGATGGCCGAGAAGGCGACGCACAGCAGCACCGGCAGCACCAGCCACCACGCCTTCTGGTTCAGCGGTTTGTTGTAGCCGTTCATACGAGTTCCTCGTCGCGGTAGAAGCAGCTCTTGCGGCCCAGCACCTGCAGCCAGACGGTGGCGCCCGGCGCCGGCACCGTGGCATCCGATGCCAGCCGGGCCTTGACGGCGCTCTCGCCGGCCCGGGCGCTCAGCATCAGGTGGGTGCCGACGTCCTGCACCTGCGTCAGGGTGGCGGGCACCGCGCCCGGCGCGTTGGCCTCGACCAGCGCCACGTACTCGGGCCGGATGCCAAGCTTGAGCGCGCCCTCGGGCAGCTCGCGGGTCGACGCGAGGCGCGTGCCCGCGATCTCGAGCGTGCCGCCGGCACTGCGCACCGGCAGGAAGTTCATCCCCGGCGAACCGATGAAATGGCCGACGAAGGTATGGGCCGGCCGCTCGAACAAGGCCTCGGCGCTGCCGATCTGCACCGCCTTGCCGCGCGTCATCACGACCACTTCCTCGGCGAAAGTGAGCGCCTCGACCTGGTCGTGCGTGACGTAGATCAAGGTCAGCTTGAGCTCGCGGTGGATCTGCTTGAGCTTGCGCCGCAGCTGCCACTTGAGATGCGGGTCGATCACGGTCAGCGGCTCGTCGAAGAGCACCGCGGACACGTCGCTGCGCACCAGGCCGCGCCCGAGCGAAATCTTCTGCTTGGCATCGGCTGCGAGGCCGGCCGCACGCTGGTTGAGCTGGCCGCTCATGTCGAGCATCTCGGCGATCTCGCCGACGCGCCTGCGGATCTGCTCGGCGGGCATGTTGCGGTTGCGCAGCGGAAACGCGAGGTTCTGCGCCACGGTCATGGTGTCGTAGATCACCGGGAACTGGAACACCTGCGCGATGTTGCGCTGCTGCGGGGTCTCCAGCGTCACGTCGCGGCCGTTGAACTTGACGCTGCCCTTCGACGGCGCCAGCAGGCCCGAGATGATGTTGAGCATCGTGGTCTTGCCGCAGCCCGAGGGGCCGAGCAAGGCATAGGCGCCGCCGTCGCGAAAGCTCATCCTGAGCGGCAGCAGCGCGTAGTCGCTCTCCTGCACCGGGTTCGGGCGGTAGGCATGGGCCAGGTCCAGGTCGATGCGTGCCATGTCAGCCTTTCCTGCGCCATTGCGGCGCGACCGCGAGCCGCTCGCCGCTGTCGAACGCATAGGCTTGCGATGCGCTGAAATACAGCGTGATCGCCGCGCCGAGTTCGAAGCGGTGCACGCCGGTCAGTTGCGCAACCAGTTCGCCCACCAGCGTCTCGACGTGGACGAAGGTGTCGGATCCGGAAATCTCGGCCAGTTCGACCTTGCCGGGCAAAGCCAAGTCGCCCTCGCCCGCGCCGACGTTGAGCGCGCTGGCGCGCAGGCCGACCGTGACCGTGCCGTCGACCCCGGCCGGAAGGTTCAGCGGCAGCAGCGGGCCGCCCTCCAGCTGCACGCCGCCGGCGACCACGCGCCCGGCCATCAGGTTCATCGGCGGATCGCTGAAGGCGCGCGCCACCCGCAGCGATTGCGGCGCGTGGAACACCTCGGCGGTCGGCCCGTACTGCAGCAGTTCGCCGGCATCCATCACGGCCGTGTAGCCGCCCAGCAGCAGCGCCTCGCCGGGCTCGGTGGTGGCATAGACGACGGTCGAGTCGCCGCTCGCGAAAAGCTGGGTGAGCTCTTCGCGCAGGCCCTCGCGCAGCTTGTAGTCGAGGTTCACCAGCGGCTCGTCGAGCAGCATCAGCGGCGCGTTCTTGGCCAGCGCACGGGCCAGCGCCACCCGTTGCTGCTGCCCACCCGAGAGCTCGGCCGGGTAGCGGTCGAGGAACATGCCGATGTGCAGCCGGTCGGCCAGTTCGCGCACCCGCGCCTCGATGTTCTTCTCGCCCCGCAGGCGCAGCGGCGAGGCGATGTTGTCGGCCACCTTGAGCGACGGATAGTTGATGAACTGCTGGTAGACCATCGCCACGTTGCGTTCGCGCACGGGCACGCCGGTCACGTCCTTGCCGTCGACCCGCACCTGCCCGTCGGTCGGCGCGTCGAGCCCGGCCATCAGGCGCATCAGGCTGGTCTTGCCGGCCTGCGTGGCGCCCAGCAGCACCGTCACCGCGCCGCTTTTCGGCGCGATGCTCTGCGGGTAGAGCCAGGTCTGCGGACCCGACTTCTTGGTGACGCGATCGAGTGTCAGCTGCATGGGGCTCCTTCCTTCGAACGGGCATGCCGCTGCATCCAGGCGCTCACCTGGCCGCGCTGCTGCGGCGTGAATCGCAGGCCGAGCTTGGAGCGGCGCCACAGCACGTCGTCGCCGCTGCAAGCCCATTCCTGCGCGCGGAGATAGTCGAGCTCGCGCTCGTGCAGGCCGGGCGCCACCGCCGGCCCCAGGTCGGCCATCGAGGCGGCGTCGCCGAGCACTTCGGAGATTCGCGCGCCGTAGGCCCGCGCCAGGCGGCGCGCCAGCGCGAGTTCCAGCCACGGATGCCGCGCCTGCACCGCCGCCACGAAGCGCGCGAAGTCGTCGTCGGGCCGCGTACTGCGCGTGGTGGCGCCGATCCAGCCCGACAGGTCGCCGCCGGCCATGAAGGCGCCATCGGTCCAGGCGGCGCGGGTCTCGCCCAGCATCCGCCCCACTTCGTCGGCCGCGTCCTCGGCCAGCTTGCGGAAGGTGGTGATCTTGCCGCCCCACACCGACAGCAGTGGCGCCGCCGCGGTGTTGGATTCGAGCAGGTAGTCGCGCGTCACGGCCGACGGATCGCCCGATGCATCGTCGAGCAGCGGCCGCACGCCGGAGTAGGTCCAGACCACGTCCGAGGGCTTCACAGGCTGGGCGAAATAGCGGCTGGCCTGGGCGCAGAGGTAGTCGATCTCGTCCTCGGCGATGTGCGCCGAACCCGGGTCGTCGCCTTGCAGTTCGATGTCGGTGGTGCCGATCAGCGTGAAGTCGTCCTGGTAGGGGATCGCGAAGATGATCCGCTTGTCGGGGTTCTGGAAGATGTAGGCGTGGTCGTGCACGAAGAGCCGCGGCACCACGATGTGGCTGCCCTTGACCAGCCGCAGGTGCCGGGTCGCCAGCGCCTCGCCGTGCACCGGGTGCGCCACGCCGCGCAGGAAGGCCTCGGCCCATGGCCCGGCGGCGTTCACCACCGCCCGGGCGCGCACCATGCGCCGGCCCTCGGGGCCTTCGAGCACGGCAGTCCAGCCGTCGACGCTGCGCTGCGCATGCACGCAGCGGGTGCGCGTCAGCACCTCGGCACCGCGGGCGCGGGCTTCGATCGCGTTCAGCACCACCAGGCGCGCATCGTCGACCCAGCCGTCCGAATAGACGAAGCCGCGCTTGAACTCGGGCTTGAGCGGCGCGCCGGCCTCGTGCCGGCGCAGGTCGATCGTGCGCGAGCCCGGCAGCACCTCGCGCTTGGCCAGGTGGTCGTACAGGAACAGGCCGATGCGGATCATCCAGGCCGGCCGCATCGACGGGTCGTGCGGCATCACGAAGCGCAGCGGCCACATGATGTGCGGCGCACTCTTGAGCAGCACCTCGCGCTCCTGCAGCGCCTTGCGCACCAGCGAGAACTCGTAGTACTCGAGGTAGCGCAGGCCGCCGTGGATCAGCTTGGTCGACGACGACGAGGTGTGCGCAGCCAGGTCGTCCTTCTCGCACAGCAGCACGCGCCAGCCACGGCCCGCGAGATCGCGCGCGATGCCGCAGCCGTTGATGCCGCCGCCGACGATGAGAACATCGCAGTCGGCGGCGAAGGCGTTCGGTGTCGAGGCGGTGGCGCTCAAGGTCAGGGCTTCAGATGCGATGTGATTGACTTCACGAACAATTGCTCGTTCGCTTTCGAATCGTTTCATTTTGGTTCCTTATGGCGCGATTTTCCTAGTCGTTAACCCTGAAGTCCATTCGTTTTAGTTCGCTCTAAAGTAGGGTTCGCTGCTTTTCCCATTCCCCGTGAATTCCAACCCTCGCCAGCTCAAGCTGCTCAACACCGTCCGCTCGCGCGGCTCGGTCACCGTCGAGCAGTTGGCCGAGATGCTCGGCGTGACGCTCCAGACCGTGCGCCGCGACGTCCAGCGGCTGGCCGACGAGGGCCTGCTGACGCGCTTCCACGGCGGCGTGCGGGTGCCGAGCTCGACCACCGAGAACATCGGCTACCGGCAGCGCGAGAACCTGCATGCCGAAGGCAAGGCGCGGATCGCGCGGGCGGTGGCGGCGCGGGTGCCCAACGACTGCTCGCTGATCCTCAACATCGGCACCACCACCGAAGCGATCGCCAAGGCGCTGCTGCGCCACACCGGGCTGCGCGTGATCACCAACAACCTCAATGTGGCCAGCATCCTGAGCGACAACCCGTCTTGCGAGGTGATCGTGGCGGGCGGCTCGGTGCGGCTGCGCGACCGCGCCATCGTGGGCGAGGCGACGGTCGACTTCATCCGCCAGTTCAAGGTCGACATCGCGCTGATCGGCGTCTCGAGCATCGAGGACGACGGCACCTTGCGCGACTTCGACCTGCGCGAGGTGAAGGTGGCGCAAACCATCATCGCGCAGGCGCGCGAGGTCTGGCTGGCGGCCGACGCCAGCAAGTTCAACCGGCCGGCGATGATCGAGCTGGCGAAGCTGTCGCAGATCGACTGCCTGTTCACCGACGCCGAGCCGCCTCCCCCCTTCCCCGAGCTTCTGGCGCAGGCGCAAGTGCGCTGCGAGATCGCTCGCGAGACCTGAAAGAGCCCTGCCATGACCTACCTGCTCGCCCTCGACCAGGGCACGTCGAGCTCACGCAGCATCGTCTTCGACGGCGACGGCCGCGTCGTCGCCATCGCCCAACGGGAGCTGACGCAGATCTACCCGCGGCCCGGCTGGGTCGAGCACGATCCGATGGAGATCTGGACGAGCCAGCTGGCCACCGCCCGCGAGGTGCTGGCGAAGTCAGGCATGGCCGCCGCGGACATCCACGCGGTCGGCATCACGAACCAGCGCGAGACCACCCTGCTGTGGAACCGCAAGACCGGCCAGCCGGTGCATCACGCGATCGTCTGGCAGGACCGCCGCGCCGAGCCGCTGTGCGCGCGGCTGCGCGAGGATGGCATGGCCGACGCGATCCGCGAGAAGACCGGACTCGTGATCGACGCCTACTTCTCGGCCACCAAGCTGCGCTGGCTGCTGGACAACGTGCCCGGCGCGCGGGCTGCGGCCGAGCGCGGCGAGCTGGCCTTCGGCACGGTCGACAGCTGGCTGATCTGGCAGCTGACCGGTGGCAAGGTGCACGCGACCGACGTCAGCAACGCCTCGCGCACGATGCTGTTCAACGTGCACCGCAACGCCTGGGATGCCGAGTTGCTGAAGGCGCTCGACATCCCGGCCTCGCTGATGCCCGCGGTCAGGCCCTCGAGCGCGCATTTCGCCGACATCGATGCGGCCCTGCTCGGGCGCAGCCTGCCGATCGGCGGCGTCGCGGGCGACCAGCAGAGCGCCCTGTTCGGCCAGGCCTGCTTCGAGGCCGGCATGGCGAAGAACACCTACGGCACCGGCTGCTTCCTGCTGATGCACACGGGCGGGGCCTTCCAACCCTCGCACAACGGCCTGCTGGTGACCAGCGCGGCGCAGACCAGCGCCACGCCGCAGTTCGCGATGGAAGGCAGCGTCTTCGTCGGCGGCGCGGTGGTGCAGTGGCTGCGCGACGGCCTCAAGGCGATCCAGGGCAGCGCCGAAGTGCAGGCGCTGGCCGAGAGCGTGCCCGATGCCGGCGGCGTGATGATGGTGCCGGCCTTCACCGGGCTCGGCGCGCCCTACTGGGACGCCGATGCGCGCGGCATCATCACCGGGCTGACGCGCGGCACCACGGTCGCCCACATCGCGCGCGCGGCGCTGGAGAGCATCGCCTACCAGAGCGCGGCGCTGCTGCAGGCCATGAGCCGCGACGCGGTGGCCGCGGGCGGGGCCCCGGTGGCCGAGTTGCGGGTGGACGGGGGGGCCTGCGTCAACGACCTGCTGATGCAGTTCCAGGCGGACCTGCTAGGCATTCCGGTGGTGCGGCCGGAAGTCACGGAGACCACGGCGCTGGGGGCTGCCTACCTGGCGGGGCTGTCGACCGGGGTCTACAGCGACGTGGGGCAGTTGTCGAAACTGTGGCGGATCGAGAGGCGGTTCATGCCGACGATCGGGCGACCACAGGCCGAGGAATCGATGGCCCGCTGGGAGCGCGCGGTGCGTCAGGCCACTGCGGCCTGACAGGGCCGCGCATCAACGGCCTCAGTGCCCAGGCACCAAAAAGTCCTGGCTGATCCGCCACCCCAGTTCGTTCACCCGATCGAGGAACTGCGTCAGGTAGGCATGCAGCCCGGTCGCGAGGATCTCGTCGACCCGTGCGTACTGCAGGTCGGCCAAGAGCTTGCCGGCGCGGCGTTGCGTTTCGGCGCTCTGCTCGTTCTTGACCATGTCGAGGTTGTCGACCACCTCGCGCAGGCTCGCGTGCAGCGAACGCGGCATGTCGGCGCGCAGGATCAGCAGTTCGGCCACGCGCTCGGGCTTGATGACGTCGCGGTACACCTTGCGGTAGACCTCGAAGGCCGAGACGCTGCGCAGGATCGCGCTCCAGTGATAGAAGTCGTACTCCTGGTCCTCTTCGGTGGCGGTGCCGAAGAATTCGCTGTTGAGCGCATGGAACTTGACGTCGACCAGGCGTGCCGTGTTGTCGGCGCGCTCGAGGAAGGTGCCCAGGCGCGAGAAATAGAAGGCCTCGTCCTGCAGCATCGTTCCGAGCGTCACGCCGCGCGACAGGTGCGAGCGGAACTTGACCCATTCGAAGAACTGCCCCGGGTCGCGCTCGAAATCGCCCGCGCGCAGCATCCGGTTCACTTCGAGCCAGGTGGTGTTCTGGGTCTCCCAGGCTTCGGTGGGCAATGAGCCGCGCACCGCCCGCGCATTCTCGCGCGCGGCCCGCAGGCAGGACAGGATCGACGACGGATTCGACTCGTCCTTGACCATGAACTCCATCACCTCGTCGGGCTTGAAGCCTTCGTGCTTCTCGTTGTAGAGCGGCAGCAGCTCGCTGATCGACAGCAGGCCCTGCCAGCCGTATTGGGCCACCTCGGCCGACTGCGGCAGCATCGAGGTCTGGTAGTTGACGTCGAGCATGCGCGCGGTGTTCTCGGCCCGCTCGGTGTAGCGCGACATCCAGTAGAGGTGATCGGCGGTGCGTGACAACATCATGGGTGTGTGCTTCCGTGTGCTCTCTGATCAGGACTGGTTTTGCGACTGCGAAGGCGCCGGGGCGCGCGGCTTGGCGCTGCGATCGGCCTCGAGGATCCAGGTGTCCTTGGTGCCGCCGCCCTGCGACGAATTGACCACCAGCGAGCCTTCCTTGAGCGCCACGCGCGTGAGGCCGCCGGGCACCATCTGCACTTCCTTGCCCGACAGCACGAAGGGCCGCAGGTCGATGTGGCGCGGCGCGATGCCGGCATCGACGAAGGTCGGCGAGGTCGACAGGCTCAGGGTCGGCTGCGCGATGTAGCCGTCGGGCTTGGCCAGCACGGCCTTCTTGAAGTCTTCGATCTCGGCCTGGGTCGCGGCCGGGCCGATCAGCATGCCGTAGCCGCCGGCGCCGTGCACTTCCTTGACCACCAGGTCCTTCATGTTGTCCAGCGTGTAGGCCAGCTCGTCCTTGTTGCGGCACATGTAGGTCGGCACGTTCTTCAGGATCGGCTTTTCGCCGAGGTAGAACTCGATCATCTTCGGCACGTAGGGGTAGATCGACTTGTCGTCCGCCACGCCGGTGCCGACCGCGTTGCAGATCACGACGTTGCCTTCGCGGTAGGCCCGCATCAGGCCGGCGGTGCCGAGGGTCGAGGTCGGGCGGAACACCTCGGGGTCGAGGAAGTCGTCGTCGACCCGGCGGTAGATCACGTCGACCCGGCGCGGGCCGCGCGTGGTGCGCATGTAGACGAAGTCGTCCTTGACGAACAGGTCCTGCCCCTCGACCAGCTCGACGCCCATCTGCTGGGCCAGGAAGGCGTGCTCGAAATAGGCGCTGTTGTACATGCCGGGCGTCAGCACCACCACGGTGGGCTCGGCGGTGGCGGGCGGGGCCGAGGCGCGCAGGGTTTCGAGCAGCAGGTCGGGATAGTGCGCGACCGGCGCAATCCGGTTCTGGCTGAACAGCTCGGGGAACAGCCGCATCATCATCTTGCGGTTCTCGAGCATGTAGCTGACGCCGCTGGGGACGCGCAGGTTGTCCTCGAGCACGTAGTACTCGCCGTTGCCCTGGGCATCGGGGGCGCGCACGATGTCGATGCCCGAAATATGCGAGTAGATGTCGTTGGGCACCTTGACGCCCACCATCTCGGGGCGGTACTGGGCGTTGTTCAGGATCTGCTCGGCCGGGATGACGCCGGCCTTGACGATCTCCTGGCCGTGGTAGACGTCGTGGATGAAGCGGTTGAGCGCCGTGACGCGCTGCACCAGGCCTTTTTCCATCGATGCCCACTCGTGGGCCGGGATGATCCGCGGCAGCAGGTCGAAGGGGATCAGGCGCTCGGTGCCCGAGCCATCCTCGTCCTTCGCGCCATAGACCGCGAAGGTGATGCCGACCCGGCGAAAGATCAGCTCGGCCTCCTCCCGCCGCGACCGCATCACCTCGGCGGGCTGCCGGGCGAGCCATTGGTCGTAACGTTTGTAGTGGCTTCGCACTGCCGCGCCGTGGTAGGGCAGCTGCTCGTACATCTCATCGAATTTGTGCATGGGACGACCAATCTCCTTGACCATAGCTTAGCAAGTTCAAGGCCAAACCCCTCCGGAAGATGGCGGATATCGCGCCTGCCCGACTTCATGGCGGCACGTGATGCCAGTAGCGCCGCCCTCGCGAACGCTCGCAGCCCAGTTCCGACGGCGTGCTGCTCGACCATGTCGCCGCCCCGCAGCGGGACGACTCGGCCAACGCAATCCCGCGCTCCCGATAGCGCGCCACCACCTCCTCGGCCGGATGCCCGAAGCGGTTGCGGTAGCCGGCCTGGACCAGCGCGAAGCGCGGCTGCACCGCGTCGAGCAGCAGCGCGCTCGAGGAGGTCTTGCTGCCATGGTGCGGGACCAGCAGCAGGTCGGCGCGCAGGTCCGGCGTGCGGGCCACCAGCGCGGCTTCCTGCAGGCGCTCGATGTCGCCCGCCAGCAAGACGGTGGCGCGGCCGTTGCCGATGCGCAGCACGCAGGAGATGGCATTGGGCTTCGCCGGCACGAAGGATGCATAGTCGTCGCCCTGCGGGTGCAGCAGCTCGAAGTCGACGCCGTCCCAGCGCCAGCGCTGGCCGGCCTCGCAGCGCCGCGCCGGACGCACGGCCTGCAAGGGATGCCCGTCCTCGATCGAACTCAGCAGGCTCGCCTGCGGCTGCGTGGCGAGCACCGCGGCGGCGCCGCCGGTGTGGTCGCTGTCGCGGTGGCTCAGGACCACGAGATCCAGCCGCTCGCCGAACGCCCGCAGCAGCGGCACCAGCACGCGCTGGCCGGCGTCGCTTTCCGGGCTGTAGCGCGGCCCGGCGTCATAGAGCAGGCTGTGCGAGGCGGTGCGCACCAGCACCGCATTGCCCTGTCCGATATCGGCCGCCAGCAACTCGAATTCCCCCGCCGCCGGCCTTGGCGCCTGCCACAGCAGCGCCGGCAGCAGCAGGGGCAGTCCCAGCACGCGCACCGACCCTGGCAGCCGCATCGCCAGCAGGGCACCGCCGGCCACGCCCGCCACGGCGGTCCAGAGCGGCGGCGCGGGCATCGAGAAGCTCGCAAAGGGCAGCGCCGCGAGCCATCCCAGCACCGCGAGCAAGGCCTGCACCGACTCGGCGGCCAGGTGCCAGAGCGGCGGCACGATGACGCCCAGCATCGCCAGCGGCGTCACCACCAGCGTGACCCAGGGAATCGCGATCGCATTGGCCAGCAGACCGACGGCCGAGACCTGCTGGAACAGCAGCAGCGTGAGCGGCGTCAGCGCCAGCGTCACCACCCATTGCTCGCGCAGCATGCGCAGCAGGCGCGCGCCGATGCCGGCGGGCGCGCCGCCCGGCGCCGCCCCCTCGGCGGCGAACAGCACGCCCACGGCGACGAAGCTGAGCCAGAAACCCGCCTGCATCAGCGCCCACGGATCGGCTGCGACCACCACCGTGCAGGCGAACAGCCAGACGAAGGGCCAGGGCCAGCGCCGGCCCGTGAGGCGCAGCAAGCCGATGGCGGCGAGCATCAGAACGGTTCGCTGCGAGGGCACCCCCCAGCCGCTGAACACCGCATAGGCGGTGGCGAGCAGCACGCCGCCGACCAGCGCGGCATGCTGCGCCGGCCAGCGCAGCATCAGGCGCGCGCTGCGGCGCCACAGGGCACCGGCCGCCAGCGTCGCGAGCCAGGCGAACATCGTGATGTGAAGCCCCGAGATCGACATCAGGTGGGCGACGCCGGTGGCACGGAAGACGTCCCAGTCGGCGCGCTCGATCGCGTTCTGGTCACCGGTGACCAGCGCCGCGATCACACCGGCCTGGCGCGGGTCGCCGACGCGCTCGAATACGGCATCGCGCACCGCCTCGCGCAAGCGCTCCACGGGGTGGCGCCAGCCCGATGCCATGCGCTCGGGCGACGGATCGCGAACCCCGTTGCGCACTTGGCCGCTGGCGTGCTCGCCCTGCTCCCACATGCGCAGCTCGTGATCGAAGCCATGTGGATTGAGGCTGCCGTGCGGCGCCCTGAGCCGCACGGCAAAGCGCCAGCGCTCACCCGCGTGGATCGGCCCGAGGCCGGCCCCTGCAAGGGCCGGCGCGCCGGCCTCGGCGCGAGCCCACGGACCGCCACCCGGCGCGAACCATGCCAGCGAGATCCGCGACGGCACGCGCGGCGGACCTTCACCCTTCGACGCGGCGTCGAACCAGCTCGCCGATTCCACCTCGAACGAAAAGCGCAGGCCGCCCGGGCCATGCTGGGGCATGCTCGCGACCCGCCCTTCCAGACGCAAGTCGCGGCCTTCGAGGGCTGGTGGCAGTGCGCCGGCAGCATACGCAGTGGCGCGCCATCCTGCCAGGCCGCCCCCGGCCATCGCACCGAGCCACAACGCCAGCAACAGCCGCAGCCAAGCCGCCGGCCCCTGCCGCCGCGAGCGGAGCGCGAGCCAGCCCACCCCTGCGCCGGCAAGCAGGCCGGCATAGAACGCAGCGGGCCACAGCTCGGCCTGCTGCAATTGCAGCGCCGCGCCCAGCAGCGAGCCCGCCATCGCGGCGAACGCGGCCAGGGCACGCCCTTCCAGCCCGGCCATCACGGACCGAATTTCCGACGCATCTGCAATTCACTCCCTTGCGCACTTCTTTGGCGCGCAAATTGCTTTCTGTGTCGGCTAGTATGCGTCTCACTCCGAGGCACCCTCGACGCACCGAGAAAAAATGTCCATCCACGCCGCCCTCCACCACGTCACCCACTACAAGTACGACCGTCCGGTGCAACTCGGTCCTCAGGTGGTCCGACTGCGCCCGGCACCGCATTGCCGCAGCAACGTCATCTCGTATTCGCTGCAGGTCGAGCCCGCCGAACATTTCGTCAACTGGCAGCAGGACCCGTTCGCGAACTACCAGGCGCGGCTGGTGTTTCCCGAGAAGACGCGCGAGTTCAAGGTCACGGTCGACCTCGTGGTCGAGATGGCGGTCTACAACCCTTTCGACTTCTTCCTCGAGCCGCAGGCGGAGAACTTCCCTTTCAAGTACACCGAGTCGCAGGCCCAGGAACTGGCGCCCTATCTGGTGGCCGACGAGGCCACGCCGCTGGTCAAGGCCTACCTCGAGAAGATCGACCGCAAGGAACAGCGCACCATCGACTTCCTGGTCGGCCTCAACCAGCAGGTGCAGGGCGACGTCAACTACCTGATCCGCATGGAGCCCGGCGTGCAGACGCCCGAGGAGACGCTCGCCAACGCCTCGGGCTCGTGCCGCGACTCGGGCTGGCTGCTGGTGCAGCTGCTGCGCCATTGCGGGCTGGCCGCGCGCTTCGTGTCGGGCTACCTGATCCAGCTGACGCCCGACGTCAAGGCGCTCGATGGCCCGAGCGGCACCGAGGTCGACTTCACCGACCTGCACGCCTGGTGCGAGGTCTACCTGCCGGGCGCCGGCTGGATCGGGCTCGACGCCACCTCCGGCCTGCTGGCCGGCGAAGGCCACATCCCGCTGGCCTGCACGCCGACGCCGTCGAGCGCCGCGCCGATCGAAGGCGTGGTCGACGACGCCGAGGTCGAGTTCGGCCACGAGATGAAGGTCACGCGCATCCACGAATCGCCGCGCGTGACCAAGCCCTACACCGAGGAGCAATGGGCCGAGGTCCTGGCGCTCGGCGACCTGGTCGACAAGCGCCTGAAGGCCGGCGACGTGCGCCTCACGATGGGCGGCGAGCCGACCTACGTCGCCACCAGCGACCGCGACGCGCCCGAATGGAACACCGATGCGCTGGGCCCGACCAAGCGCGGCTATGCCACCGAACTGGTGCACAAGCTGCGCGCCGAATACGGCCAGGGCGGCTTCCTGCACTTCGGCCAGGGCAAGTGGTATCCGGGCGAGCAGCTGCCGCGCTGGGCGCTGTCGATCTACTGGCGCGCCGACGGCCAGACGCTGTGGCACAACCCCGAGCTGTTCGCCGACGAGCGGCACCCCACCCACTACACCAGCGAGGACGCACGCCGCTTCAGCACCGTGCTGGCGCATCGCCTGGGCCTCACCGAGCGCTTCATCCAGCCCGGCTACGAGGACGTCTACTACTACCTCTGGCGCGAGCGCCGGCTGCCGGTCAATGTCGATCCCTTCGATTCCAAGCTCGACGACGAGATGGAACGCGTGCGCCTTCGACGGGTGTTCACGCAGAAGCTCGATGCGGTGATCGGCTACATGCTGCCGATCGAGGCCGGCAACGCCGACAGCGACGCGCCCGCCCTCGAAGGCCCGGGCTGGAAGACCGGCCCCTGGTTCCTGCGCGACGACCGCATGTACCTGATCCCCGGCGACTCGCCGATGGGCTACCGGCTGCCGCTCGACTCCCAGCCCTGGACGAGCAAGGGCGACTACCCCTACCTGGTCGAGCGCGACCCGACCGCGCCGCTCGGCAGCCTGCCGAGCGCGGCCGACTACCGTGCGCGCTACACCGGCCTGCCGACCGGTGCGAGCGCCGACCGCGGCGCCGTGCCCTACGCCTTCGGCGCACCCGAAGCCGCGCCGGCAGCACTGCGCATGCAGTCGCCGGGCGACGGCCCGGCCCGCGCGGGCGACGAGGCCATCGACCCGACCAAGCCGCGCCAGCCGCGGCGCGGCGAGTCGGCCCACTGGATCACCCGCAGCGCGCTCTGCGTCGAGGTGCGCGACCCGCGCCGCGCCAATGGGCCGGCGGCCGAGAAGCTCGGCAGCGCCTCGGGCGTGCTGTACGTCTTCATGCCGCCGCTGGCACGTCTGGAGGACTACCTCGACCTGGTCGCCGCGGTCGAAGCGACGGCCGAGCAGCTCGGCGTCAAGATCGTCATGGAAGGCTATCCGCCGCCGCGCGATCCGCGCCTCAAGCTGCTGCAGGTCACGCCCGACCCGGGCGTGATCGAAGTCAACATCCACCCGGCGCACAACTGGCGCGAACTCGTCGACCACACCGAGTTCCTCTACAACGCGGCCTTCGAAACCCGCCTGTCGGCCGAGAAGTTCATGACCGACGGCCGCCACACCGGCACCGGCGGCGGCAACCACTTCGTGCTGGGCGGCGCGGTGCCGACCGACAGCCCTTTCCTGCGCCGGCCCGAGCTGCTCGCCAGCCTGCTGCTCTACTGGCACAACCACCCGTCGCTGAGCTACCTGTTCTCGGGCATGTTCATCGGCCCGACCAGCCAGGCGCCGCGCGTCGACGAGGCGCGCAACGACCAGCTCTACGAGCTCGAGATCGCGCTCAAGGAGATCGCCCGCAACCGCGAGATCTATGGCCAGAACATGCCGGCCTGGCTGGTCGACCGCACCTTGCGCAACATCCTGGTCGACGTCACGGGCAACACGCACCGCAGCGAGTTCTGCATCGACAAGCTCTACTCGCCCGACTCCAGCACTGGCCGCCTGGGCCTGCTCGAGCTGCGCGCCTTCGAGATGCCGCCGCATGCGCGCATGAGCGTCGCGCAGCAACTGCTGCTGCGCGCATTCATCGCCCGCTTCTGGGACGAGCCGTACCAGGCGCCGGCCACGCGCTGGGGCACCGAGCTGCACGACCGCTTCCTGCTGCCGACCTTCGTCAAGATGGACTTCGACGACGTCATCAGCGAGATGCGCCAGGCCGGCTTCGCCTTCGACCCGAACTGGTTCGCGCCGCACTTCGAGTTCCGCTTTCCCCTGGTCGGCCAGGTGCAGGCCATGGGCGTCGAGCTGTCGCTGCGCAACGCGCTGGAACCCTGGCACGTGATGGGCGAGGAAGGCTCGGCCGGCGGCACCGTACGCTACGTCGACTCGTCGCTCGAACGCATCGAGGTGCGCGTCACCGGCCTCAACGAGAGCCGCTACGTCATCACCGTCAATGGCCGCGCGCTGCCGCTGCAGCCCACCGGCACGGTCGGCGAGTTCGTGGCCGGCGTGCGCTACAAGGCCTGGAACCCGCCCTCCTCGCTGCATCCGAGCATCGGCGCCCATGCGCCGCTGACCTTCGACATCGTCGACACCTGGATGAAGCGATCGCTGGGCGGCTGCCAGTACTTCGTCGCCCACCCGGGCGGGCGCAACTACGACACCTTCCCGGTCAACGCCTACGAGGCCGAGAGCCGGCGCCATTCGCGCTTCACGCGGATGGGCCACACGCCGGGCCTGATGAGCACGCCGCCGGCGACCATCGAGCTGGCGGGCAGCCGCGAGTTTCCATTCACGCTCGACCTGCGGCGATGAGCGCATGTCGAGGCGGCGCGACGTTTCGGACTTTTCTCACGCGCCCGCCCTCGGCATTCGTGACCACAGTGTGACAATCGGCGCACTGTGGACCCACTGAACGAATCCCTCTTCGACGCCCAGGCCCTCGAAGCGCCTGCCGCGCTGGCGGCCGCGCTCGCTCCCCCGGCCGCGGCCGGCCATTTCGACGAATTGCGCGGCGTCGCGACGCCCGAGGACGAAGCGCGACCGGCCGCCCCGTCGCAGCCGGCGCCGCTCTACGAGGCTTCCTCCGTGCCGCCCGCTGCGTCGCCGGCGGACGACGATGCCGGCCCCCACGATCAGGGGCCGCTGGTCCCGGCCTGGAGCGGCTTCTTCGAGAACCTCGGCCCCGGCGGCTTCGACGACCTGCCGCGGCGCGCGATCAACCTCGAGCGGCAGATCCGCGACAACGGTGTCACCTACAACGTTTACGCCGACGCCGACGGCCCGCAGCGGCCGTGGTCCCTCGACCTCTTTCCGCTGATCGTTTCCCCGGACAGCTGGGCCCAGATCGAGGCCGGCGTGCAGCAGCGCGTGCGGGTGCTCGACCAGGTGATGGCCGACGTCTACGGGCCTCAGCAGCTGCTGGCCGAAGGCCTGCTGCCGGCGGCGCTGGTGCAGGGCCATCCGGGCTACCTGCGGGCCATGCACGGCGTGCGCCCGCCCGGCGACACCTGGCTGCACATCGCCGCCTTCGACCTCGCGCGCGGGCCCGACGGCAAGTGGTGGGTGGTCTCGCAGCGCACCCAGGCACCCTCGGGCCTGGGCTACCTGCTCGAGAACCGGCTGGCCATCGCGCGCCAGTTCCCGCAGGCCTTCGAGAACCTGCAGGTGCAGCGCCTGGCCGCCACCTACAACGCGATGATGGAAGGCCTGCAGCACATGTGCCCGGCCGGCCAGCCGCCGCACATCGCCCTGCTGACGCCCGGCCCCTACAACGAGACCTACTTCGAGCACGCCTACCTGGCGCGCTACCTCGGCATCACGCTGGTCGAGGGCAGCGACCTCACGGTGCGCGACCAGCGCCTCTACCTCAAGACGCTGCAGGGCCTGCGGCCGGTGCACGGGCTGGTCAAGCGGCTCGACGACCAGTTCCTCGATCCGCTCGAACTGCGGCCCGACTCGACGCTCGGCGTGCCGGGGCTGCTGCAGGCGATCCGCGCCGGCAACGTGCTGGTGGCCAACATGCCCGGCTCGGCCTTCCTCGAATCGCCGGCGCTGCTGGGCTTCCTGCCGGCGCTGGCGCGCCGGCTGATCGGCGAGAAGCTGCAACTGCCGGCCTTGCCGACGTGGTGGTGCGGCGAACGCGCAGCGATGGAAGCCGTGCTGCCGCAACTGGGCGATTGCGCGATCAAGGCGACCTACCCCGACATCGACGCCCACACCGGCTTCGACGCCGTGCTCGGCCGCCACATGGGTCGCCGCCAGCTCGACGAATGGGCCGGCCGCATCGTGCGCCAGGGCGAGGCCCACACGGTGCAGAGCTACCTGCCGCTGTCGCAGATGCCGACCTGGACCCAGGACCTCGGCCGCGGCCACATCGCGCAGCGCTCGGTGCTGCTGCGCGTGTTCGCGGTCAGCGACGGCCCGCGCTCGTGGCGGGTGCTGCCGGGCGGGCTGGCGCGGCTGGCCGGGCGCGACGCCCAGATCGCCTCGATGCAGCGCGGCGGCAGCAGCGCCGACGTCTGGGTCCGCACCGAGGGCGAGGTCGACCGCACCACGCTGCTGCAGCCGCACGCGACGCCCGCCTCGCTGGCCCGGCATCGGGCGCCGGTCACCAGCCGGGCGGCCGAGAACATGTTCTGGCTCGGCCGCTACACCGAGCGGGCCGAGAACGCGGTGCGCCTCGCGCGCCTCACCATCGACCTGCTGGGCGGCGAGGACCATTCCTCGCGCACGCTGCTCGAGTGGCTGCACCGGCTGGCACTGCGCAACGCCCTGGTGCCGGCCGAAGTGCCGAGCCTGCCGAAGTCGCGGCGCGTGTTCGAGCGCGCGCTGATCGCCGAACTGGGCAACGTCGACACCGGCGGCAGCGTGGGCTGGAGCCTGCGCTGCATCCGCCAGTCGGCCGCCGCGGTGCGCGAGCGGCTGTCGCAGGACCACTGGAACCAGATCGTGCGCGCCGAGTCCGACTTCCTGCGCCGCAGCGCCGAGCAGGTCGGCGAGAAGGTCGAAGGCGGCTACGCCAGCGGCGCCGCGCTGCACCTGCTCGAATCCGCCAGCACCGCGCTGTCGGCGATCACCGGTGCCCAGACCGACCGCATGACGCGCGACGACGCCTGGCGGCTCCTGTCCATCGGCCGCCACATCGAGCGCCTGGCCTTTCTGTCGAGCGCGCTGGCGGCCGGATTCGAGAACGGTTCGGTGCACGAGGTCAGCGGCTTCGAGGCCATGGTGGCGCTGTTCGACAGCACCATCACCTTCCACGCGCGCTACCAACAGCGGCGCGACGTCGCCACGATGGTCGACCTGCTGGTGCAAGACGGCGACAACCCGCGCTCGCTGGCCTGGGTCACGCACACGCTGCGCAAGCGCATCGCCAAGCTGGCGGGCTGCGCGTCCGGCAAGCTCACCGCCCTGTCCTACGACCTGCCGGACCCCGACAGCTGGACGCTGGAAGGCCTGTGCGAGTCCGGGCCTGCCCAGCAGTACCCGGCTTTGGTCCGTGTGTTCGAGGCCTGCGAGACCGCGGCCTACCATGTGTCCGATGCGATCGGCACGCGCTATTTCACCTTGACGTCCGAATCGCTGCGCTCCGTCGGCGCGTGACTGTTGCTCGCCCCCCAGGTTGGCTCACTTCGTGTAGCCGCCCACCCCCGACCGGGGGCGCAGTCAGCGGCCCGGCGAAGCCGGTTCCGCGACTGCACCCGAAGGGGCGCGACGCGCAGCCCGGGAGCAGATGCGCGCCTGCCCCTGCCCCGGCAGTCTGGGGGCGAGTAAAGTCCCCCCATGCTTCTTCACGTCACCCACGCCACGCGCTACGACTACACGCCGCCGGTCGAGACGGCGCAGCACCTGGCGCACCTGAAGCCGATGAACACGGTGTCGCAGCGGCTCGTGAGCCATGCGTTGACGATCAGCCCGACGCCGGCGCTGCGCGAGGAGTCGGCCGACGTCTACGGCAACGCGCGCGCCTTCTTCGCGCTCGAGGCCACCCACGAGGAACTGGTCGTGACCGCCGAGAGCGTGGTCGAGACCGGGCAACCGGTACTGGCGCCGGCCATCGCGCGCCAACTGCCCTGGGAAGAGGTGCGCGAACGCTTCCGCTACGTCAAGGACGCGCGCTACGACCCCGCCTCCGATTTCGTCTTTCCCTCTCGCTACGTGCCGCGCCACGACGACTTCGCTGCCTACGCGCGGCCCAGCTTCGCCCCCGGCCGCCCGACCTTCGACGCCGCGATGGACCTCACGCTGCGCATGTACCGCGACTTCGAGTACGACGCCGGCAGCACCGAGATCAGCACGCCGGCGATCGAGGCCCTGGCCCAGCGCAAGGGCGTCTGCCAGGACTTCGCCCACATCATGATCGCCTGCCTGCGCACCATCGGCCTGCCGGCCCGTTACGTGAGCGGCTACCTGCTGACCCAGCCGCCGCCGGGCAAGCCGCGCCTGGTCGGCGCCGATGCCTCGCACGCCTGGGTGTCGGTCTACCTGCCCGGCACCGACGGCCCGGGCGACTGGGCCGACTTCGACCCGACCAACGGCCGCCAGCCGGGCGAGGACTACGTGACCCTGGCCATCGGCCGCGACTACTCCGACGTCTCGCCGATGCGCGGCGTGCTGCACGGCGGCGCCCGACACACGCTGGGCGTCAGCGTCACGGTGCGGCCGCTCGAGGAACTGAAGGAAGCAGCGGCGGCCGTCGCGCAATCGCAATCGCAATCCCAAACCCAGTCCCAATCCCAATCCCAATCCCAGAACAAGGAGTCCTCATGAGCGTCTACGACAAGCTGTCCAGCCTGGGCATCACCCTGCCCCCGGTGGCCACCCCGGCCGCGGCCTACGTGCCCTTCGTGCGCACCGGCAACCTGGTGTTCCTCTCCGGCCACATCGCCCGCAAGGACGGCAAGCCCTGGGTCGGCCAGCTCGGCGCCGCGCTCGGCACCGACGAAGGCAAGCAGGCCGCGCGCGCGATCGCGATCGACCTGCTCGGCACCCTGCACGCCGCGGTCGGCGACCTGAACAAGATAAAGCGCATCGTCAAGCTGATGAGCCTGGTCAACTCCACGCCCACCTTCACCGAACAGCACCTGGTGACCAACGGCGCCAGCGAGCTGATGGCCGAGGTCTTCGGCAGCGAGAAAGGCGCCCATGCGCGCAGCGCGTTCGGCGTCGCGCAGAACCCCTTCGGGGCCTGCGTCGAGATCGAGCTGATCGCCGAAGTGGAATGAATTGTTGGCCCCCACGCTCCCCCACTGCGTGTGGGTCGCTGCCCCCCGAGGGGGCCGCAGGCCGCCTTGGGGCGGCCCGGCGCCGGCCTGACTGACCCCCACGCTCCCCCACTGCGTGTGGGTCGCTGCCCCCCGAGGGGGCCGCAGGCCGCCTTGGGGC
>NZ_JBFUHO010000079.1:0-31200 GCF_056402355.1 Variovorax sp. P4_B11
GCCAGCGATGGCGGCACCGGCTTGTCGTTCATTGAGCACGATCGGCTGGTCGTACACGATGCCGTAGCGATCCAGGACGTGGGTGTAGAGCCCGGCAGCGTAAGTACGACGCCGCGGATCGACGCGTGCGTTCCACAGGTGCTGGGAAGCGTCCAACGACATCATGTCGGCAGAGGCCTTGTCGCCGGGGCCCCATAGCGCTGCAAGCGGGAAGGTGCGCTGAAACTCGACGACGCGCTCATTTGCGCGGCGTAGTCGACCAGACGCCTCCAGTGACCGCATCGCGGCGCTCACCTGGCTCACGCTGAGCGTCGGGATCATGGCGGCGACGCCCTTGGCGTCGATCTCCGTTCCATGTGCCAGCAAACCGGCATAGCAGGCCAGCAGTTCATCGGAACTCGTGGCCTTGTGGCCCAACAACGCCTCGCTGAAATCCGTGCGCACATCGAGTTCGAGCAGGATGTCCGGCAACTGTTGCTCGCCGATCGTCTCGAAGATCGCTCTGCCGGTGCGCTTGGGAACGACTTCGCCGTCGAGCGCCTCCAGGGCCGGCAGATGCAAGTTGCCGGCCGCGTCGATGGTCAGTTTGCCGTCCGACAACGCGTCAGCAACGCTGACCAGGCCAGCGCGGGCGTTGGCAAGCAGTGGATCGAGCAATGCGTCCGCATTGGCGGGCTGCCCCAATATCGCGACGTAGTGGTCATGATGGAGTTTCCAGTCGGCCGTCGGGATCAGCGTGCGGTCGCGGTCGCGGAAACTCGCTGTGTGGTCGAGCCACACGAAGCCGCCGCGCAGCGCCTTGCGCATCGCCGTCATCGTGCAAGCCTCATAGGCCCTGAAGGCACGCTGGCGATCGGGATCGGCGACCAAGTCTCGCCAGGCGCCGCTGACGGTCGGCAGTTCCTCGCCGTCGGGCAGCGCTGTCAGACCTAGTTCACGTAGCGCTCGCCAGGTTTGCCATTGCTTGAGTGCGGGCTGGTCAACGTCTCCCTCGAACTCGAGGTCGCGCAGGCCATCGAGCAGCGGGCGAACGCCAGTCGGCTCATCCGTCAGCGTGCGGCGCATCATTGCGGCGGCGCTGTGGGTGGATGGGTCAATGTCATCGGGAACCATCTGCTCGATGGCTGCCAGCCGTTGCTCGGGCGTGAGCGCGAAGTTTCTGAGCGTGTCTTTGATCGATTTGAAGCGGGCGCGGTAATCCAATGCATCGACGGCGCGCTTGGCGTCCGCCTTGCCGGCTGCACGGCGCACCAAGTCACCGACCCGGCGACCAGCGAGCAACACTACCGTATCGCTGAGTTCCAGCAGGGTCACGCGAAGGAAGCAGATGACTTCCAGCGTCTGGGTTCGGTCTATGCGACGCCGCGATTCGGATGGCGGGCGATTGACGATGGCCCGAGCGTAGGCGCTTTGGCGAGCTGCCGGAATCCCGTCGAGGTTCCACTCATGGGCGCCAAGCCGCTTGAGGATCCGGACCTTGGCCATCGTGTCGGTCAAGGTGCTAGGGCTGTGCCGCGCGGCAGGGGTCTTTAGCCACTCCAGAACAGTTTGGCCTTCAGTGCCGGCGATCGTCTCGCACAGGATGGTCTGGCAGATAATGCGCGCGGATACAGACACCACGGCCTCGATGACCTCGAGTGCTGACTGCTCGACGATAGCAAACGCCTGGCGTGCCGCATCGCGCAACACGCGGTCCGATGGGAGGAGGGTGCGTCGCTCGAAGAGCCACCGCTCGGCACCTTTGACAAGCTCGTCAATGGAGGCTGCATCATTGGCTTGGACTCGGAGCTGCGTCTTCAGCGCCGCGAGTTCCTCCTCACCGCAATTGCCTAGGCCCAGTTGCTCTCGCGCCCAGCGCTGGTGATCGTAGAGGGTTTCCCGGCGTCGATACATCGAGCGCAAGGAAGCAATACTGGTCTGCGTGACGCCAAGTTCCTTGGCCAACTGCTGCAGCAGCGTCTTTGGCACGACCGCAAAGCGGTCGAGTGGGCGGCCGCTCGCGCGCAGAAACACGAACTGCACCGCGACGCCGAGTCGCCGGTCCGGCCGAAATCGCTCGCCGATGGCCTGAGCGTCAGCCGGGGCGAGGTGAAAGAACCGCGCAACGTCGAACTCGGAGAGTGTCCGTGGCAGGTGGTCGGCGCCGACGAAACGCAGGTGAAATTTGGACACATGGCCCTCTGGCGGTTCTTGCCAGGCGCCGGTATGGCCAGCAGCGCCGGGCCGAAATTCCGCGCCTGTCGGCGGTGCCCTGGGAGAAAAGCGCCACAAAATGCACGAAAACCGAGATCACCCCTTTTTCGCCGTGATCAGCGAGGTCAAGCCCTTGTTCCTGATCTTCGTCGCTGGCACGGATGCCGATCGTGTACTTCAGGATCGTCATGATCACAAAGGCCACGAACGCGGACCAGAGCAGGGTGATGCCGATGTCTTGCAACTGCGCGATCATCTGCGCCTCGGCATCGAAGTCCCCCTCCTTGCCGGCCACGTAGTCATAGACGCCGGTGCCGCCAAAGGCCGGGTTGACGAAAAATCCAGTGCCCAGCGACCCCAGGATGCCGCCGATGCAGTGCACGCCGAACGTGTCCAGGGTGTCGCAATACTTCAGCCAGACCTTGAGAGCGACCCAAGCGCGGACGAGCGTGACCATCTTCGCGGTTGGCACAGAACCTAATCTGAGATTGCTGCAACTCAGTGCCAGACAAGGAGAACGACATGGAAGACGATCCTCGCCCCGTCAACGTCATTCGTGCTGATCTGGCCCGAGCCAAAGATCTGCTCGCTGCCTTGGGCTGCGACACCGGGGGCACCGTCCATTGCTTTGCCCGCCAGCGCGTCATGAGCCTGGCCGAGGAGCTCTGCGCTGCAGAGGACGCAGCCGAGCGCATCGCAGAGACGGTCGCATTGAAGTGGATCTATCGCTATGCCAGTGGCCAGGGCCCGGCGATCAATGAAGGCCACGGTCTGCAGGGGCCCTGACACGCCAAGGGCAACGTCGGGGTGCGCGAGGAGGCGTCACGGGCGACCACGCGTTGCTCGATCCCGGCGAGCTTTCGGCGAACCGGTGCACTTGGAGCGGGCGAAGAACCAGCTGACCGTGTCGCGTGTGCGCGCCGGAGAGCGGACCTACGCAATGATGGAGCAAGCCGTCGAAGAGCTCTTCGCCAGCGGAACCGTGACGCCGATGGCCGAAGCGATTGCCATGATCGACGACATCCGCGCGGAAGAAGTGAGGGCGGTGTTCGAGCGGATGCTGGCCAACCCCCGGGCGCTGGCGATCACCGGCAAGGGGGCCAGCGCGCGAACCGCGCGGCAGTTGGCAGCGTGCCTGGTTGCCGGCGTCCGTTAGAACCACGACCGCTTGTGCCGATGGCAGCCACCGCCTGCGAGACCGCGGGCGCTCCTTGGCGGACATCCGCCTTGCTCTAAGCCCGCCGTTCGCTCCTGATGACTTCGGGGGTTGATTGGCCAATTGAGCTGGTCAAGGAGCCGACGCATCGTGCGAGTACTTCATTCCGCCGCCGGTACGGCAGGCGTCGCCACCGAAGCCGGTACCGGCGAGCTGCGCAGCGCCCCCGGCCCAGAAGCCGTCGACGCTTCCTCCGGTATGCGACACAGGCCCCAACGCACCAGCCAGCGGCCGACCGCCGGGTGCGCGCTCAACCAGGCGAACGGGATCGATCCGATCAGTCCGGCCAGGATGGGCGACCAGAACCAGAGCGCGCCCGGCATCCGCGACAACACCACGCCGGCCAGCACGAGGCCCAGCGCCGTCTGCGGCCACAGGCCGCGCAACGCAACCTGCCAGTCGATGCGCCGTACTTCGCGCTGCTGCGCAACCCAGCCGACGCGGCGCCCAAAGGGCAGTCCGAGCAGGAATCCGGTAACGGCCATGGCCACCACCGGCGTCGTGAGCACCCAGAAGCCGAATTCGAGCACGATGCCGCAAGCGATGCGCGGTGCGCCGCCAAAGGCCCGACGCAGTGGACCGCGCAGAAGCACGTCGACCAGGGTGGCGAGCTTGGGCGCCACGCTCATGCCCAGCATCATGAGGAACAGTGCGAGCCCCAGCTCCGGCCTGAAAGGCTGTTCACGCCACAGCCCGAGCGCCATGAAGGCAAGCCAGGCTGGTGCGCCCAGGTACATCGCGATCGCCAACAACAGCTGGCAGCGGCTGACCGGCCGCAGTCCAGGCATCGCGAGCAATTGCAGATATTGCATGTTGCCCTGGCACCAGCGCAAGTCGCGCCGGATGAATTCGAGCAGGTTCGGCGGGTTCTCTTCCCAACTGCCGTCCTCGTCCGGCAATACACGGACTTCATATCCAGCGCGCCGCATCACCACGGCCTCGAGCTGATCGTGGCTCAGCACCGGGCCGCCGAGCGGCGGCGGGCCGGGCAACTCCGGCAGCTTGCAGTGCGCAATGAACGGTTGCAGACGCAAGATGGCGTTGTGGCCCCAATAGGGACCACAGTCACCCTGCCAGCTAGCCGCGCCCAGTGTGTAGGAACGCATGCCCAGCCGCATGCCGAATTGGAACATGCGCGTGAAAGCGCTGGCGCTGGGCAGCCCGGTCACCAGCGTCTGCAGGATGCCGATCGCGGGCCGCGCTTGCATGATGCGCACCAGCCGCAGCATCGCGAGTGGCGTCATCAGGCTGTCGGCGTCGAGCACGATGGCGTAGTCGTGCAGTGGGCCCCAGCGTTCGCAAAAATCGCAGATGTTGCCAGCTTTGAAGCCATTGCGCTGCTCGCGGCGGCGGTAGCGCAGCGCGATGGCCGCGCCGAAGCGCGCCTGCAGTTGGGACATCATGCGGGCCTCGGCCGCCACCGTCTCGGGCTCGTCGCTGTCGCTCAGGACGTAAAGGCGAAAGGCCGCAGCCTGACCGCTGTCGATCAGGCCTTCGAGCATCCAGGCCAGATTGTGAGAGAGCCGGCCCGTGTCCTCGTTGCGAACGCAGGCCAGCAGCGCCGTGGATGCCTCGATGCGCTGCTGCGGGTCGGCGGCCTGGATATGCGGCGCTACCACGGCGGCCGCATTGCGCCTGCCGACCATCAGCGTCAAGCCGATGGCCGCATTCCAGAAGCCGACCACCGTCCAGGGCAGCGTGACCGCGAAGGCCAGCAGCATCGCCAAGCCCGTCGCATCGACCCTTTCGACGAACAGCGTCGCAGCCATCAACCAGACAAGGCCGAGCACCGTGGCTGCGACAGCGACCGCGAAGCCAGCGCGACGCCAACGCAGGCCGGCACTCATTGGCAAAGCCGTTGCGGCAGGCTTCACAGCATGCGGCGCAACAGCCCGTCGCGCCGGATGAAGGTATGGTGCACGACGCCCGCCAGATGTCCCAGGATCAGCAGCCCGATCGCGATCGCCCCGCACAAGTGCAGGAACGACAGCACCTTGGCGAGTGCCTCGTCTTTGCCCAGCGGGGACGGAATCGGCAACACATTGAAAAGCGAAAGGGGGAAGCCCCAAGCGTTGGTGGCAAGGAAGCCGATCAGCGGCATCAGGACCAGCAGCGCATACAGGCCGATATGGTTCGCATGAGCGACATAGCGCATCCATGCCGGCATGTCGCCCGGCAGCGGCGGCGGGGGGTTGAGGCGGCGATTGACGATACGAATCAGCACCAGCACGAACACCAGCACGCCCAGGCTCTCGTGCACGTTGTACAGCCGCATCTTGAAGGCCTCGTCGGCCGGCTCGAAGAAGGCCATCCAGATGCCGACTGGAATGCTGACGAGCAGCACCAGCACGGTCAGCCAGTGCAGCCAGCGGGACGAAGCAGCGTAGCGCGACACAGGTGTCATGTCAGACCTCCAGATTCGTCAAAGGCTGCGCGAAGCGCGCGACTGAGCGGCGTCATCCGGACCATGTCGCCGGCAACTGACCCTGGCACCGCCGGTTCAATGGCAAGTGAGATCAGGACGCGATTATCCCCGGCCGGGGCCATTGGGAAGAAGGCGGCTTGGCCGAATTCTGACCTACGCATGCCAGCACGCACAGCACCCCGACAGCTGCCGAACGCCCCAGCGCAACCAAAGCGAGCAAGCCTCCGTGGGAGCATCAGGCGAAGTGGCAGCCAGGTCATCGCGCGCCAAACGGCGTCACAGCATGAGGTCGCCGGGCGCCCGCGAATAGCAGCAACCGCAGAGCCGAACTTCAGGTCAAGAAGGCGGAAGACGGCAGTGGGCCCAGCAGAGTCGTTCGCTGCGCCGGGGCGCCTGAGGTGGGCGCGGGGCGAGCAGGCTTGCGGCGCAGGCGAATAGTTGCGGGGCCCTCGGCTCACAAGGCGATGCCTGTGGGGCAAAGTTGTTATGTCGCATTCCAGCAAAGTTCAAATGTCGCAAAGTTGGCCGCCAAGGATGACTGCTTCCACCATCTCGTCGTTTGCCTGCCCGGACATCGCGCGAGTGACCACGACGCGATTTTCTTATGCCTGACAGATGCTTAGCGAAATTTGTTGATGTTGGGAGTTCGGCACCGTGAACGCTCTTGTCATCTTCACAAATGCAGATGCCGGTTACCCCAGCCGAGAGATTCGCTATGAATCGGACAGAAACGTTATATTTCGTCACCGCCACCGCACCGCCCCCGCCCGCATGGACAACGACGAGGTCAACCAGCTGCTGGTACGCATCGGCCGCGAAGACCAGGCAGCGTTCCGTCAGCTGTACAAGGCGTTCAGCCGCAAGGTGTACGCGTATGTGCTCAACATGCTGAGCGACCACGCGCGAGCCGAGGAAGTCCTGGCGGACTCGTTTTACGAGGTCTGGCGCCACCCCGACCGCTTTCGCGGCGATTCGCAGTTTTCCACGTGGCTCATCGGAATTGCGCGCAGAAAAGCGCTGATGGTTTACCGTGCGCGGCGGCCTGACGAGGTGCATGGGGATCTCGAAGACATCGCCGAGACCACTGCCTCCGACACGCCGAACGGCTACGCGGAGCTGGCTGACAAGCAACGGCGTGAAGGCGTACAGCATTGCATGGGCAAGCTGTCGGACGAGCATCGCGAATGCCTCCACCTGGTGTTCTACGAGGGCATGAGCCTGGCTGACGTGGCAGAAGTACAGAACTGTCCCGAGGGCACCGTCAAGACGCGCCTGTTCCACGCCCGCCAAAAGATCAAGAATTGCCTGCAGGCGCTGCTGCGCAGCGAAGGGGGTGCCCCCGATGCCAGAGGCGCTCTCGCATCCTGAAACTTGTGGCGTGCCTGGCCATGGCGAAAATAACTTGAACCGTCCGCCGAACTCATGCAACCCAGAGCCGACACGGGCATGCCCCGTGCAGGTAGATCGGGGTCTCTGTGCGGTCGGTCGCGCAAGTTGATATTGTGTGAGCACGCCGCAGTCGGGACAACGGTCGGGTCAGTCACAGGTTCGCGAGAGGCGAAGAATTCTGGTGGTCACCATGGTCGCAATTTTTTCATCACTGCCGCGCCGAATTAGCGCGACCATCGCCACGGGAGCATGGTCATCATGAAAGAACGCTTCGAAGAACTCCTTCCCTGGTACGCCAACGGCTCGTTGGGAGCCGAAGACCGCGCTTGGGTCGACGCCTACATGGCACAGCATCCCGAGGCCCGCAGCGAGTTGGACTGGTATCGCTCACTGCAGGCGCGCGTCCAGGAAAACGCCCCGGCCGTGCCGGCAACGATCGGCCTGGCCCGCACCATGCGCCTGATCCAGGGCGACCGTCCGACCCTGGCCGAGCGCATCGGCGCCTTTTTCGGCAACTTCGGCATGCGCCCGAGCTACGCGCTGGCCGCGCTGGCGGTCATGGCAGTGCAAAGTGGCGTGATCGTGAATCTGCTCGGCAGCGCTCGCGACAGCGCCGACGAAATCCGCGCGCTGCACGCGGTTCGCGTCGAAGAGGGCCCGATGCTGAAGATCAGCTTCGCGCCGGACGCCAAGGAGACCGACATCCGCATGCTGATGGTCCAGGTTCACGGCGAACTCGCTGGCGGCCCTGGCCAGCTCGGCGACTACTACCTGCGTGTGCCGCCCGGCAGCGAAGCGGCGGCGCTCGCGCGGGTCAAGTCCGCCCCGATCGTCCAGGCCGCCGCGCTGGCACCTGGCGTGCCGCCCCGGGAGTAGCCGACATGGCCGCACTGCTGACCCGTCGTGTGCTGCTGCGCGGTGCATTGGGTGCCGCGGCCCTGCCCTTCGGTCCCGCCATGGGCGCCCCGATCGCTGCCAACGACGCCCGGTCGCGCATCGCGTTGGTGATTGGCAACGGCGCCTACCGCGCCGCACCGCTGAAGAACCCGCCGGGCGACGCCGTCGCCGTCGCGGCGGTCCTGCGCGGCCTTGGCTATGACGTGAGCCTGCGCCAGAACACGCGACTGCCGGAACTGATCGAATCGCTGCGCGAGTTTTCGATTCGTGCGCCGAAGGCGGCGGTTCGCGTGGTGTTCTATGCCGGCCACGGAGTCCAGGTGAAAGGACGCAATTACCTGGTGCCGATCGATGCGAACCCGCAGTCCGAAGAGGACATTCAGCGGCAAAGTGCGGACGTCGGCGAGTTCGTCGACCGACTCAGCGCCATCGGCACCGGCACCAACATCGTGGTGCTCGATGCCTGCCGTGTGAACCCGTTCGCCGGCGGCGTCATCGTGGGCCCCGATGGACGGCGCCTGAAATTCCGCGGCGCAACGCCGGGCGGCCTGGCGACGCTCGATGCGCCCGTGGGCACTCTTGTGGCCTTCTCGACGGCGCCGAACGGCGTGGCGCTCGACAGCGCCAGCAGCGAGCACAGCGTCTATGCGCGTCACTTGCTGGCCAACATGTCGATGCCGGGGCTGCAGATCGAGCAACTTTTCAAGCGGGTGCGTATCGGCGTGGCGGAAGATACCGGCCGCGTGCAGGTGCCCTGGGAGTCCTCGAGCCTGACCGCTGACTTCTGCTTCAAGCCGGACGACAAGGGGCGCTGCGGCAGCTGAGCCAGGCCGCTCACGCGTGGTCGTCGATGAAGCGCTCGAGTTCGCGCGCGAAGCGCAGCGGCTCACTGACATGCGGCGAATGACCGGCATGCGGGTAGATCGAGATCTGCGCGTGCTTCACCGTGTCGCGATACCAGCCATCGAGCGGCACACCCGCATAGTGCGGGCTGCGGGCCCCGAGCACGACGAGCAGCGGCGCGTCAAGGCGTGACAGCGAAGCGCGGAAGTCGGCCAGCGCCAGCGATTCGGCGAGGTCGAGCAGTGGCCGGACATCGATGCGTCCCAGACGGTGGCGCAGCATCCGTCCGAGCGGTGCTTCGACACTCAGCTGGCGCTGCAGCCAGGCGCCTCCGAGCGCGCCGACCTCGTTCAACAGCGTGCCGGCCAAATCCTGGCGCGCGCCAGCGATCATTCCCGATAGCATCGCCGCGCTGCAGCTGCCGAACAGCCCGAGTCGCCAGCCGTCGTCCGTCACGATGCGCGGCGACTGGTCGACCAGCGCCACCCCAGCCACCCGCTGCGTGCCATGCAGATGCAGGTATTGCATCAACGTCAGCGCGCCCATGGAATGCCCGACCAGGATCGAGCGCTGCAACCCGAAGTGGTCGAGTGCCTCGGCCAGGTCGTTCGCCAGTCGCGCCAGCGTGATGCTGCCGCTCACCGACCGGCAACTGCCATGGCCGCGTGCGTCCCAGGCGAGCACGCAATGGCGCCGCGCCAGCCTTCGAGCCACCGGCAACCAGTCGCGATGCGTGCATCCGAATCCATGCACCAACACCAGCGGCGACCCGCCGCCGAGGACGCACACGGGAACGACGTGGCCGTCACTGGCCGTAAAGCTGTCGTAGTCGCTCGCAGCGGTCGAGCCGAGACCCATCAACCCCAAATTGCGCAGCGCGTCGAAGGCCCCGCGCAAGCCAGTCAGGCGTGCGGGGTTTGGAGGCGGATCAGGCGGCGCGCTGTCGGGCATCGCGGGCGATCCTACCCCCGTGCGCCATTCGCCCGAAAACTCTTTGAACCGATCCCGGACTGGCCGCAACCCATGGGCGGGAAGGCAAGCAATTCGGCAAGCCCGACCTCAACCCCTGTCATCACTCTCTGGAGATCATCATGCAAATCGTTCGCAAAGCATCCATCCTCATCGCCCTCGGTTTCGCCTTCGGTGGCGCGATGGCCGGCGAAATTGCCAACACCACGGTGCTGTCGACCAACGCCAACAACAACTCGTCCGGCTTCCTGGCCACGGCGCGCCAGAACATCGGTGTGTCCGAGCAGAACTCCAAGATCGCCAACAGCACCGTGCTCGTCAACGGCGCCAACAACTCGGCCTCGGGCTTCCTGTCGACGGCGAACCAAAGCGTCGGCCACGCCGAGGGCAATGGCCAGATCACCAACAGCACGGTTGTCGGCACGAACCTGAACAACAGGGCTTCGGGCTTCCTCAGCACCGCCACGCAGGAAGTGGGCTTCGCCAAGGGCAACGGCACGGTCACCAACTCGCTCGTGCAAGCCAATGGTGCAAGCAACACCGCATCCGGCTTCCTGTCCACGGCCAGCCAGCAGATCGGCGGTGCACAAGGCAACGGCAAGCTGACAAACGCGACCGTCATCGCCACCGGCTCGAACAACAGCGCAAGCGGCTTCCTGTCCACCGCCGCCCAAAGCATCGGAGTCGCCAAGTAACCAGCGCTTCGCTTTCGCCCCTCGTCCGCCAGCGCCAACGGCGCTGGCGGTTTTCCAGCAAGGAGACCCACCATGAATGCAACCCTCGTTCGCACCACCCGCATCGTCCTTGTCGCCCTCACGCTGGGCGCATGCGCCAGTGCATTCGCGGGGCAGGAACTGCTGGAGGTCGACTCGCGGTTCCGCGCGAAGATCGCGAAGGAGAAGATCCGCATCGGCGCACAGCAGCGCAAGGCCGAGGAACAGGGGAAGTCCCTGGATCAAAACCAAGGCACTTGCGGGAGCCAGAGCATCGGCAACATCGACACCGGCGGGCGCATCGGAGCCGCGCCGCGCGAGGTGTTCGTGTTCGCACCCAATGCCATCAACATCGTCGGCCGCGGCGGTTGCCAGTGAATTGAAATTCCTCAGATCGGAGATGCCATGAAACCGCCCCGCATCATGCGCTTGCTAGCGCTTGCCGCACTCGCAGCACTCGCGGGCTGCCAGGCGCTCGAGGTCAAGCAAACAACCATCGAACAGACCGCCGAGATCCGCGTTGGCCCCGAGCAACGGCCTCAGCGCTCGATCACGGGCTTTACGCAGCCGCTGCGCTGCATGGACACGCTGATGCTCGACTACGGCGTGCACGACGTGACGATGCTGACCGAGGAAATCAATGACGAAACGAAAAAGCTGAACGCCGGAACGCGTGACATGCTGATCTCGGCGGTATCGGACATGTCGCGGCGCAGCCGCGCGGTCCGCCTGGTCGCGTTCGGCAAGGACACGTTGAACGTGGTCAGCTTTCTCTCGGCGGCGCAAACCACGGCGGTCTACCAGGCGATTCCGCGCTACGACATCAAGGGCTCCGTGTCCCAATTCGACGAGAACCTGATCAAGAACCAGAAGGACCTCGGCATTGGCTACTTCCCGTACCTCAACCTCGGCGTTGCAAACGACGCGTCCACCAGCATGCTGGCGCTCGACCTGAGCGTGCTGACGACCAGCGACATGGGGATTCTGCCGGGCGTCACATCACGCAATTCCGTGGTGATCATGAAGCAAGGCAAGGGCGTCGACGGTGATGCCGCATATCACAAGTTCGGCATCAACTACAGCATGAACCTGGCACGTTCGGAAGGCCAGTCGCAGGCGCTGCGCGGGCTGGTCGAACTGGCGGTGGTGGAGCTCATCGGCAAGCTGACGAAGACCCCCTACTGGTCCTGCCTGGGCGTTACCGACCCGAAAGCGAATGAGGAAACGCGTCTCGAGATGCTGGATTGGTACAGTTCCATGGCTGCGACGCGCATCGAGCTGATCGCCTACTTCCAGAACCAGCTGCGCCACCGCGGGTTCTACGACGGCCCGATCGACGGGGAATTCAATCCTGCCATCGACGAGGCGATTTCCAACTATCGCGCCCAGCTCGGCCTCAGCCGCGCGGCTGTGCTCGACGATAAATTCTTCAACGCCTTCCTCGCTGCAGACCACAGCAAGATCCAGCGTCCGCCGCAACCGGCACGTTACGTTGCGCCTGGCACGCTTGCCACCACGCTCGGATCACCGACCGCGGCAGCCCCCGCATCGCCGGCGACGCCGCTGAAGCTGTCAGTGGCGGCCCCGAACCAGCAGACGCGGTTTGCCCGCGGGGAGTCGATCAACCTCTCCCTGGCGCCGTCGCAGGACGCCCATGTCTACTGCTATCTGCGGGACGAGGACGCCAAGGTCATACGCTTCTTCCCCAACCGGTTCGCGCAGGACTCGCGCATCGCGTCGGCCAAGCCGCTCACGTTGCCCGGCCCGATGCGCTTCCGGCTATCGATGAATGCGAAGGGCGTGCCCGAGACCGTTTCCTGCTTCGCAACGCCGCGCGACGTGATGGCTTCATTGCCCCAGGCGTTGGTCGGCATCGACTTCGAACCCCTGCCCGGCGTGACGCTCGACATGATCCGCGCCGCCTTCGACAAAGCCAGCGGCGGCACGTTCGCCCAGGAGAACTTCCATGTACAAGCCAAGTGATTTCCTTCCCGATCGTCCGAAGCAGCGCGGCGCCCGCCTGGCGGCGGTGTCCCTGGTGGCCCTTGTCGCCGTGACCGCCATGTTCCTGCAGTTGCCCCGCGGCGCGACCGCAGGCGCCGGCGCAATCGGTGGCGACGACCGTGTCGCTCCCCAGGTCGCGCCGGCGCCACGGGCCGCGAGCAGGAAGGCACTCGCCGCCTATCAACTCCGCTGCTGGCAGAACGGCTTCCTACTGTTCGAAGAGGGGCCGGTCACCCTCGACGCCGAAGCACGGCAGGGTGCAAAGATGGTGGCGATCGACCGCCATGGCAGGGCCTTGATCGTCACCGCCGATCTCAACGGGACGACCTGCCTGGCCCGCCCTGCCCCGCCCTCACCCAGCCTCGCGCTGCCGCGCTGAGGCCACCATCGCCACCGCCTGGAGCCCCGTCATGAACTGGTTCAACCAAGCCTTTCCGGTACCGCCGTCGCTCCGGGCGGCGGCCCTTGCCGCCGGCTGCGCCGCGGTTCTTGCCGCGACCCCTTCCGGGCCCGCTCGGGCGGCCACCGAAACCCGCAGCGTCGCCGACTTCGACGAGGTCATATTTGCCGTCGCCGGCGATGTCAGCATCGAACAGGGCCCACGCGAGTCGCTGACCCTGGAGGCCGAGCCTGCGGTGCTGCGCAAGATCACGACCGAGGTCCACGATCGGCGGCTGCTCATCGGCCTTGGGCCCGGCCGGGTCGAGACCCAGCAGCCGATCCGGATGAAGCTTGGCGTCCAGACCTTGCGAGCCTTCGAGTCGCGCACCGCCGGTGCGATCAGCATCGGACCGCTGCGCAGCGACACGCTCGCGCTGGTGCTGGCAGGCGGCGGCTCGATCCGCCTCGAGCGCCTGGAAAACGCGCGCAACCTCGACGTGCGGATCACCGGTGCCGGCGATGTCGCGGTCGGCGGCGGCAAAGTGACGGCGCAGCAACTTTCCATCACCGGCATTGGCACCTATTCCGCACCCAGGCTCGCGAGCGAGCGCGCCGACGTGGCCATCGACGGCAACGGCGAAGCGCAGCTCGCTGCCAGCAACACGCTGGCGGTGCGCATCGGCGGTGTCGGCCACGTGCGCTATCACGGCGACCCGGCGGTGACGCGTTCCATCCGCGGCATCGGCTCGATCGATAAAGATTGAACCGGGCAGGCGGCGCACGCAACCCATGGGCATCAACCCCAACGCCCAAGGAGCCCTCAAATGATCCGCTACCTCAGCACCCTCGCCCTCGCCCTCGCCGCCGCCGCTGCAATGGTCGCCCCCGCCGCGAGGGCCGAGAAGGTCATGATCTACCACGAAGGCCAGCTCGTGGTCCCCCAGGACGTGGCGGACGTGCTCACCCGTTCGATCCGCCTGCTCGACGATGCGCCTGCAGCCCCGGCGAAGGCCACGGCGGTGGCGGCGGGTTCCCGGGTGAATGCATCGGCGCGTCCCTCGGAAACCGCACATGTCGCGCGCAATGACTCGAAAGCCGCCGCCTCGGCACTGTCCTTGCCGGTACGGTTCGCCTTCGATTCCGCCGAGATCCTTCCGGCCGCACGGACCCAGCTCGACGCGCTTGCCAAGGGCATCGAACTGATGGCGCCGGGAAGCAAGGTCACGATCGAAGGCCACACCGACGCCAGGGGCAGCGCGGCCTACAACCTCGAGTTGTCGCGCAATCGGGCCCGCGCGGTGCGCGACTATCTCGTTCACCAGCACGGCATCGACGCCGCGCGCCTGAAGACCGTCGGGTACGGCGAAGACCGGCCGCTCGAAGACACCGATCCGTACGCCGCCATCAACCGTCGCGTGCAGTTCCGCGGCGCCTGAGCAGTCGCTGCGGAGTGCCCACGGCGGTGCCATGGCCGGATCGCGGCGGCACCGCCCTCCCCTTGTGCCGCCGCAGCGCCCAACCGAGAATGGCATGCGATCGCCAGTGGAGTCCTCGAGGTCCGTCGCATCCATTCTTTCCGCCGTCACCATGATTCGCCGTCGCCTGCTCGCCTGCCTTGGCTTCGGTTTCGTTCCTATGTGGTGGAGCCGGGCCGGCCTCGCGCAACCGCAGCGGGCCATGGTCGACTCACCTGGCCAACGCCGTGTCGCACTCGTGATCGGCAACGGACGGTACCCCGAAATCCCGCTGAACAATCCCGAGCATGACGCTCGGCTGGTCGCGCAGACATTGCGCAGCCTCAACTTCGAGGTGGGCGAGCATCTCAATCTCAATGCGCGCGACTTCAAGCGCGTGCTGCGGGAATTCGCGCGCCGCATGGACGATGACCAGGTCGCGTCGGTCTTCTATTACGCCGGCCACGGCGTACAGATCGGCGGGCGCAACTTCCTGCTGCCGGTCGACATCGCGTTGCGCGATGAGGCCGAAGTGCGCGATGAGGCCATCGACCTGCAGGAAGCGCTGCTCACGCATGTCGATCGGGTGCGTGCACGCGCCCGCATCTTCATCATCGACGCCTGCCGCAACGACCCCTTCGCGTCGCGCGGTGCCGCTTCGCGCAACGCCAACGGCCTGGCCGAGATGGCGGCGCCGGGTGCCCTCATTGCCTTCTCCGCTGCGCCCGGCCGCGTCGCCGAGGACGGCCCGGTCGGCGGCAACAGCATCTACACGCGTTACCTCGCCACCGAGATGCGAACCCCTGGCGTGGATGTCGAGGAAATGATGAAGACCGTGCGCATCAAGGTGCTGCGCGACACCGCGGAGCGCCAGATTCCCTGGGTCAACACCTCCATGGTCGTGAATTTCATGTTCAACCCCGGTCCTGCGCCTGCGCTGGCCGGGCCGAAACGCAACCTGCAGCTGCTCGTGCAGGCGCAACGCAGCCTCAACACCGATGCGCGCGATGCATCGGCCTCGTTGGCGCTGCGGGTCTATGTGCTCAGCGATGCGAGCGGGTTCGAAAAGGCGAGTTTCGACAGCCTCTACGACGATGACGAGGCGACCCTCGGGTCGAACATGCTCGCGCGCCAGAGCCTGTACCTGCGCCCCGGCGAGGCGCGCGAGCTGGACCTCGAGCTGCGCGGCGACGCGCGTGCCCTCGCGGTGTTCGGTGCGTTTCGGGAACTCGAGAGTTCGCAGTGGCGTGCCGTCCTGCCCTTGCCGGTTGGATCATTGGCGCGCGCGCGCCTCGACGCGCAGGCGCGCCAACTGCAACTGGGGTGGGTCAAATGATGCGACCCGGCGCCGCGCTCGCGTCGCCGGCTTCCGGCGCTTCGGATGGCGTCGACGAGCCGGCCGCCGCGCGCGCGCTGCGCGGCGAGGCCCTCCCCCTCGTTGCCCTGGTGGCACGCTTGCACGACGCGACGCCCGTCGACCCGGCCGAATTGCGCCGCACGCTGGCTGCGGTGGTGGCCCATTTCGAAGCCAATGCGCGCGTCGCAGGCGTCGACGAAGCAAGCGTCGCGGCCGCGAGCTACGTGCTCTGTGCCTGGGGCGACGAGCAGTTTGGCGCGGCGCCGTGGGGCACGGGAGGCGCCGGACTGCTGCAGCGCTTTCACGGCGAGGCCGATGGCGGCGACAAGCTGTTGCGCCTGCTGTCGCGGCTGGCCGAAAAGCCGCGCGAGCATCGCGCGCTGCTCGAACTCTTCCATACCTGCCTGAGTCTCGGGCTGCGCGCGGGCATGGCGCCCGACAGCCGCGATCATGAAAACCTGCGCGCGCGTGTGCAACTCGCGCTGCAACGGGTGGCGCCGGTTCCGGTGTTGGTGGCTCCGTGGCACTGCGCGGCCGCTGCGGCCAGCCCACCGCGGGCGCCACGCGTCGCGTTGCCGGCGGTCCTGCTGCTCGGCGTGCTTGCCGTAGGCATCTACAGCGCCAGCCAGCTTCAGCTTGCAGCGCGCGTCGACGGCGTGCTGGCGTCCTTGCAGCGACTCGTACCGGCACCCGCCGTCGCCGCGCAGCAGGTCGCGGGCGCGGTGCCGGTGCCACCGCGGCTGGCCTCGAGCCTGCGTGACGACATCGATGCGCGCCGGCTGTCCGTGCGCGACGAGGCGCTGCGCAGTGTGGTCGTGATCGGCGCCGACGCGCTCGGCGACGCCACCGGCCCATTGACGCGCCTGGGCGCAGCGCTGAAGAAGCTGCCGGGCAAGGTGCTCGTCGTCGGCTACACCGATGGCAGCGATCCCCCGACGGCTCGCACGCCCTCGGCCTGGCATCAGGCGATGGAATGGGCGCGTGGTGCCGCCGACGTCTTGCGGCCACAACTCGGCGATGAGCGGATGGCGGTCGAGGCCCGCGTCGACGCCGCGGCCGGCGCGCCACTGCGACGCGTCGAGATCGTCCTGTTCCCGGAATGAAGGCCTCGCCACGCTTCGTCCAACGCGCCGTCAACCTCGGTGCGGCAGGCGCCTTGTTGTGGTTTGCGGCACCGCTGTTGGACTTCGGCAGCTGGCACCCCTTCGACGGCATGCGCGCGCGCGTGGCCTTGCTGGCGCTGGTGGCGCTCTTGCTGGTCGGCCTGCACGGACTGCGCGTGTTGCTGGCCCGACGGCGCAACGAGCGACTGCTGAAGGGCCTCGAATCAGGCGATGCCACCGTCGAGTTGAGCCAACGATTCCGCGAGGCGCTCGCGATGCTGCGGCAGGGGGTCGGGGCGCAAGGCACACATCGCTGGTGGCAGCGCCGGCGACAGGTGCAGCAGTTGCCCTGGTACCTGATCATCGGCGCGCCCGGGGGCGGCAAGACCACCGCGATATTGCATTCCGGTCTGCGCTTTCCGCTTGCCGAAGAGCTGGGACGCGACCCGCTCGCGGGCATTGGCGGAACGCGCCAGTGCGACTGGTGGTTCAGCGAGGACGCCGTGTTCATCGACACGGCCGGACGCTACACGACACAGGACAGCGACGCCGTGGTCGACGCCGGGGAATGGCAGCAGTTCCTCGCGCTCCTGCGCCGGCACCGGCCAGTGCAGCCGATCAACGGCGTGATCGTCAGCGTCAGCGTGCCCGACCTGCTGCAAGGCGGTGCGGAACTCGCGCGCCAGTCGGCAGCCGTCGCATCGCGTCTGGATGAACTGCGCCGCGAGCTCGATCTCGCCTTTCCGATCTACCTGCTGGTGACCAAGGCCGACCTGCTCGCCGGCTTCGTCGAAACCTTCGGCGATCTCGATGTCGCGCAACGCGAGCAGCTCTGGGGGCTGGTGTTCGACGCCGATGTTGCTGGCATCCCGGCCGATCTCGGAGCGCGCCTCGACGACCTCGCGCAGCGCCTGGCACAGCGCAGTCCCGAGTTGCTGCAGCAAGAACGCACGCCGCAGCGCCGCCTGCCGATCTACGCGTTCGCGGCACAGTTCAAGGCCCTGCTCGCGCCTCTCGAAGGATTCGTGCGCGAGGCCTTCGCCGACATTGCCGCCGCGCCGGCGCAGCGCCTGCGTTCGATCGCGCTGACGAGTGGCACGCAGGAGGGCAATCCGATCGACCGGGTGATCGGCGAACTCGCGCGCAGCCACGGCCTGGCGCTGCAGCCGCTGCCGCGCCCTGATGCCGGCGGCAAGTCGTTTTTCCTGAGCGCGCTGCTCAAGCGCCTGGTGATCGCCGAAGCGCCCCTGGCAGGTCAGCGGTTGCAGCGGCTGCGTTTGCGTCGACGCGTTGGCATGTTCGGCGCGGCATTTGCCGGTGCCGCGCTGCTCACCGCCTCTGCCCTGTGGTGGCAGAGCTACCGGCGCAACCTCGACTATGTCGACGCCGTGCGCACGCGTGTCGAGCAGTTGACCCGGCGCATCGGTCCCCTGGAATCGGCAAGTCTCGAGCAGGTGTTGCCGCTCTATTCGGTGCTCGAGCATCTGGCCGCGAACGACGGCATCGATCCGGATGAGCCGCCTGCCGGCTTCGGCTTCGGGCTGTTCCAGGGACCGCGGCTGGCGCGCTCGGCGGAACAGGTCTACCGCGAGATGCTCGATCGGAGTCTGGCGCCGCTGCTCGTCGAGCGATTGCGCCGCGACCTGCGCGAGGCCGAGGACAGCGCGACACGTTACGAGGCGCTGCGCACCTCGTTGATGCTCGCCAATCCGGCACGGCTGGCCCGCGGCGAGTTACACGGCTGGGTCGAGCAGACGCTGACACAGGCGAGCGGCGCCGGCGAGCGCGACGAGGTGACGCGCCATGTCGAGAACTTGCTCGAGCGCAGCGGGCTGCCCGAGGCGATGCGCCCCGACGATGCCGGCGTGCGCGCGGCGCGCAGCGCCCTCGCGGCGCTGCCGCTGGCGCAACGCGTGCACGAGCGCTTGCTGCGACGCGTTCCCGATCCCGAACCGCCACAGGATCTGCCGACACGCCTCGGCGCGGCCAGCGCCCTTCTGTTCGCAGCGTCGAGCGCCGGGCCGATGCCGGCGCATTCGAGCGCCAGCGGCTGGCGACGCAATCTGGCGCCGGCGCTCGAGCCGACCTTCGATGAACTCGCGAGCGAGGCGGACTGGGTGCTCGGCGACACCGGCGGCGATGTACGGCGCCTGCAGAAAGACCGCGCCTGGCGCGACGAAATCGCCACGCAGGTCGGCAAGCGCCAGGCCGAACGCGTGATCGCCACCTGGTCGCGCCAACTCGATGCCCTTGCCTTGGCGCCCGGCAGCGATACGGTGGACGCCTCGCGCCAGGCCACTGGACTCACGGCGCCCGATTCGCCGCTGCGCCGCCTCCTGACACGCCTGGCCGACGACTTCAGCGCGACCTCACAGGGCGGTAGCGCGGCCGAGATCGCCTTCGACGGCACGCTGCGGACACGCTTCGGCGCCCTCGGCGACTACGCGGCAGGCCCCGGACCGCAAGCGCTCGATCGCCTTCACACCCTGGTCGCCGGCAAGCGCGACGAGACCGGAAGCGCCGAACTCGACGCGACCTTGCGCACCGAGGCCGTCGGTGCGCCGGCGGCGCTGCGGAGGCTCTACCTCGACCTCGGGACATTGATCCGCTCGCGCGGTGGCGCCAAGCCGAGTTTCGACGCCGCGCTGCTCGAACTCGCGCAGACTTGCAGCACGTTGACGCGCGAGCGCTTTCCGTTCAGTGCCACCGCGACGCGGGATATGGCACCGTCCGACTTTGCGCGCCTGTTCGGACCCGGTGGCCTGTTCGACGAATTCCGGCGAAACCAGTTGACCGAACGCGTCGACACGTCGACCCGGCCCTGGAAAGCGCGCAGCGCGGGCGCCAATGCGAGCAATTCGGATGCATTCGAGCGGGCGGCGGCGATCGGCAGCCTGTTCTTTCCCCAGGGTGCGCCGCTGCCCGAACTCAAGCTGCGCATCACGCCGCAGCGCATGGATGCCGAACTGCTGCAGTTCAGCATCGATGTCGATGGGCAGCTCTTGCGCTTCGAGAACGGCCCGCCACGTGCCAAGGAATTGGTCTGGCCCGGACCGGCTTCGACGCAAAAGGTGCTGATGCGCGTGCTGCCGCCCGGCCCGACCGGGGTCGGCGCCGAAATCCATGAAGGTCCGTTCGCCTGGCTCCGGGTGCTGCTGCGCGGCGACTGGAAGGGCGAGCGCGGCGCGCCAGCGCGGCTGACCTTCGTCGTCGACACACGCACCCTCGACGTCGAGGCGAGCGCGGCCGCGACACCCGACGCCGATGTCTGGACCCTCCGGGACTTGGCACGTTTTCATTGCCCGCAGGCATCATGGTGAAGTCGCCATCGCGTCGCGTCTCCTGGTACGGCAAGTTGCCCGCGCGTGGCGACTTTGTCGGCCGTGGCCTGCCCGCACGGTGGCGCAGCGACTGGGATGGCTGGCTGCAGCGTGGCCTCGCCCTCGCCGCCACGACGCTGGACGCCGCCACGCTGCGCGAACGCCTGGGCAGCTTCGCGCCGTGGCGCTATCTGGCGCTGCCGACGCCCGGCGAGTTCTGGTGCGGCATCATCACGGCGTCGCACGATCGTGTCGGACGCGCTTTTCCGCTGACGCTGGCGGAACGCTTCAACGCGCCGCCTTCACCGGACGAAAGCGCCGCACGGCTCGCGTCGCTGCTCGACGCTGTCGCAGAAGGACCCGAAGCGCTCGAGGCCGCGATCGCCGCCTTGCCGCCCCGTCCTGAGCAGGAATTCAAACCAGCCGAGGCCTGGCCGCCGGAGCCGGCCAGCCTCTGGTGGCCGCTCGCCGCCGCACACGATGTCGTTGCGCGGCCTGCGGCCTGGCCACCGGAGCCGGCCCTTCTGCTCGAACTGCTCGATGTTCAACCGGCCTCGCACCAGATCGCGAGCGCGGAATAGTTGTCCTGGGCGCTGCGATCGGCGCGCCGCACACCCGCTTCGAGGCGATCGAGCCAGGCCTGGATGCCGCTGCAGCCGGCCAAGCTGCGCTCCATCGCCAGATCGTCGAAGGCCGACCAGAGTCCATCGCTGCACAGCAGGAGGGCATCGCGGGAAGCGAGCACCTGCGGTGTTTCCAGGATCTCGAAGTCGAAGCCTTCGGGCGAGCCGAGCGCCGAAGTCAGCTGCCCCGGGGCGGCGTCGCTCGCGTTCAGCCCGGCATCGCGCAAGCTCTGCGCGAGGCTTTGATCACGGGTGCGCCCGAGCAATCGGGCGTCATGCCAGCGGTAAAGGCGCGAGTCGCCGGCATGGGCCCAGATCGCCGCGCCACTGCGCAGGTCGAGCAGGAGCACGACGATGGTGGTGCGCATGTCGGCCGTCATGGTGCCGGCAACCTGCTGAGCGACCACTGCGTCGTTGGCCCCTTGGACAAGCCGTTTCAGCGCGTTCGGGCTGACCTCGGGTCGGAGCGCGAAGGCTTCGAGCACATGCGTCACGGCGACGCGCGAGGCCATCTGGCCGCCGCCGTGCCCGCCCGCACCGTCGCAAAGGGCGGCGACAAGGGAGTCGGCGCCCTGCCAATAGCCGAAGGCGTCTTCGTTGCACTCGCGCCGCCCGGTTTGCGACAGCGCAGCGACCGAGACGTTCAACGCGCGTTTGGCCATGGTGACTCCGGCGGTGGGGCGTCCGCGTTGACGCGCGACTGGGCTTCATAGGCACGCAGGAATTCCCGTCCGAAGATGGTCTCGAAGTCGTCGTCCAAGTGCTCGAGCAAGTGGGCGTGCTGCAGCCGATGGCGCTCCCAGAGGGCCGCGGCGCGGCGCTTGGGAAGGCGCGAAAGAATGTCGCGCGGCGGCCCCTCCGCGTTCTCGGCGGCCTCGGGACCCAGGCGGGAGAAGAGCTCGAACACCGCAGCGCGCATGCCGGCGACCATTGCCACCTGGTGCACCAGCAGGTCGCGATTCGCGTCGTGCAACGCCGCCACGGGGTCGAGGAAGCCGGGGCTCGGGACACGCTGCAGCATCCGGGTCAACGCTTCGGTCGCGTCCGGCGAGAACTTCAGGGGGTTGTTCTGACGCGGCGCGATCACCGTACCCTCGGCGCGCATGTGGCGTTTCGCGACCGCACGGCTTTTCAGCAACGCGAGCGTGCCTTCAGCGGTCGCCCGCAGCAGCGCGCCCAGATGTTCCATCAACTCCGGTGTCAACGGCGGCACCTGGGCGCCGCCCAGTCCGGCGCCGCAACGGAATGCCGCTGCAAGTTCAGTCAGATCCGGCGACCCGCCCTCGGGGGCCGAAGCCGACGAAGGAGGCGCGGGCGCTGTCGGTCCGGCTGCCGATACGGTGGTTGGCCGCGGTGGCTCCGCGGACTCAGGGACTTGCAAGGGCGGCGGAGCCGGTGGCATCGAGGGTGCACTCTTCACCATCGGTGTGCCGGTTCGCACGACCAGCGGATCCGTCTTCCAGGACACCACCGCACTCGCTGACGCCGCCTCGGGCGCTGGCGCAAGGGCCGGCAGCGGCGATTGCGCAGCAAGCGGATCGTGCGCGCCGTCCAGATCGAACCAGCGATCCAGACGCGCACGCGCAGCAGCCGGCGCCGCGATGCACTCGACAGCGAGCTCGAACCCGCCGATGCGCAGGCAGTCGCCCACCGAGAGGGCCAGTTGGTCACCCGGGGCGAGCTGCGTGTCGTTCACCCACAGAGGGGTGCTGCTGCTGATGCAGCGCACGAGCGCGTCCTGGCCGACCATGGCGACTTGGGCGTGTTGACGCGACACCCTGCGCAGCGGGTCGGCCAGCACCAGGTCGCATTCGGGAGAACGGCCGATGATGACGCCCTCCGGCGGCAGCGGAAGCGCCGTCGCATCGGGCTCGCTGGCGCCGGGGCGGCGTATGACATGCAGCGCGATCACGATGGGCCCGTTCAGATTCAGCCCAAGGCTCGCCACAGGTCGGCCTGCACACGGCGGGCGTCGACGGTTGGCGTGAGCTGTTCCATGACGCTGGCAACGAATTGCTCGCGGGTGCTCGATTTCGCGGCGCAGCGCTTCGCGACGACCCGCGCAATCGGTCCCAGCGAGGAAAGGAGTGCGGCGGCCGCCTTGTCGACATCGCCTTCGCGCATCGGCACGCCGCTCGGCGCCGCGCCCCCGGTTCTCGAGGCCTGGGAACCAGAGGCTGTTGCAGAGGCCGCGGCATGGGTTGGCGGCACGCCGGCTCTGGCCAGGAAGCGCTCGCGCGCGTCAATGTCGATGATCGCACTCGCGACGGCCTGGCGCACTTCCGCCAGCGTAGACAACCCACGCGCGGCGCGACGCACCAGCACGCGCGCCACCGCGCCCACGTGCTGGGCCAGTTCGCGTTCGACCTCGGCCAGCGCGGCGGTGTCCCATCCGGTGGGTGCGGGAATCGAAGGCGGGCTGGTGCCGGGCAGCGACTTCGAGGGCGCCTGGGGGATCCGCGCCGAGTCGGGCACCGTCGGCACAATGGGCGAGCACGGCCCGGGGATCTCGGGCGCGTCGCGCTCCGTCGGGCTCGCCTCGAGGTCTTCGAGGAGAGGCGCCATCAGGATGTGGGCCGGGAGCACCTCTGGCAGCGTCTCGGTGGCGAGCGCCTGCAGCGCCGTTCGCATTGCCATCGCGCTCGGGTAGCGCTGCGCCGGATCCTTCGCCAGCGCCAGGTCCAGCACGGCATCGAACGGCTTGAGTGCGGCGTCGTTCGTCGCCTCGCTCAGCGGCTTGTGGGGCTCGTAGACGATCTTGTACATGATGGCGTCGTCCGTGCCGACAAATGGCGTCGCCCCGCTCAGCATCCGATAGAGCAGCACGCCCGCCGAGAAGACATCGACGCGGCGGTCGATCTCGCGGTCCGTGTATTGCTCGGGCGCGATGTAGCCGGGTGACCCGACGATCGCACTGGCGCGGGTCAGATTCGATGTTTCGGTTCGCGCTATTCCAAAATCGGTGATCTTGAGGCGCCCGTCATCGGCAATCAGCAGATTCGCCGGCTTGATGTCACGGTGCACGATGCCGCGCTCGTGGGCGTAGTGCAAGCCGTCGAGCAGTTGCATCATCACGCACAGCACCTGTGGCACCTCGAGCTTGCGCGGTGCCTGGACATAGTCGCGCAGGTTTCGTCCGGCGACGTACTCCATGACGATGTAGGCGAAGTCCTCGTCTTCGCCGAACTGGTAGATCGAAACGATGTTGCGGTGGGTCAGCCGCCCCGCCGCCTTGGCTTCCACACGAAAGCGCGCCGCCACGCTCATGTCGTCGCCCGACTCGAGCAGGCGGCGGTGGATCGTCTTGATCGCCACCGCACGGTCGATCCCCGGATCGTGCGCCAAGTACACGATGCCCATCGCGCCCGAGCCGATCACCCCGCGGATCGGGTACGGACCGACATGGGTGGGCGACGACATAGGGGTACGGACCTCAGGTGTCGATCATCTTGATGGCCTGATCGAGGCTGCGGCGCATGCGCGTGAACGAATGCGCCAGGGTCCCGATTTCGTCGCGGCTGTGCGTCGCGAACTCCGGCACATCGGGTTCGCCGAGGCTGACGCGGTTGGCCACCTTGGACAGCGCCGCCACCGGTCGGATCACGAGCAGGTAGAGCATCACATTCAATACGATGCCTATGGCCACGAAAATGCCGACGAGCGAAGCCATGAAGACCTTGAAAGTCTGTTCGGCACGCGCCAGCGGCACCGACATCGGCACCGAAACGACCTGCGCGCCGATTACCTCGTTCAAATGCCAGCCGAAACCGTTGGCCGGCCCGTACTTGTCGATCACCGTGCGCGGCGCCGCCTCGACCGTGCTATGGCATGCCAGGCAGGCGGCGTTCGTGATGCGGATCGGGTGCGCGATGTAGAGCGCCCGCCCGGTACCCGACTCGCGCTCGCCAACGAACTCCTTCTGATCGGCCTGGGTGCGAAAACGATTCACGATGTCGGCTTCCCAGTCGACTGCCCGATCGCGCGGGTTGGTCGGATTCAGGGTCGCTTCCTTGTAGGTGTAGTCGGGAAAGGTCTTGGACAGTGTCGCCAGTACTTCCGTGGCGGAATAGGCTGGTACGGTCTGGGGCAGGAAGGTGTACTTCATCTGTGTTTCAAGCAATGGGCGGATCTGGTCATTGGTATAGGCGCGTACCGCCATCGCCTTTTCCATGGTCAGGCGCGCATGGTTGAGCACCTCCTGCTTGGCGTTGCTTTGCAGCAGGTCATAGGAAATCTTGCCCGTGCCGGCCACACCTGCAACGAAGACAACCAGGAAGATCAGATTGAACTTGAATAGAAGGCTCATTAAATTCTCCAGTCCTGGTAGTAGTCGCTGGGTTGCGGCAGGACGCGGAACGGTTCACTGAGATGTGCCCCGCCCGGCGCTGGTGCCCGAAGCTGCGGCTGCGGCTGCGGCGGCTGCAGCCGCCCGGTTGGCCCGTGCCGCTGCAGCCGCGGCCTCCCGAGCGCGGCGACGCTCGGCCTCTTCGGCCAGCCGGCGCGCATAACCCTCGGGGTCGGCATAGCGCTCCCACTCAGGGTGCTGTGCCAGATCGGCCTTGGCGCCCGCACGGAAGTTCAGGTCGGCCGCGCGCGACTGCCACAGCGGCAGCAGCGCAAGCCGCAGCGCCGGTTCGGTGCGCAGCCAGGCGGCCACATCGGCGTACGTGACCTCGCCGCGCGCCTTGGGAGCGACATTGCGCTTGGCGAACTGCTCACCGCGCGCTGGCAGCCGGTCGCGAAACTGGCGCGGCAGCTTGCTCAGGAACTCGGGCGTGGCGCGCGGCCCGACCGTCGGTGTGCTGCCTTCACGCCGCTGTGCGAAGTCGCCGCTGGCCAATTGCGCAATCGTCTGCGTGCCATCGCGCGGCGTCAGCTTGGCGGTGCCAGTTTCGACAAACAGCTCGTACTGCACGCCTTTGGTGTAGATGACGGTGGCGGCGGCTTGCGTCGCAACCTCGACGCTGGGGCCGACGTAGCCGAAGGCCCCGCTGGCGGTGGTCTTGAGCCAGCCCTCGAGCAGATAGAGCGGCGGCGCCGTCAGCCCCTTGCCAACGCGAGGGCGCAGCATCAGCCGCGTCGATTCACCGATACCGACAAGGACGCCCCCGGGGAGTTCGATCTGGGCAAATGCGCCGGGTGCTGTCTCGATGATGTCCTGCTCATTCAACACGACGCCCTCGGCGAGCGTATAGCGCGTGGTCTGGCGGATCAGCGTGACATCGCCTTCGACGATGCCGACGACGCTGTTGGATCGCGCCCAGGCCGACGTGGCATCGGTAGATTGCGCGCAAGCAATCGACGACGCGAACAGGTTCGCGACGCACAGCAGCAGGAACCCGAACAAGATCTTTGTGAGCCGCAAAGACGTAACTCCGCTGGCATCTGGCATCGTGGAATCTGGCTGCAAGCCAACCAAATTGACAAGTTCCATATTACTCAGTCCCCCGCGCCGTGTCCGTCTTTTTCCGGGCCGAGGAGCGCCGTAGCCCCAGCGGCAGCTATTCGAAGTAAGTCATTGATTTCCAAAGGAAAAATTCCCGCAAGCGGTGACGATTTGCGGGCAAGGGACGGCAGTTCTTGCCGAGAGCGATTCACACGGTGGGGTCGCAGACGCTAACTTGCGAGTTCCCATCGCGATTGGCCGATCTGCGGTCGGGTTCGCTGGCTGGGAAATGACGCCTGGCGCGCCTTTGGAACTTGGTCAGGCAGATCAAAGTCAGTTTCGACATTTCCGGCGGCTCTGCCGAGTCGGAGGCGTTGTCGCTGCTGACGCTGGAGGTCGATGCGCAGCCGAGCATGGGTAGGGGTAAGGATTCGTGCGTAAATGAGTAACATCCCCGCGCCGACCACCACGGCGCCCTTGGCTACCCGGTGCCGGTGCTGAACCGGATGCTGTAGTCGACCGGGTCGGGTTCGCGGTCCTGGGGTAATCGTATTTTCTCGACAATTTGACACGGTCGTAGTTGTCGCCGAGCGCCTGCGCGGTTTGGACGGCGTGACCCGGACCCCTGAGCCACAACGCGCGCCGAAGGAGTAGATTGGCGGCCCCATCCCTGTGGAGGATCCTGCCGTGTCGTTTGCCCAGCGCTTCATTGGCGCGGAGACGCTTCCCTCCAGGATGCCCGAACTCGATGTCCAACAGTTCTTCAGCCTGAGCAAGGACGACATTTCCGCGGTCTGCGAGCGTTTCGCGACGACCGCCGCGTCGCTGCGGCCATCCAGTTGCTCTTTCTGCGGGCAAGCGGCCGCCCGAAGGACCGATTTGCCACGGTACCGAAGGTCCTGCTGCGTTCAGTGTGCGAAGCGTTGGGGTCGCCCAACGTGAGCATCGCCAGCCTCCGGTCACTCTATGAACGTCGCCAGACGCTGTACGAACACCAGGCCTGGGCCCGCACCTATCTTGGCCTGAACGACCTGGATGAAGTCCAGCGGCAGAAAGTCGAACAGGTTCTCGCGGTCGCTGCCCTCGAGGCCGCTCACCCCGACGACCTGGTACGAACCGCGCGCATCTGGCTGGACGGCAGGCGAATCATCATTCCGGGCTCACGCCGAATTTCCGACTGGGCTCGCAAGGCGTTCGACGCCACGGAGGCGGCAATGGCGGCAACGATCGAGGCGGCGATTGGGAGGGCGGCGCTGCGCCAAGCCATCGACTGGGCCTATGCACCCTCCCCCGCGGCCTCAGGCAGCCATCTCGAGTGGCTCAAGACACCGCCCGAGCGCCACGCCCCGAGCACGACCGCGCAGACCCTGGAGAAGATCTGCGCTCTCAAGGCCTTGGGCGTTCACAACTGGGCGTTGGATTCCATCGCCCTGAGCAAACAGCAGGCGTATGCGGCGCACGTCCTGATGCGCCGGCCATCGATGACCGCTCGCATCGAGCGGCGACGCCAGACTGTTGAGGTCGTCTGCTTTCTGCACGCGACGCTGATGGAGCTGACTGACATCGCGCTGCTGCAGGCGTCGCGCCGCAGCCAGGAGCTGTTCCGGCATGCTGCGGAGCGTGTCTACCAGAGTCGCGCCCGAAGCAACGGCGCCACGCTGCAGCAGGCCGTCAGAGCGAGGGCCGTGCTTCGTGACGAGACGAAGTCGTGGCGCGATCGTGTGCTCGAAGCTCGAACCCTCCTCGACGATATCGGCGACGCGGGGGCCACCTCATTTGCCTCGCAGGTCCGTCGTGCTCTCGCGGAGGACAGCCGCCGTGTTCATGCGCACCTGGCAGGACTTCAAGACATCGACTTTGCCGGAAGGCCAGGTGACCTGGCCTACGAGCAATGGCAGGCGTGGATAGAGCTTCAGGCGATCGGCGGCCGGGAGATTCCGCCGGACTTCGAGCTTCCATCGGTAGGGCTTGCATGGAGCGCGATCGTCACCGACCTGGATCCTCGGTCCCGCTATCGTGCGTTCGAGGCCAGCACGATGATGGCCCTGCGCAAGAGCTTGCGGCGCGGCAGCGTCTGGGTAAACCATTCGATCGGTCACCGCTCCAGCCAATCCATGCTCCTCGCCGACGCGGAATGGACAAGGTTCAAGGAACAGCATACCAGATCCTTGGGCTGCCGCCGCAGGCCAGCGAGTTCCTGGCGCCGATTCTGGCCACGATGTCGGTCGGGGTGTACGCGCTTGCGGAAGCGGTCGAGCGCGGGAAGGTGAACATCGACGCCAAGGGGCTGGTGCATTTACCGCCGATAGATGCGTTGGACGAGGAGATCGAACCTCGCAAGACCAGAGAGGCCGTCTTCAAGCACATCGGACATTTGCAATTGCCGACCTGCTGATGGAGGTCGACGCGGCGACTCACTTCAGCGAGGCGCTGCTGGCCCACCGCCCCGAGTCTGGCCACGAACTGGTGGCAGTCTATGGCGCGCTGCTTGCCCATGGGAGCGACAACGACGCCACCGGCGTGGGATCGATGATTCCTGGCCTGGATGCAGCGTATATTGCCGCGGCCATGCGGGCCATCGAATTCAGTGGCCGCCTGCAGCGGGCCAACGAACGGGTCTCGGAGTACCAGAACTCCCTGCCGATCGCCGCCTTGTGGGGAGACGGCACCAAAGGGTCGGCAGACATGATGGCCATGGATGCCAGCCGGCACTTGTGGACGGCCAGGGTGGATCCGAGGCGACGCACCTATGCCGCCGGCCTGTACACCCACGTCCGGGATCGCTGGGGGCTCTTCTACGACCAGCCGATCGTGCTGAACGAACGACAGGCTGGTGCCGCCGTCGAAGGCGTCGAGCAACACAATCGCAGCGAAGATCGCATTCGCGTCTCCCTTCTGGCCGTGGACACCCATGGCATGACCAGCGTGGCCCTGGCCATTGCAAAGCTCCTTGGGTTCGACCTGTGTCCGAGATTGAGGGACCTCAGAGAGCGCAAGCTGTTCGTTCCCAGGGGATGGTCGGTGCCGGACAGCTTGGAGAGGGCCACGGTGCGCCGGGTGTCTCTCAAGTCCATCGAGCGCGGTTGGGACGATCTTGTGCGACTGGTGGCATCCATTCGCGCTGGCAAGGTGTCCGCGGTTCACGCCATTCATCGGCTGGGATCGGCCGCCATCGGCGATCCATTGCACCATGCGGCCGATCACCTGGGAGGTCTGCTGCGAACGCTGTTCCTGTGCGACTACCTGACGATTGCCGACTTTCGACGTGAGATCCTTACGCTACTCAGCCGCGGCGAATCGGTGCATCAACTCCAGCGTGCAATCCACGGCGGGCAGATAGCGCAGGACCGGGGACGGCGCGGGCAGGAGATGGTGGCCATATCCGGGGCGCACGCCCTACTCACGAACATCGTGCTCGCCTGGAACACCAGCCGCATGGACAGCGTTGTTGCCCGTCTCAGGGCCTCCGGCTTGCCGATGGAGGACGACTGGCTTCGTCGGATCGGACCCGCACACTTCTCGCACATCAACTTCCGCGGGACGTACCGGTTCAACCTCGAGAAATATGGGCAGCTGCTGGTCGAGCGTCGCTCGGGCAAGGCGGCACTCTGAGCCATCACCTGAGCCCGCGCAGCGCGAGATCGCACGGACGCCAAGTCCGGCGCCGGAGCAGAACTGCCCTACCGCGCAACCCATGGGCCGCTCGTCTCACGGCGCCGGGTCAGTGACCGTGTCAATTTGCACCAGTCGCACCGCCCTGCTCCGCTTGGCCCTTTTGCAAGTGCTCGTCGTGATTGACGTTTTTCTGGGAGACCGTGTCAATTTGTCGAAAAAATACGATTACCCCAGGTCGCGTTCGAGTTCCTCTGCACGTTGGGCTCTGATGAGCTTGAATTCAACCAGGTAGCCGCCCCAGAAGGCAGCCAACTCGTCGGGCATCTTGCCTGGCCGCGCAGTCATCTTGACGTCGAAGGTCTCGTAGCCTTCGATTTCAAAGGTCCTCACCAAAGCGCCTTGCCTTCGGGAGAACCTGCTCTAGATCAAGATCATCCCCGGTCGAGAAGTCCAGATCGATCGATGCTCGCGCATTGACCTGATGGACGAGACCCATCGCGTTTCCACCTTTGAGAACGAGCAGATCCATCAACTCGTCGTCGGCAAACATCGCGACGATGGCAGTCTTCTTGATGCGTTCCAGCTCGTCACCTTGAGGCACTTCGGCCGCTGCACGATTTCTCTTCATATGCTTCCGTTTTCAGAAGCGAGCATCGTACAGGGGCTAACTTGCTCGCCCCCCGTGGTATACGAAAATTCAGTCCGGCGACGACGCCTGCCAGCCGGTTGCGTCAGCAAAAACAGCAGGGCACCCGATAGCCTGCGCGCGGGTGGTTCCACTGCACGGACCGGGAATTCTCGAATGCCGCAGCCCCGCGGTGCCGGCGGCTGGCTCGCCCGCCCGCCCTACTGGACGATCGTTGTCGCCGGCGCTGCCACGACAGCCGGCCCGGCCTTGCGCCTTTTGGCCGTCTCATCGCCGCGCTTGTTGACCCGCGCGCGCCAAGTTTCCAGCTCCATGATGTCGGCGAGCAGTTCATCAGGATCGGGGACGGCGATGCCACCCAGAAGGGCCTTGTCGGGGTGATCTCGGTTTTCGTGCATTTTGTGGCGCTTTTCTCCCAGGGCACCGCCGACAGGCGCAGAATTTCGGCCCGGCGCTGCTGGCCATACCGGCGCCTGGCAAGAACCGCCAGAGGGCCATGTGTCCAAATTTCACCTGCGTTTCGTCGGCGCCGACCACCTGCCACGGACACTCTCCGAGTTCGACGTTGCGCGGTTCTTTCACCTCGCCCCGGCTGACGCTCAGGCCATCGGCGAGCGATTTCGGCCGGACCGGCGACTCGGCGTCGCGGTGCAGTTCGTGTTTCTG
>NZ_JBFUHO010000080.1:0-30620 GCF_056402355.1 Variovorax sp. P4_B11
GAGCAGCACGGCAGGCGCAGGCGGCGCGACCGGCGCCACGGGTGCCGGTGGAGCGGGCGGTGCGGGCGGCGGCGGTGGTGCGGCCACCAGCACCGCGACCGGCACCCAGATCGGCGGCGCGGGCACGGGCGGCGCCGGCGGCTCGAGCACGGTCGGCAGCGCCACCAACGGCAGCGCCAGCAACGGCAGCAACTCCGCAGGCGCCGGCGGCGCGGGCGGTAGCGGCACCGGCGGCTCAGGCGGTGCGGGCAACGGCGGAACCAATACCGGCAACGGCGGAACCGGCGGCACCGGCAACGGTGGCACGGGCGGCGCAGGCGGCACGGCAACGGTCAACGCCGGCACGTTCAACATGTCCAACACCATGACCAGCGTCGGCCAGACGGCGGCGGGCATCATGGTCGCGAACCAGAACAGCGGCATCGCCTCGATGGTTCAGCAAAGCGTGAACGTGCAGGCCAACCTGTCCGTGGGACGCTGATCGAAGAAGCGTGAGACCGATCGTCGCCGTGCGGCCCGGATCGCCGGGCGTACGGCGAGGATCGGCTCGCTCTCACCGCTGGCCGAAGGGAGACGCCATGACATCCATCACCCGCTTGGGGCCCATTTGCATGGCCCTCGGGATCCTGCTGCCGGCGACGGTGGCGGCGCAGACCTCGCAGCCGACGCGCGAAGTGCCCGGCTCCGTGGGTCGTAGCGTGGCCTTCGTCGCCCAGCCGGTCGATGCGGACACGCTGGCCAAGACCCGCGGCGGCGCCGAAGTCGTGAACAACGACATGGCCCTGCACGGCGTCACCGCCGGCAACTCGGCGCGCAACGTCACGACGGGCGACAACACGATCAGTGCCGGTTCGTTCTCCAACATGAGCGGGCTGCCGACCGTGATCCAGAACACCGGCGCGAATGTGCTGATACAGAACGCAACGATCCTCAATCTGCAGATGAACTGAGGGACAGGCATCATGCGCCGCCTGTTGCTCTGCATCGCGTTGTTGGCGACGGCCGAGCTGGCCGCCGCCGACGGCGCCTACATGCCGTCGATCGCCATGGGCGATGTCGTGCTTCCGTTGACCAGCCTGAAACAGGCGCGCACCGGGCGAACGCTGATTCAGAAGTACGACTTCAGCTGCGGCTCGGCGGCCCTGGCAACGCTGCTCACCCACCACTACGGTTATCCGGTCAGCGAGGAAACCGTTTTCCAGGCGATGTACGAGCATGGCGACCAGAAGAAGATCCACACCGAAGGCTTCTCGCTGCTCGACATGAAACGCTTCCTGGCGGCGCAGGGCTTCGAGGCCGATGGCTTCGAGCAACCGCTGGACAAGCTCAACGAGGCCCGCGTTCCGGCCATCGTGCTGATCAACTCCGACGGCTACCACCACTTCGTCGTCGTCAAGGGCGTGCAGGCAGACCGGGTGCTGCTGGGCGACCCGGCGCTGGGGACGCGCGCCATGTCGCGCAAGACCTTCGAGAAGGCCTGGCAGAACGGCCTGCTGTTCGTGATCCACAACCGCATGGAATCGGCCCGCTTCAACCTGGCGGCCGACTGGCGCGCGGCGCCGCGGGCGCCGGTGGGCACCGGCATCGCACGCGACGGTATGACCGAGATCACGATGCCCAAGCTAGGGCCGGGAGATTTCTGATGGGCCCCCGCCGCGCCCCAGCGCTTCGGTCGGCCCTGCTCCTGTCGCTCGCGGGCGTCTTCAGCGCCTGCGCATGGGCCGACGGACCGGTCGATCCCGTCGAGCGGCGCAACGAGATCTGGATGGCCGTCGGCGACACCACGCTGGACCACCTGCGCGGCGGCTTCGATACCGGCAACGGCCTGATGGTGACCTTCGGCATCTCGCGCGCGGTCTACATCAATGGCAGCCTTGTGACGCAGACCACGCTGAACTTCGGGCAGTTGAACAACCTCAGCGCCGCGCAGGCCGCGCAGCTCAACAAGCAGATGGCGGCCCTGCACCTGGTCCAGAACGGTCCCGGCAACGTCTTCGAACCGCAGCAGGCCGGCACCTCCGGCACCGTGATCCAGAACACCCTGGACAACCAGCACATCGTGAACCAGACCGTGATCGACGCCAGCAGCAACGGGCTCGGGATGGTCAAGAACTTCAACCTCCAGTCCACGGTGAACGAAGGCGTGGCGCGCGCCATCGGCGGGCCCCGATAGAGAAATCAGTGTCGCGTGGTGCCGTCCAGCGCCACGCACAGCGCGTGCAGATTGGGCACGATCAGCTGCGGCCGCGCGCCGTGCTCCCAGGGGCGCTCCTCGCGCACCAGCCAGGCGGCCTGCATGCCGGCATCGAGCGCGCCCACCACGTCGAGCGCCGCGTCGTCGCCGACATGCAGCATGTCCTTGGGCAGCAGCCCGACCGAGGCCGCGGCGGCATGAAAGATCGGCGCGTGCGGCTTGCCGCTGCCGAATTCGCGCGCGTTGAAGGCGGTGCGGAACCAGCGTCCGACGCCGGTGCGATGGATGTCGGCGTTGCCGTTGGACACCGCCACCAGCGGATAGCGCTCGCTGAGCCACCGGAGCGCCGGCAGCGCGTCGTCGTAGAGCGTGACGCGCTGGCGCTCTTCGAAGAAGACGTCGAAGGCCGGCTCGGCCAGCGCCGGGTCTTCGCCGGCGCGCAGCAGTGCGCCGCGGATCGACTCGCGGCGCAGCGCGCTCAGGTCGTGCGCGAGGTCGGAGCGCTCCTTGGCCGCGGCCTCGCGCAGCTCGCGCAGCACACCGGGCGTCAGCAGCAGGCCGGCGGTCTTCGGCGCCTCGCGCAGCAGCCAGTCGTGCAGCACGCGCTCGGCACGCTCGATGGTCGGCCAGACCGGCCACAGCGTGTCATCCAGGTCGAGCGAAACCGCGGCGATGCGCTTGACGTCGAGGGCGAGGGGATCGGGGGTTGCAATGGCCATGCCCGAGAATATCGCATGCCCTTTTCCCCTGATCCGACCGCTGCCAGCATCGCCACGGAGCGCACAGCGGTGCTCTGGTGCAACCTCGGCTCCCCCGACGAGCCCACCGCCAAGGCGGTGCGCCCCTACCTCGCCGACTTCCTCGGCGACCCGCGCGTGGTCGAGATCCCGCGCCTGTTGTGGGCGCTGATCCTGCACGGCATCATCCTGCGCACCCGGCCCGCCAAGTCGGCCGCCAAGTACGCCAGCATCTGGACCCCCGAGGGCTCGCCGCTCAAGGTCTGGACCCGCAAGCAGGCCGTGCTGCTGGCCGGCTGGCTCGGCGAGCGCGGCCATCGGCTGAAGGTGGTCGACGCCATGCGCTACGGAAATCCCTCGATCGCCGCGCGGCTGGACGCGCTCACTGCCTCGGGCGCGATCCGGGTACTGGTGCTGCAGGCCTACCCCCAGTACTCGGCCACCACCACCGCCAGCGTGATCGATGCGGTCAATGCCTGGAGCGCACGGATGCGGCGGCTGCCGGAATTCCGCTTCGTCAACGACTACCACGACGATCCGCTCTACATCGACGCACTGGCGCAGAGCGTGCAGCGCCACTGGCAGCACAACGGCCGCGGCGACCAACTCGTGATGAGCTTCCACGGCATTCCCGAGCGCAACATCCGGCTCGGCGATCCCTACCAGGCGCAGTGCGTGGCCACCGCACGCTTGCTCGCCGAGCGGCTCGCGCTTGCGCCGACGCAGTACCGAGTGACCTTCCAGTCGCGCTTCGGCCGGGCGAAGTGGCTCGCACCCTACACCGAGCCCACGCTGCGCGAGCTGGGCAAGGCCGGCGTCGCCCGGGTCGACGTCATGTGCCCCGGCTTTCCGGCCGACTGCCTCGAGACCCTGGAAGAAATCGCGATGGAAGGCCGCGAAGCCTTCCTGCACTCGGGCGGCAAGGCGTTCCACTACATCCCCTGCCTCAACGACAGCCCGGCGTGGATCACTGCGCTCAGCGGTATCGCCGAGCGGAACCTCGGCGGCTGGCCGACCCGGTCGGCCTAGAAGCGCCCGAGGTAGTCGAGCTTGCTGAGCGCCACGCCCCTGTGCCGCAGCACGCCGTAGGCCGTCGTGACATGGAAGAAGAAGTTCGGCAGCGCAAACTGCAGCAGGTAGCGCTCGGCCGTGAACTTCAATTCGTTGCCGCGCACCTTCATCGTGATCTCGCGCGCCTCGGCGCCGTCGATCAGCGCGCGATCCACGCCCTGGAGAAATTCGATGGTCTTCGCGACCCGCGCCTGCAGCTCGGCATAGGTGGTCTCGGTATCGGGAAAGCTCGGTGCCGTGATGCCGGCCAGCCGCGCCGTACCGAGCTTGGAGGCGTCGCTCGCGCTCTGCACCTGCCCCGCCAGCGTGAACATGTCCGGCGCCAGCCGCGCATTGACGAGTTCGACCGGATCGATGCCCGAGGCCTGCGCATGCGCGAGGCCCTTGTCCAGCACATGCGAGAGCTGGCCGAGTCCGCGGCTGAACACCGGGACGGAAATGTCGTAGAGAGATAGCGCCATGAAGGAGGACTCCGTGTTGAGTGGGCGGCCCGATTGTCGGACCACCTTCGATCACGTGCCGGCAGCTCGGACAAAGGCCTCGATCGGGTCCAGATGGGCAGGCACGTTGAGCGCCGGCGCATGGCCGCAGCCCGGAACCTCGATCACCTGCAGGCGGCCCGCCGCGCCGGGGCCGCGCCGGCGCATCTCGTCCAGCGTGTCGGGCAGCACCAGGTCGGATTCGGCGCCGCGCAGGCACAGCATCGGCGCCTCGATGGCGTCGTAGTGCGCCCACAGCAGGTAGTCATCCGGGTGGACCTCGAACTGCCGCACCATCGCCGGATCGTAGTGCGGCGTCACGCGGCCGTCTGGCAGCCGGCGGGTCGAGGTCTCGGTCAGCCGCCGCCATTGGGCATCGCTGAGCCAACCATAGGGCTTGTAGACCGTGCGGAAGAACTGCTCGAGTTCGACCACGGTGTCGAAAGCCGGCGGCTGGCCCGCATACGAGCGGATGCGCGCGATCGCGGCCGCCGCGATCTGCGGCGCGTTGTCGTTCAGCACCAGGCTCGCGATGCGCGGCTTCATCGTCGGCTCGAGCAGGCCCGAGGCCGACACCATGCCGATGGCGCCCCCCATCGAGGTGCCGACCCAGTGCACGCGCGTGAGCTTCAGTTCATCGAACAGCCCGAGCGCGAGCCGGCCGTAGAAGGACAGCTGGTACTCGTCGTCCGGCGCCGGGCTCCACTGGCTCAGCCCGCGGCCGATGGTGTCGGGGCAGATCACGCGAAAGCCACGCTCGGCGAAATGCACGGCCAGTTCGTCCATGTCGCGGCAGGTGCGCGCCAGGCCGTGCCAGGCCACCACCACCGGGCCGTCGCGCGGGCCCCAGTCGAGCCAATGGACCTCGCGGCCGGCAAGTTGGAGGTAGTTCGAGCTCGGAGCGTTCATTTCATGGCCCTCGCACGCAGACGGCCGACGATGCCGGTCGGGAAGTAATAGACGGACAGCACGAACAGCACCCCGAGCCACAACAGCCAGCGGTCAGGCGACAGCAGGGCCGACAGCCAGCCGAGCCCGCTCGCCGCTTCGCTGGCAATGCGCAGCAGGTCCTGCAGGTAGCTCTGCGCGATCACGAACAGCACCGCGCCGACCACCGCGCCATAGATCGTCCCCATGCCGCCTATCACCACGATCAGCAACACGTCGACCATGATCTCGAAGCTCAGCGAGGTGTCGGGGCCGTTGTAGCGCAGCCAGATCGCGAGCATGGCGCCGGCCAGTGTCGCGAACAGTGCCGACAGCACCGAGGCCGTGGTGCGGTAGACCACCACGCGGTAGCCGATCGCCTCGGCGCGGAACTCGTTCTCGCGGATCGCCTGCAGCACGCGGCCGAAGGGTGAATTCACGATCCGCAGCAGCGCCAGCACCAGCAGCACCGTGGCGAAGAAGAGCAGGTAGTAGCACAGCAGCCGGCCGTCGAGCGAGACGCCGAGGAACGGTTCTTCAGCGAACTCGAAGCTCGGCGAGATCAGCTCCGGCAGCTTGAAGGTCAGGCCATCCTCGCCGCCCGTGAAATCCGACATCTGCGAGGCCAGGGTCTGGAAGGCCGAGGCCACCGCCAGCGTGATCATGGCGAAGAAGATCGCCCGCACCCGCAGCGAGAACAGGCCGATCGCGAGCGACAGCACCAGCGAGATCGCCAAGGCAGCGCCGAGCCCGACGGCCACCGCGCCCCAGCTCGCGCCGAGCCGGCTGGCCGAGATCGCGATGCCGTACGCGCCGATGCCGAAGAACATGGTGTGGGCGAAGCTCACGATCCCGGTGTAGCCCAGCAGCAGGTCGAAGCTCGCCACCAGCACGATGAAGACCAGGATCTTGGCCGCGACGCTGAGCGCCTTGACGCCCGGGAACAGGAAGGGTGCGAAGGCCAGCGCCAGCACCAGGGCCGCGAGCAGCAGCGCCAGCAGGCGGCTGCGCGGGAGGTCGTTGGAAAGTAGACGGGACAGCATGGCTTTCTCTTCAGCGGTTGGCCACGGGGTACACGCCCTGCGGACGCCACAGCAGCACCGCCACCATCAGGAAGATGCTCGCGAACTGCGTCAGCGTCGGGACGATGAAACCGATGTAGTTGGTCATCAGGCCGACCAGCAAGGCGCCGATCAGTGCGCCGGCGGTCGAGCCCAGGCCGCCGATGATGATCACGATGAAGATCAGCACGTTGACCTGGGCGCCCATCTGCGGAATCAGGTTCTGCTGGAACAGGCCCCACATCACGCCGCCCAGGCCCGCCAGCGCGCTGCCGACCACGAAGACGCCGACGAACAGCCGGCCGATGCGGTAGCCGAGCGACTCGACCATCTCGCGGTCCTGCACGCCGGCGCGGATCAAGAGGCCGATCTTGGTCCGGCCCAGCGTCCACGCCAGCAGGCCGAAGACGAAGACGCCGATCACGACCGCGAGGATGCGGTATTTGCTGATCGCCGCGTCGCCGACGAGCAGCGAGCCGCGCAAGGCCTCCGGCAGCGGCAGCGGGATCTGCGCCGGGCCCCAGATCACCTTGATCAGCTCCTCGCCGATGATCATGCCGCCCATCGTGATCAGGATCTGCTTCAGGTGCTGGCCGTACACGGGCCGCACGATGAAGCGCTCGAAGGCCAGGCCGACCGCGCCGGCCACGGCCATCGCGACCAGCATCGCCGGGAACACGGCCACGAGATTGCGCCACAGCGCGCCCGAGCCGGTCCAGTCGCCCATCAGGCCGAGCACGCTGCTGGCCACGAAGGCGCCGAGCGCGATGAACACGCCGTGGCCGAAGTTGAGCACGTCCATCAGGCCGAAGATCAGCGTCAGGCCCGAGGCGATGATGAAGATGATCATGCCCATCGCAAGGCCGGCGACCGTGAGCGTGAGCCAGGTCGAGACCGAGCCCGTGAGCGGCAATGCAACAAGCGCCAGCACGGGCACCAACAGCAACGGCTTCCAGTCGAAGTCCAGGTTTTTCATAGCGCCAGTCCCAGCAGCGATTGCTGCAGTCGTTCGTCGGCCGAGAACGCGGCCATGGGGCCGCTGTGCACCACGACGCCGTTGTCCATCACGGCCACCGTGTCGCCCAGTCGCTGCGCGAAGCTGATGTTCTGCTCGACCAGCAGGATCGTGACGCCGCTGCGCTTGAGCTCGCCGAAGGCGTCGATCATGTTGTTGATGATGGCCGGTGCCAGGCCCTTGCTGGGCTCGTCGATGACCAGCAGCTCGCGCGGCTCGACGATCGCGCGCGACACGGCCAGCATCTGCTTCTGCCCGCCCGAGAGCTTGCCCGCCGGATGGTTCCAGAACTTCTCGACCGCCGGGAACAGCTTGAAGATCCACTTCAGGCGCGCGTCGTCCATCTGCTCGGCGTTCTTGGCGCGGCGCGCGGCCAGCAGCATGTTCTCCTTGACCGTGAGGTCCGAGAAGATGCCCATGTTCTCGGGCACGTAGGCGATGCCGAGCTCGGCGATCTGCGGCGTGTGCAGCGCCGTGATGTCGGTGTCGCCGAAGCGCACGCTGCCCTGCGAGGCATGCCACAGGCCCATCAGCGTGCGCAGCGTGGTCGTCTTGCCGGCGCCGTTTCGGCCCAGCAGCATCGTGAGCTGGCCGCGCGGCACGGCCAGGTCGACGCCGTGCAGGATGTGGTAGGCGCCGATGTGCGTGTGCACGCCCTTCATCTCGAGCAGATTCGTGTTCATGCCGCCTCCTTCGCGACGCCCAGGTAGGCCTCTTGAACGATCGGCGAGGCGATCACCTCGGCCGGTTCGCCATCGGCCACCAGTTGCCCGTTGTGCAGCACGATGATGCGGTCGGCGAGTTCGCGCACGACGTCCATCTTGTGCTCGACCAGCAGGATGGTCTTGCTCTTGTCCTGCTTGAGCTTGCGGATCAGGTCGAGGATCACCGGCGCCTCGGCGGCGTTCATGCCGGCGGTCGGTTCGTCGAACATGAAGACCTTGGGCTCGAGCGCCATCAGCAGCGCCACTTCGAGCTTGCGCTGGTCGCCGTGCGGCAGGCTGGCGACGGTCGCGTGTTCCTTGGTCTTGAGCGCCACGTCGGCCAGGATCCGGTCGGCGCGCTCGATCAGCGCGCGATGGTCGCTCCAGATGCTCCAGAGGTTGAGGCCGCGCCGGTGCGCGCCCTCGCGCGTGGCCTGCACCGCGAGCCGCACGTTCTCGAGCACCGTCAGGTTCGGGAACAGGTTCGTCAACTGGAAAGCGCGCCCGAGCCCCGCATGCGTGCGCGCCGAGGCCGGCAGCCCCGACAGTAACTGCCCATCGAGCGACACCGTGCCCGCGGACGCCTTGAGCTGCCCCGAGATCAGGTTGAAGTACGTCGTCTTGCCGGCCCCGTTGGGACCGACGATCGCCGTGAGCGTGCCCGGCGCGAACGCGCAGGAGACAGCATTCACCGCCACGTGTCCGCCGAAGCGAATGGTGAGATCTTTGGTTTCGAGCATGAATTGAACTCGGCCGGCGCAGCCAGGCCCGTTGGTGAAACACCGAGGAACCGGCTCTGCCGGGCCTCTGGTGTTGCCCCCTGAAAGGGGGTGGGCGCCCGGACACGAAGTGCCGGGCAACCTGGGGGTTAGCGTTTATTCTTTATGGGGATGTCCATCTCTTCGGGCTTGATCTCATGCACCAGCTCCGGCACGCCCCAGGCGAACGCAGGGTCGACCTTGATCTTGAAGTGATACATCGACTGCATCGCCTGGTGGTCTTCCTTGCGGAAGGTCATCTTGCCCTTGGGCGTGTCGAAGCTCATGCCTTCCATGGCCGTGATCAGCTTGTTGGTGCTGGTGTCGCCGCCGGTCTTCTTGAGCGCCGTCACCACCGCCATCGCAGCCGAGAAGCCGCCGGCCGTGAAGAAGTCCGGCGGCGTCTTGAATTCCTTGTAGTGCATCGCGACCATGGCCTCGTTGACCGGGTTCTTCGGGATGCCGAAGTAGTAGTAGGCCGCGCCTTCCATGCCCGGCAGCGACTTGTAGGCCGCCATGGCCGGCAGGATGTTGCCGCCGGTGGCGATCTCGATGCCATAGCGCTTCAAGTCGAGGTCGACGATCTTGAACGGGTTGCCGGCACCGGCCCAGACGATCCAGATGATCTTGCGGCCCGGCTGGTCCTTGAGCTTGTCGATCAGCCGCTGCGCGCCGGCCGTGAAGTCGGTGGTCGCCGGCGGCAGGTATTCCTCATGGACCAGCTTGGCCTTCTTCAGCGCGGTGCCGAAAGCCTTCACGCCGTCGCGGCCGAAGGCGTTGTCCTGGGCCAGCGTGGCGACCGTGACACCGGGCTTGTCGATCGCCACCGCGTTCGAGATCGCGTCCTGCGAGCTGTTGCGGCCAGTGCGGAAGATGTACTTGTTCCACTTGTCGCCGGTGATCGAATCGGCCACCGCGGGCTCGACCAGCAGGATCTTCTTGTATTCCTCGGCCACCGGCAGCATCGCCAGCGCCACGCCCGAGGAGGTCGGGCCGACCGCGAGCGCGGCCTTGTCGTCGGCGTAGGCCGCGGCCAGCAGCGACTTGCCAAGGTCGGGCTTGCCCTGGTCGTCCTTCTCGATCACGACGATCTTCTTGCCGTTGACGGTCATGGTGCCGCCGGTCGCGTAGTCCAGGCCCATCATGAAGCCGGTCTGGGTCTGCTTGCCGTAGGCCTCGAGCGGGCCGGTCTTGCTGTAGACGTGAGCGATCTTGATCTCGTTGGACTGGGCCCAGGCCGGGACGGTCAAGGCGCCAGCGGCAGCCAGGGTGGCCAGCGCGACGAGGTAGCGACGTTGCATTCTTTGTCTCCTGAAGGTGATGGCTGAATATTGCACAGTTCGTGCCAGCCGCCACCCTCTTGAAAACAAAGGACTTTCCCTTGGTTTCCCCTTGAAAAGCCTGGAATCAGGACAGATCGACTGTTCGACTTTCAGGCAATTGCATGTTTTCTATTCAGGGTTTTCCAGACGTTCGTAGAGCGTCGCGCGCGAGATGCCCAGCAGTCGCGAAGTCGCCAGCTTGTTGCCGCCGGTCGCGGCCATCGCGGCGGCGATCGCACGGCGTTCGAGCTCGGCCACCTGCTGGGCCAGCGGCCGCAGCAAGGCCGCGCCTTCGTCCGAATCGGCGGCCGCGCTCGGCAGCGGCTCAGGCGCCGCGATCTTCTCCTGCCCGGCCTCGCGCAGGATGCGCTCGAGCTGCGCAGCGTCGATGCGCTGCGAATCGCTGCGCATCGTCACCTGCTCGAGCACGTTGCGCAGCTCGCGGATGTTGCCGCGCCAGTGCTGCGCGGCCAGCAAGGCCAGCGCGTCGGGCGTGAGTTCGGGCGGCGCCTCGCCGCTGCGCAGCGCCATGTCCTCGCCGAGCGCCTCGACCAGCGCCGGGATGTCGGCGCGCCGCTCGCGCAGCGGCGGCACCCGCACCGGCAGCACGTTGAGCCGGTAGTAGAGGTCTTCGCGAAAGCGCCCTTCCCTGACCAGCGACGCGAGGTCGCGCGAGGTGGCGGCGATCACGCGGGCGTCGAAGGGCACCAGCTTGTTGGAGCCCAGCGGCTCGATCTCGCCCTCCTGCAGCGCGCGCAGCAGCTTGGCCTGCAGGCCCAGCGGCATGTCGCCGATCTCGTCGAGGAACAGGGTGCCGCCGTCGGCCAGCTTGAACTTGCCCTCGCGCGCCTTGCGGTCGGCGCCGGTGAAGGCGCCCGGCGCGACGCCGAAGAACTCGGCCTCGAGCAGGGTGTCGGGCACGGCCGCGATGTTGACGCTGACGAACATGCCGCCGGCGCGCGCCGAAGCGGCATGGATCGCATGGGCCAGCAGTTCCTTGCCGGTACCGGTCTCGCCGAGCAGCAGCACCGGGCTCGAGGACTGCGCCGCGCGCCGAGCGTGGCGCTTGACCTCGACCGCCGCCGGGCTGCTGCCGATGAAGCTCGCGAAGGTGTACTTGGAGCGCCGCTGCCCGTCGGCCGACTGCTGGTAGAGCGGGTTGGCGCGCTGGCTCGCGAGTTCGCGGCGGGCGTCGTCGAGATCGCGCTGCAACAGCGCGAACTTGCTGATCAGGGGCTGCAGCGTGGTCTCGGGATGGTCGAACAGCACGATGCCGATGGCACCGATCACCTCGCCGGGCGTGGCGCCGCCGTCGCCCTCGCGCTCCTCCCGCAGCGGGATGCGGCTGACCACGAAGGTGCCGGCCTTGTTGGTCAGCAGGTCGATCAGGATCGGCTCGCCGGTGTCGAGCACGCGGCGCATCTGGGTGTTGGGGATGACGTCCTCGACCAGATGGCCGAGGAACTGATCGATCGACGAGAAGCCCAGCGCCGGCAGGAAGCGTCGATAGCCCTCGTTGACCCAGACGATGCGGCCGCTGCGGTCGACCAGGAACATGCCCTGGCTGATGCTGGAGAACAGATGGAACATCGAGCGCGCGGCGAGCGCGAGGATGCCTTCGGCGTCGAGCGGCAAGGCGGGGGGTGCGGCGGAAGCGGATGACATGGCGGGATCGTAGCGCGCACGGGCGACAGGCCCCCGAATGAGGGTGCAACGGGCATACCCTCATGAACGAACGCAGACGACTGAGCCAAGAACAACATGAATCTTCAACGACAAGAATCAGATTTATCTCGCTGTCCGATATGACGTATCAGGAACAAATATCGGATCAATCTCGCAGACTTCACGGCCGAGCAAATCTACGCTCCGTTCTCTGGAGCAATCTTCAAGCGACATCAAGCGACGGCGCCGCATGAAGCCTCTAGAAATACCACCCCATTGCTTGAAGACCTGGTCGAATTGCTTCAGTTCGACCTTCACGTCGTTGCTGTACTGGTCGAAGAAATCGATGCGAACGAATGGCGGTCAGTCCGGCCTCGTTGAAGACTCTAGCGACGCCTTCGTAGCGAGTCGCCAGCCAAGTGCCAGCGCCGCCGACGGCATTGCTGAAATGCAGGGGGCGGGCGGCGCGCGCTCCCGGTAGGTCGTGTAAGGGTCACTGGAGAAGTCGGGTCCAAACATGGGAGCGCTTCCGCTGAGAGTATTCGACAGCAGGCCCGCTCAGGCAACGGCGCCGACAACCATGAAGACCGCCCTGGCACTCGCGATCGGGGCGTCGTTCGACGTGATTTCAGCATTGGCGAAGGCCAAGCGGCTGCCGACCTTCACGATGCTGACGCGCGACTCGATCCAGTCGCCGACCTTGGCCATGCCGACGAAGTCGATGCCGAGGCTCGTCGTCACCATTCGCAGCGCGGGCGTCTTGGAGGTGGAGGTCACATAGCCGAGCGACACGTCGGCCAGCGTGGCGACCAGGCCGCCGTGGAGGAACCCCGACGCGTTGGTGTGCTTCTCAAGCGCCCTCAGCCCAACCGTGAATCCCCGCTGGATCACCTTGTAGAAAAAGGGCCCGGTTGCATCGAGGAAGGGGCTGGTCCGGAAGATTGGCTCGAATCCTGGCGGAGGGCCATCTGCGTCGGTGTCGGCTAGTCGGCTCATTTGGCTTCGATCTTGGCGACAGTAGCGACGGCGAAGGCCACGAGCTTGCGCTCGCCGGCCCGCTCAGAATAGATCTCTGCCTTCGTGACCACGGTTCGCGATGACGCCTTGATGACGCTGCCGATGCCGATGATCCGATCGCCGATGGCGGGTGCGAGCAGGTTAATCTTGTACTCCGAGGTCACCACGTCGCCGGCCACCGACCCCGCAGCCCAGGCGCAGGCGCTGTCGGCGACGAAGCCGATCACTGCGCCGTGTACAAAGCCATGGTGCTGGTTCATCTTCTCAGGGATGACCGGAATTGCCAGTTCCACATGGCCGGGCGATATCGAGATGACCTCGGCACCCAAACAAACCGCAAATGGCGTCTTGGCTACGATGGATTGCAGATACGTTTTCATTTCGTCGTTGGTCATTTCCTGCCTCGTCAAGTAGTTGCGATGATTTTGTTGTGCGCGAGATCAGCATCTTGAAGGTGTTGCGCCAGCAGGGCGCGCCTGATCTTGCCGCTCGAAGTTTTCGGAATGAAGCCTGGCGCCGCGAAGAGCACGCGCTTGAGCTGGACATCGTGCTGCCGGACCACGTTCTTCCTTACGTCGCCGGCGATCAGCTCATAGTCGAGCGCGTGTCGCGCGGTACGGTCTATCTCCTGAACGGCAACCACGTATTGCGAATCGAGGGGGCCGACCGCGATGACGGCACACGCGCTCGGCAGGAAATCCTCGTGGGTCCCGGCAATGGTTCGCTCGATGTCGTAGGGATAGATGTTTCGCCCCCGGACGATCATGACTTCCTTGGCCCGTCCGGTCACGACCACTCTCCCCTCGTCGAAGCGACCGAGATCCCCAGTGCGAAAATAGCGCCTGCCTTCGTTCTCGAAGAAGGAGTCGGCCGCATGGCCACCCCAGTAGCCCGACGTGACGTTCGGCCCAGCGATGCAAATTTCATCTGCGTCGTCGGCGCTCGGCGCTTCCTCTCTCCGGCGCAAAACGATCGACATGTCGGCGTGGGCGCGCCCAGAATGGATGGGCGGCAACTCGTGCTCGCCTCGGGACTCCTCGAACCACGACGCTTCGGCGTGCCCCCCTGACACATATAGCGAAGCCTCGGCCATTCCGTAGCAGAGGAAGAAAGCGTCGGCATGAAAGCCGTGCGGCGAGAACCGAGCCGCAAATCGCCGCAAAGTGGCCGTACTGATTGGCTCGGCGCCGTTGAATGCCACCTGCCAGCTCGAAAGGTTTAGGCCTTGGCAGTCGGCATCGGAGACTCGCGCGACGCAGAGGTCATAGCAGAAGTTTGGGCCGCCGCTGGTGTGGGCGGAGTAGGTCGAGATTGCTTGCAGCCAAAGATGAGGTTTTCTCAGGAACGTCGTCGGTGCCATCAGCACGCAGGGGGCGCCGATGTACAGGGGCTGGATGAGGTTACCGATCAAACCTTGGTCATGATGCAAGGGCGCCCACCCCACCACGGTGCTTGATTCCGTGTGTCGGAACGACTCGCAGATCATGCGTTCGTTGGCGAGAATGTTGGCGTGAGTAATCTTCACGCCTTTCGGCGACGCGGTCGAACCGGAGGTGAACTGCAGCAGGGCGATGTCTGCGGGCGCGGGCAACACGAGACGAGCCGGCGCGCCGCCGAGTAGGTCATCGTGGCACAAGACGTCGACGCTTCCGATGCCGGCGCGGTCCAGGGCCGCTCGGAGACCGCGCCGCTGCGAAGGTACGACGACGATGCACGAGGTCTCGCACTCAGCGACGATCTTGAGCACCGCTTCGAGCCGGTGGGCGTTCGGGATTGGAATCGGCACCGCCACTTTGTTGGCCAGCATGCAGCCGTAGAAGACGTGGCAGAACTCAGGCGAGGTCGGCAGAGCGATCAGGATCCGGGCCTGCTTGGGATAGCGCCCTAGCGTCCCGGCCACGCTGCTGGCGCTGGCCAGCAGCTGCTGGCAAGACACCTCGTGCTCTTCTTCTGCGTTGACGTCGAGAAAGAGGTACGCGCGGCGATCTGGGCTGGCTTCTGCGCGATGGACAACGATATCAGCAACGCTAAGCAACGGCTTCACCTTGCGTCAGCAGATCGAGTAGCAACTCGTCGAAGCCCCGCATGATCTGTGAGTGGCGCTGCCAGCGCGGCGCATCATGCACGACCGGCCGCCAACGGTGATGGATGAGTTCTTCGAGCAATGACTCCAACTGGATCTGTGCCAAGCGTGCCCCCAGGCACACATGGGCGCCGTATCCGAAGCCGAGGTGCAATTCGCTGTTCGAGCGAGCGATGTCGAAGTTGTCCGCATCGACGAAGACGTCGCCGTCGTGGTTGGCGGCACCCAGGCATAGCAAGATCTGCTCGTTCGCCTTGATGTCGACCCCCGCCACCGTGGCGTCTTCGGTCGCTACACGCTTGGTCATTTGCAGCGGCGCCTCGAAGCGGAGGATCTCGTTCGCGGCCCGGGCGACCAGTACCTCGCCGCTCAGCAGTTTGTCCAATTGCGCAGGATGAGAGGCCAGCAAGAACATGGCATTCCCGAGCAGCGCCTGCGTCGTCTCCGCGCCGGCGACGAACGCCATAACGCACATGTAGGCCGCCTCTTCGGCGGTAAAGCCGTCGTTCTTCGCGGTGGCCAGGAGCAACTGACTGATGAGATCGGACCCGGCGCCGTCTTGCCGGTCCGCGATGTACGATGCGAAGAACGCGAGGAACTCGGTCAGCGACTGGTAGATGTGGGCAAACTGGCTGCGGTTGACGACGCCGGGCTCTAGGAAGTATCGGATGTCATGATTCCAAGTCGCCACGGCTTCCATGTGCTTGTGGTCGATCGCGAGCCACGACAGTAGCAGCTTCAGCGGGATTGGCCGGGCCACCTTCTCGACAAAGTCGGCCCGCTCCAGATCGGTGAAACCTTTCAGGTGCTGTTGCACCAGCGCTACCGCGAGCGGCCGCAACGACTCAAGTTGGCTCGGGTGGAAAACCACGCTGGCCAGCCGCCTAAGACGAGCATGGTCCGGGTTGTCAGTGAAGACGATCGCCTTCTGACCTAGCATGGTGATCTCAGGGCAAGTCATGCTGAATTCGTCGAGGCGCCGGTGCACGAGGCTCGGAATCAATGCCGAGCTGAAGCGGCGATCCCGCAGGACATCCTTGACATCAGCATGTCGCGTGACGATCCACATGCCGAGTGATCGGAACAGGCCGGCGGCGCGCAGCGCGCTGTAGGTTTCGTAGGGGCTCCTGCGAAAACTTTCCGAGAACGGGTTGAAGACGAGGCGTGTCATGTTTTGCGGGCGRTGAGGCGCAGCAGGCAGATCTTTCCCTGAAGGAAGCCGACCGAGCTGAGCGCGAGGTACTTTTCGAACTTGCGGACCACGTCTTCACCGGCCAGCCGTGTGGCCTCGGCGCGGCGTTCCTTGAGGCGCTTGAGCCACAAGCTGCAAGTGCGCGCATAGTCGAAGCGGTCGTTGCGCACAATGGTGATCTCGAGGATGCCCTCGCAGGCCTTCACGACCTCGGCCAGGTAGGGTAGGTCGGAGTTGGGGAATATCTCGGCTTCCATGAACTTGCTCGCATCTTTGCGATCCATGTCTAGGTACGCAATGGTCTGCAGTGACAGCCACCCGCGTGGCGCCAAGTTCTGCTTGCAGAAGCGAAAGAACGCGCGGTACTTCTCCAGTCGCTGCAGGTCGTCGTCTTCGGGTGTGGCGAAGTGCTCGAACGCGCCGATGGAGACGATTCCGTCATAGGGCGAAGCAGCCCGGTGATCGAGCCAGTTCTCCAGCCGACAGGCGATCCGCGGCTTGGTGGTGGCCACGCGATTGACGTGGTCGCGCTGCTCTTCGCTCAAGGTCAGGCCCACGAGACTCGTAAGTCGCTCGTTGCGTTCTAGGGCGCGCACCAGCAGAGCGCCCCAGCCGCAGCCTACGTCCAGAATTGAACTGGCGGTGCCAATGTCCACTTGGTCCAAATGATGGTCCAGTTTTGCGATCTGGGCCGCTTCCAAGTCGGCAGCGGGAATGCCCGGCGGCCACATCGCGCACGAATACACCATCCTGCGATCAAGCCACAACTCGTAGAACTCGTTGCCCACGTCGTAGTGGAACTGGATTGCCTCTAGAGAACGCTGCCGATCGCTCAAGCCGGTTCTCCAGCGAGGTGGCCAGCAAGCGCGGCGATCGTCGGATGCTCGAACACGACGGTGGGGTCGACCGGCCGGCCCAGCCATTCCTCCAATTCGACTACGAGGCCGACGGTCGCCGCGGAATCCAAGCCGAAGGATTCGAATTCGCTGGACAGGTCGATCTTCGAGGCGGGAATGTCGAGGTTGTTCGTGACGAACGCGATGCACCAGCGTGCGATCTCGTCCTTGGTGCGGCTAGTGGTCTTCACTGACATGGGTGGGCTTCCTGTGGGGCTGAATAGCAGAGCGATCGCGGTTTGTTAGTCACGAGTGCCACTGGTTGACGACAAGGCACGCCGTGCCTCAACTTGCGCGGGGTCCGGCAGGCGCAGGTCGGTGGCCAGCCCGAGTGCTTCGAAGCCCTTGATGAGCCAGAAGCCAGGATCGAGGTTGCTCCACTTCAGGCCAAAGCTGGGCGAGTTGGCGAACCGGTGATGGTTGTTGTGCCAAGACTCGCCCAAAGTGATGAGGCCGAGCACGCCGACGTTGCGGCTGGACTCACGCGTCTCGTACGCGCGGTCGCCGAACACATGAAGGAACGAGTTGATCGACCAGATGATGTGCTCCAGTACGAAGAGCCGAAGCACACCGCCCCAGAACAGGCCTGAGAGGGCACCGGAGAGGTCGCAGTGGTAGGCGAAGCCGGCTGCGGTCGGCAGCAGCAGCCCGATCCACACGATCGAGAAATAGTGGCGATTGATGCTTCGCAGATACGGGCTGCGCAGCAGGTCCGGTGCGTAGCGAACCACGTTGGGGTACGGATGCCTGCGCATCCACAGGAAATGCGAATGCAGCAGACCGCGAAGCCGGTTGACGAAGCCTGCACCGTGAAGATTGGGTGAGTGCAGGTCGGATTCGGTGTCGCTCTTCTCGTGGTGCAGGCGGTGGATCGCGACCCACGAAGTGATGCCGCCCTGCGCCGCCATTGAGCCCAGCACAGCCAGCACGACCTGGACCGAGGGCGTAGCCTGGAACGAGCGGTGCGTGAACAGGCGATGGAATCCGACCGTGATGCCAAGGCCCGTTAGCAACCACATCGTCGCGATGAGGGCGACTTCGAAGCCCCCGTGGTACAGCCGATCCCAGTACAGTGGTGTCGCTGTGACGAAAACCAGCGGGAGCACATCGAAGAGGAAGAAGTGGCGCTGTTGCAGGCGCTGAATCAAGGGTGTCTCGACGACGAATCGACCGCTCTTCATATGCTCCTCTCTTGGCATTTCTCTATGCCAGCCAATCGGCATGGCGTGCCCACAGCCGCTCGCCCGTCAAGGTCTTGAACCTGCACATCAGGTTTTCCACCAAGCTGCGCTTCGTGATAGCCGCTGCTCCCCGTCCCGCGCGAGTCGCCTCCAGCAACAAAATCCAACTCGACCGCAGACAGGCTACGAATCCGATTCGGAAGAACAGGAAAATCCGACCCGCTCTTGAATAGACTAGCTCTCATCGTTGCCACCATTCCAAAATGTTGAAAGGCCAAGACACTGAGCCTCGCTCGACGCCGAACAGCAAGGTGCAACTTCATTTCAAGTCACAGGCGATCGCTCGTCCATAGAAATTGTCTGGAAGATTCTCAGAATTTTCTTTTTCAACGAGACTGACCTGCCCCTCCCGCCGCGCCATTCACAACGAGGCGGTTCAGGCTTACAAGCTCGGTTGATTTCTTTGGCTGTTGAGGCGCGCACGGCCATCCGGTAGCCTCTGAAGACAGCCGCCTGATCGAGCACCCGCGTGACGTATTGACTCGAGATGCTCATGCACTCGTGGCTCAAGTCGTCGGCCATGGTCAAGCACTTGATGCACATTCCGGTGCTCAAGCTGTCGCTGACGAAGTCCATGCTTCACGCCGGCACACGTTCGTCGGCGAGGCCCTTGACCTCCTTGCGCTTGCGCACCGCCAGATTGGCGGCGCTGTAGAGCCTGTGGGCCATCTTGTGGTTCACGCCGGGGAAGGAATCCGTATCCCGTGCCCGAACTCATGGGTCGGCTTGCTTTGGTGATTGGCAAGTCAGTCCCGCTCGTACCGCATCGGGGGTGACGAAGGCCGGCATCGAGTACAGACGATCGGCTCGCCGGTGTCGAGCACGCGGCGCTTCTGTGTGTTGGGAATCAGGTCCTTGACGAAGTGGCCGATCGTCCATCCGCTCCGGTTTCGTCGCTACTATCGAAGGCCCTCGGAAAGTGGAACACGATGACAGGAACACCTGCGGCGGCCTTGCTATGCTGCGCCCCTTGCACTGCCTGCCGACGCCCGGGCGCAACGACCCGTTCGCCGCGCACATCACTCCTTTTTGCGGACTCTCATGAGGAACTCCCGGCTCCCTGCGCTTTGCCTCGTCGCTCCCCTGCTGCTCGCTGCCTGCGCGGTCCCGCGCCCGCCCGAGCAGGTGGCCGCACCGACGCCCGCGCAATGGCAGACGCCGCTGCCGGCCGGCACCGCCCCCCTGCCCCACGGCGGCTCGATGCCGTCGCTGGCCGAATGGTGGCGCCAGCTCGACGATCCGCTGCTGGTCGAACTGATCGTCGCCGCCGAGGCCGCCAGCCCGACCGTGGCCAGCGCGCAGGCGCGCATCGGCGAAGCCCACGCCGCACGCGTCGCGGCCGGCGCGGCGCTGGTGCCGAACCTCAACGGCTCGCTGTCGGCCAGCCGCGGCAATTCGCCGACCTCGGGCTTCACGACCGGCACGACCGGCGCCATCGGCACCGACATCCCCCCGATCACCACCCAGCAGGCCGGCCTGCAGTCGAGCTGGGAGATCGACCTGTTCGGCGGCCTGCGCGCCAGCCGCGACGCCACCCAGTCGCGCTACGCGGGCGCCGACGCGCGCTGGCACGACGCCCGGGTCTCGGTGGCGGCCGAGACCGCCAACGCGTACCTGGCCGAGCGGGCCTGCCGGCGCCAGCTGGTGGTGTCGACCTCCGACGCGCAATCGCGCGCCGAGTCCGCGCGCCTGACCGAGTTGTCCGCGCAGGCCGGATTCACGGCGCCCGCCGATGCCGCGCTGGCCCGCGCCAGCGCCGCCGAGGCCGCCGGCCGCCTGACGCAGCAGCGGGCGCTGTGCAGCGTTCAGCAGCAGGCGCTGGTGGCGCTGACCGGCATCGAGGGAACGGTGCTGGCGCCCAAGCTGGCCGCTGCCCCGATCGACGTCACGTTGCCCGCGGTGCAGGCGGTCTACAGCGTGCCGGCCGAGGCGCTGGCGCAGCGGCCGGACGTCTACGCAGCCGAACTCGACGTCGCCGTGGCCAGCGCCGAGGCCGGCGCGGCGCTGGCCCAGCGCTTTCCGCGCCTGTCGCTCCAGGGATCGATCGCCGTGCTGAAGGTGCGCGGCGGCGGGTTCAGCGAAACCCTGGACACCTGGACCCTCGGTCCGCTGGCGCTCAACGTTCCGATCTTCGACGGCGGCACGCTGGCGGCCAACTACGACGCCGCCAAGGGCCGCTACGACGAATCCGTGTCGCTCTACCGCGCCAACGTGCGGCGGGCAGTCAGCGAAGTCGAACAGGCACTGATCAACCTGCAGAGCACCAACGACCGCGCGGCCGACGCCGACACCGCGGTGCGCAACTACCAGACCTCCTTCGACGCCACCCAGGCCCGCTACACCACCGGCCTGGCGAGCCTGTTCGACCTCGAGGATGCGAGGCGCACGCTGTTCGTCTCGCAGACCGCCCGCGTCGCGCTGCAACGCGAACGCGCCGAAGCCTGGGTCTCGCTCTACCGCGCCATGGGCGGCGGCTGGATGCGGCCCGAATCCGTCGCCACTTCGACCTCTTCCGTTCGCCCGTCGCCATGAAAAGAATGAAGCGTTCCACCCTCCTCGTCCTGCTGGCCGCCGTGCTGGTCCTGGTCGCCGGCGCCTTCTGGCTGCTGCGGCCCACGTCGGCCGCCGCGCCCGAGAAGAAGCCCGAAGCCGCCGCCCGCCCCTCGCTGACCGTCACGGTCGCCAAGCCCGAAACCAGCGAACTCAGCGTCACGCTGGCCGCCAACGGCAATGTCGCCGCCTGGCAGGAGGCCAGCATCGGCTCCGAATCGAACGGCCTCAAGCTGGCCGAGGTGAGAGTCAACGTCGGCGACATGGTGAAGAAGGGCCAGGTGCTGGCCACCTTCTCGGCCGAGTCGGTGCAGGCCGACGTGGCGCAGGCCAGGGCCTCCCTGGCCGAGGCCCGCGCCACCGCCGCCGATGCCACCGGCACCGCCGCGCGGGCCCGCACGCTGCAGGCCACCGGCGCGATGAGCCAGCAGCAGATCAACCAGTACCAGACCGCCGAGCAGACCGCCAAGGCGCGGGTCGAGGCGGCCGAGGCGGTGCTGGCCGCGCAACAGGTGCGCGGCCGCAACACGCAGGTGCTGGCGCCCGACGACGGCGTGATCTCCGCCCGCACCGCCACCGTCGGCAGCGTCGTCAATGCCGGCAGCGAGCTGTTCCGCATGGTCCGCCAGGGCCGGCTCGAGTGGCGGGCCGAGGTCACCTCGTCGGAACTCGGCCGCATCGCGGCCGGCACGCCCGCGGTGATCACCAGCGCCGGCGGCGCCCAGGTCAGCGGCAAGGTGCGCAGCGTGGCGCCGACAGTCGATCCGCAGACACGGGCGGCGCTGGTCTATGTCGACATTCCGAACGCGCTGCAGAACACCGGCCTCAAGGCCGGCATGTTCGCGCGCGGCGACTTCCAGCTCGGCCACACCAGCGCGCTCACGGTGCCGCAGGCCTCGGTGGTGCCGCGCGACGGCTTCAACTACCTGCTGCTGCTGCAGCCCGACCACCGGGTCGCGCAGCTCAAGGTCGAGACCGGCCGCCGGGTCGGCGACCGGGTCGAGATCACGACGGCGCTGCCGGCCGATGCGCGCGTGGTGGTCCAGGGCGCCGGCTTCCTGAACGATGGCGATCTGGTGCGGGTGGTCGATGCGCCCGCGGCCGCCAAGCCCGCCGTCGAAGCCGTGAAGTAAGGAGCAGCGCCCATGAACGTCTCGGCCTGGTCCATCCGCAACCCGATCCCGGCAGTGATGCTGTTCGTGCTGCTGAGCTTCGCGGGTCTGCTGTCCTTCAACGCGATGAAGGTGCAGAACTTCCCCGACATCGACCTGCCGACCGTCACGGTGTCGGCCGCGCTGCCGGGCGCGTCGCCCTCGCAGCTCGAGAACGACGTCGCGCGCAAGCTCGAGAACGCGATCGCCACCATCCAGGGCCTCAAGCACATCACGACCAAGGTGCAGGACGGCGCCGCCACGCTGATCATCGAGTTCCGGCTCGAGAAGCCGGTGCAGGAGGCGGTCGACGACGTGCGCTCCGCGGTGCAGCGGGTGCGCGCCGACCTGCCGGCCGATGTCCGCGACCCGGTGGTCACCAAGCTCGACTTCGCGGCCCAGCCGGTGCTGGCCTTCACGATCGCGTCCTCGAAGATGGACGACGAGGCGCTCTCGTGGTTCGTCGACAACGACATCACCAAGAAGCTGCTGGCGCTGCCCGGCGTGGGCGCGGTGAACCGCGTCGGCGGTGTCACGCGCCAGGTGCATGTCGACCTCGATCCGGCCAAGCTGCAGGCGCTGGGCGCCACCGCGGCCGACATCTCGCGCCAGCTGAGGCTGGTGCAGACCGAGAGCGCGGGCGGCCGCACCGACGTCGGCGGCAGCGAGCAGCCGGTGCGCACGCTGGCCACGGTGCAGTCGGCCGACCAGCTGGCCGAGATGCAGATCGCGCTGCCCGACGGCCGCCGCATCCGGCTCGACGAGGTGGCCCGCATCAGCGACACCATCGCCGAGCCGCGCGCCTCTGCGCTGCTCGACGGCCGGCCGGTGGTCGGCTTCGAGGTGGCGCGCAGCCGCGGCGCCAGCGAGGTCGAGGTCGGCGCCGCGATCCAGAAGGCGCTGGCCGAGATGCGCGCCCAGCGCCCCGACATCCAGCTCACGGAGGCCTTCAACTTCGTCGCCCCGGTCGAGGAGGAATACGAAGGCTCGCTGCACCTGCTCTACGAGGGTGCGATCCTGGCCGTGATCGTGGTCTGGCTGTTCCTGCGCGACTGGCGCGCCACCTTCGTCTCGGCGGTGGCGCTGCCGATGTCGGTGATCCCGGCCTTCGTGGGCATGTACCTGCTGGGCTTCTCGATCAACGTGGTCTCGCTGCTGGCGCTGTCGCTGGTGGTCGGGATCCTGGTCGACGACGCGATCGTGGAGGTCGAGAACATCGTGCGCCACCTGCGCATGGGCAAGTCGCCCTACCAGGCCGCGATGGAAGCGGCCGACGAGATCGGACTGGCGGTGATCGCCACCACCTTCACCCTGATCGCGGTGTTCCTGCCGACCGCCTTCATGAGCGGCGTGGCCGGCAAGTTCTTCAAGCAGTTCGGCTGGACCGCGTCGCTCGCGGTGTTCGCCTCGCTGGTGGTGGCGCGGATGCTGACGCCGATGATGGCGGCGTACATCCTGAAGCCGATCGTCGGCGCCGGCAAGGAGCCGCGCTGGCTCGCGATCTACATGCGAATGGCCGAATGGTGCCTCAAGCACCGCTTCTCGACCATGGTGCTGGCCACCCTGTTCTTCTTCGGTTCGGTGGCCATGATCCCGCTGCTCAAGACCGGCTTCATTCCGCCCGACGACAACTCGCAGACCCAGGTCTACCTGTCGCTGGCGCCCGGCGCCACGCTGGCCCAGACCACCGCGGCGGCCGAGGAAACGCGCACCCGCGTGATGGCGATCGACCATGTGCGCAGCGTCTACACCACGGTCGGCGGCGGCAGCGCGGGCGGCGACCCCTTCGCCAACTTCGGCACGCCCGAAACACGCAAGGCGACCCTCACGATCCAGCTCGACCCGCGCGGCGACCGGCCGCGCAAGCAGGTGATCGAGAACCGGATCCGGGCCGCGCTCGAAACGCTGCCCGGCGTGCGCAGCACGGTCGGCCTCGGCGGCTCGGGCGAGAAGTACATCCTGGCGCTGAGCGGCGACGACGCGGCCGCGCTGACCACCGCGGCCCGCGCGGTCGAGCGCGACCTGCGCACGATTCCCGGCCTCGGCAACATCACCTCGACCGCCAGCCTGATCCGGCCCGAGATCGCGGTGCGGCCCGACTTCGCGCGCGCCGCCGACCTCGGCGTGACCAGTTCGGCCATCGCCGAGACGCTGCGCGTCGCCACCCTCGGCGACTACGACCAGAACCTGCCCAAGCTCAACCTGGCGCAGCGGCAGGTGCCGATCGTGGTCAAGCTGGAGGATTCGGCGCGCCAGAACCTCGCCCTGCTGGAGCGGCTCGCAGTCCCCGGTGCGCGCGGCCCGGTGATGCTGGGCCAGGTAGCGGCGCTCACGGTCGAGGGCGGCCCGGCCGTGATCGACCGCTACGACCGCACACGCAACGTCAACTTCGAGATCGAACTGTCAGGCGTCGGCCTCGGCGACGCCAAGGAGGCGGCCATGAAGCTGCCCTCGATCCGCAGCCTGCCGCCCGGCGTGCGCGTGGCCGAGGTCGGCGACGCCGAGGTCATGACCGAGCTGTTCGCGAGCTTCGGCCTCGCGATGCTGACCGGCGTGCTGTGCATCTACATCGTGCTGGTGCTGCTGTTCAAGGACTTCCTGCATCCGATCACGATCCTGTGCGCGCTGCCGCTCGCGCTGGGCGGCGCCTTCGTCGGCCTGCTGATCGGCCAGAAGGCGCTGTCGATGCCCTCGCTGATCGGGCTCATCATGCTGATGGGCATCGCGACCAAGAACTCGATCCTGCTGGTGGAATACGCGATAGTCGCCCGCCGCGAGCACGGCCTCTCGCGCTGGGACGCGCTGCGCGACGCCTGCCACAAGCGCGCCCGGCCGATCATCATGACCACGCTGGCGATGGGCGCCGGCATGCTGCCGATCGCGGTCGGGCTCGGCAGCGCCGACTCCAGCTTCCGCTCGCCGATGGCGATGGCGGTGATCGGCGGGCTGATCACCTCCACCGTGCTGAGCCTGCTGGTGGTGCCGGCGGTGTTCACCTATGTCGACGACGTCGAGGGCTGGATCCGGCGCAGCGTGCGTCGCCTGCGCGGCAAGCCGGCGACGCCCGAGCCGAAGCCGGACGCGGTTCACGGCGCGGGATAGACTCTCTTCCGTCCACCGACGGAGCCACACCATGACTCGACCTGTTTTCCGTGCCGCGATGTGCGGTGCACTGCTGGCCGTCGCGCTCGGCGCCGCCGCCCAGACGCCGACCGATCTGCAGCAGGCCCAGGAGCGCTATCAGCGGCAGCTCGCGGTCTGCAACAGCGGCAAGCTGCCCGCACCCGAGCGCGACGCCTGCGTGCGCGATGCCGGTGCCGCGCTGGACCGCGCGCGCGGCGGCCCGCCGGCCAACGTCACCACGCGCACGCCCGACCGCCGTGCCACGGTGGTCACGCCAGCCGGCGAGCCGGTGCCGGGCGCGACCGAATCCGTGCGCTCGCAGCGCTCGACCACCGTGGTGCCGGTCGAGCCGCCGTCGCGCTGAGAACCCGCATAATCGCCCCATGCCCGCCCTTCGCCGCGCCCGCCTTCTCGCCAGCTTCGTGCTGGCGTGGTTCGCGCTGTCGCTCGGCGCTGCGGTGGCGTCGCCGCTGGTACAGCCCAAGCCGATGGAAATCGTCTGCTCGGCCGCCGGCGCCTCCATGCTGGTGGTGTTGACCGACGACGGCGCGCAGGCGCCCGCTGCCGGCCACCTGGACTGCCCGCTGTGCCTGCCGACCGGCGCACCGCCGCCGGCCCTGCCGCTGGCCGAGTTGCCGACAGCCCAGCCCCTGGGCCATGCGGTCCAGCCGATCCCGGCCGCGCGTATCGCCGCGGCCACCGCGTCGCCGCTGCCGGCGCGCGGCCCCCCACTCTCCTGAGCTTGCTTCAGACCTGATGCACGAGGCGCCCTGGCGGGTGCTTCGCTGCGCTTTTCCAGCAATGCATCGGCACCCGAGGGATGCCGAGGAGTTTTCTTCCCATGAACAAGACCGTGCTGTCGCTCGCGCTGAGCGCTGCATTTCCCTTGTGGGCCCTGCCCGCCCTGGCACAGGACGCGCCGCGTTCGCGCCCGGCCGACGAGGTCCCCGAGCGCACGCGCTCGCTCGGCGTCGTCACCGTGACCGGCGGCCAGCCGAGCTCGCTGCCGACCCAGATTCCGACCACCATTGAAGGGGTGACGCGCGAGGAGATCGAGACCCGCATCAACGCCACCGACAGCGAGGACGCGCTCAAGTACCTGCCCAGCCTGCTGGTGCGCAAGCGCTACATCGGCGACTACAACCACGCCATCCTTTCCACCCGCGCCTCGGGCACCGGCAACAGCGCCCGTTCCGCGGTCTACGCCGACGGCATCCTGCTGTCGAACTACCTCGGCAACGGCATCGCCAACGGCAGCAACTACGCGCCACGCTGGGGCCTGGTGACGCCCGAGGAGATCGAGCGCGTCGACGTGATGTACGGCCCCTTCTCGGCCGCCTACCCGGGCAACTCGGCCGGCGCGGTGGTCGACTACGTGACGCGCATGCCCACCCAGCTCGAGGCGCACGTGAAGGCCGGTTTCGCCTCCCAGCCCTTCGACCTGTACAACACCCACCAGACCTTCAACAGCTGGCAGACCAGCGCCTCGATAGGCAGCAGGAGCGGCGACTGGTCGTGGTGGATCGACGTCAACCGCACCGACAGCCAGGGCCAGCCGCTGACCTTCACCACCGCCACCGTGGCCTCGGGCACGCCCGGGCGCGCGGGCACGCCGGTGGTGGGCTTCGTGCCGGGGCTCAACACCACCAACACGCCCTGGTACATCCTGGGCACCGGCACCCAGTACCACACCATCCAGGACCACGCCAAGCTCAAGCTGGCCTACGACTTCTCGCCCACGGTGCGCGCCACCTACACGCTCGGCTGGTGGCAGAACAGCGCCGAGGGCCGGCCCGAGACCTACCTGAGCAACGCCGCAGGGATGCCGGTGTACACGGGTGCCATCAACATCCTCGGGCGCAGCTTCACGCTCGCGCCGACGGCCTTTCCGATCACCAACGATCAGCAGACGCACGTCATGCACGGCCTGTCGGTCAAGAGCAATACCCAGGGCGAGTGGGACTGGGAGGTGGCCGCGAGCCTGTATGACTATTCGACCGACCAGCAGCGCCAGCCGACCATCGCGCTGCCGCAGGCGGCCTTCGGTGGCGCCGGCACGCTGCAGGACCAGGGCGGCACCGGCTGGAACACGCTCGCGGCCCGCGGCACCTGGCGCCCGCAGGGGGTGGGCGGCGCGCACATCCTGGACTTCGGCGTCGGGCGCGCCGCCTACGAGTTGGGGATCCTGAAGCGCAACGTCTTCGGCAACTGGCTGGATGGCCCGCCCACGACACTGGTGAGCAACGTCGGCGGCGACAGCCAGATCTATGACGCATGGGTTCAGGACGCCTGGTCCTTCGCGCCGAAATGGAAGGCCGTGCTCGGCCTGCGCTACGAGGACTGGAAGGCCGACAACGGCTTCACTCAAGTCGCAACCAGTGCCATTGCGTACGCGCCGCGCAGCCAGTCCGACGTGTCGCCCAAGGCGGCGCTGGCCTACCAGCTGAGCGATGACACGGTGCTCAAGGGGTCGCTGGGGCGCGCGGTGCGTTTCCCGACCGTGGGCGAGCTGTACGGCGCCACGACGGGCGGTGCGCTGTCGTTCATCAATGATCCATTCCTGAAGCCCGAGAAATCCTGGACCAGCGAGCTCTCGGCCGAAAAGGACCTTGGCAATGGCCTGGCCCGCGCCACCCTGTTCCACGAAACCACGGACGACGCGATCTTCAGCCAGCTCATTCCCGGCTCGACCACCGTCTCGCGCGCGCAGAACATCGCGAAGGTCCGGACGACCGGCTTCGAACTGGCCTACACCGGGGAGGATGTGCTCATGCGCGGGCTCGACCTCGGCGGCAGCCTGACCTTCGCCGACTCCAAGACCGTCGAGAACCCGGGCAACCCGGCCAGCGTCGGCAAGTGGCAACCGCGCGTGCCTCGCTGGCGGTCGACCGTCTTCGCAACGTACAAGCCCGACGCGCGCTGGGCCTTCACGGTGGCCGCGCGTTACAGCGGCAAGCAATATTCCACGCTCGACAACAGCGACGTCAACGGCTTCGCCTACACCGGGGTCAGCAAGTACTTCACCGTCGACCTGCGCGTGCGCTACCAGATCGCCAGGCAATGGTCGGCCGCCTTCGGTATCGACAATGCCAACAACTACCAGTACTGGAACTTCCACCCCTACCCGCAGCGCACGTACACGGCCGAACTGCGCTGGGACCTTTGAACCCCGATCCAAGGAGATCCTGATGACCACCGCCCGCCACATCCGTTCGCTCGCCGCCTGCGCCGCGCTCTGCAGCACCGCCGCCCTGGCCCACGTGACCCTGCCCGCCGGCGGCGCCGCGGCCGGGAGCGCGTACGACGCCGCCTTCCGCGTCGGCCATGCCTGCACCGAGGCCAAGGCCACCACCGCGCTCCGTGTCCAGTTGCCCGAGGGCTTCACGCTGGTCCAGGCGCAGCCGCGCAGAGGCTGGACGCTCGCCATCGCACCGCGCGAGGTGTCCTGGAGGGCCGACTCCGCGCAGGCCGCCCTGCCTGCCACCGAGCAGGCCGAGTTCATCGTCCGCGGCAAGCTGACCGACAAGCCCGGCCCGCTCTACTTCAAGGTGCTGCAGAGCTGCGATGTCGGCAGCGCCGACTGGGCCCAGCTGCCGGTCGCCGGCTCGAGCGCCAAGCTGGCCTTTCCCGCAGCCCGCCTCGACGTGCTGCCGCCGGGCGTCGCCGCGGTCGAGGTGCGCGACGCCTGGGTGCGCCAGACCGTGCCGGGCCAGAGCGGCACCGGCGCCTTCATGAAGCTCACGGCGCCCTCGGGCGCACGGCTGGTCGGCGCCTCGACGCCGGCGGCCGGCGTGGCCGAGCTGCACGAGATGAAGATGGAAGGCGACACCATGAGGATGCGCGAGCTCACCGGTGGACTCGAACTGCCGCCGCGGCAGACCGTCGAGCTCAAGCCCAGCGGCCAGCACGTGATGCTGATGGACCTGAAGCAGCCGATCGCCAAGGGCGGCAGCATCCCGCTCACCTTGCGCTTCGAGGACGCCAAGGGCGTCAAGAGCTCGCTCCAGGTCGACGTCCCGGTCGGCGCACCGGCCGGCGCTGCGACAGAATCGCACGGCCACACGCACAACTGACCGCGGCCGGAAGCTGCCGGCCTGGCGATCCAGGGACTGAGCGCCGGCGGCGCGATTCAGTCGAAGCCCCGCACCTCGCCCACCAGCGCCGTCAGCCGGGCCACATCGGTCACCACCAGCGCCTTTCCTTCCTTCACCAGCAGCCCGTCGCGGCGCAGCGCATTGAGCTCGCGCGTCACCTGCTCGCGGTTGGTGCTGATGCGGCTGGCCAGTTCGGCATGGGTCGGCACCGGCTCCAGCCGCGACCGGTTGCCGGCCACGCCGGCCCCCCGCGCCAGCCGCAGCAACTCGGCGTGCACGCGGTTCTGCACCCCGAGCGTGCTCAGGTCGATGACCCGCTCGGACAGCTGACGCACCAGCGCCGCCAGCCCGCGCATCACGCGCTCGGCGACCACCGGCTCATTGCGCAGCAAATCGAGAAAGGCGCCACGGTCCAGGCTGGCAACCACGCTGGGCCTGAGCGTGACGACATCGGCCGATCGGGGCTGGCCGTCGATCGCCGCGATGTCGCCGAAATGCTCCCCCTCCTGCGGATCGCGGAAGGTGACCTGCCGGCCGTTGGCCGCATAGGAGGTCACCCGCAGGGCGCCCGAGACCAGGAAATAGACCTCGCTCTTGCGCTCCGAACGCAACAGCACCGGCGAGCCGGCCGGCAGGCTCTTCCACTGGCAGCGCTGCGCCAGCTGGTCGAGCCGATCGGCCGGGAGTCCCTGCAGCAGCGCAATGTGCTGCAGGCCGAGGCTGGAACGTTGGAACCCCATGGCAGACCTCTGCGCACATGTCGAACGGATCGAAAAAAGCCGTGCGAAAACGCACAGCCGGGAAGGCTCCGAAGCGCCACAGTCGCGCCCTGTGATGGCCGCGATGTCCGTGGCCGCACATCATCAAGCCTTCGGGAGATTTCATCATGAATGCGAAGCAACTTCTCGGTGTCTGCGCCTTCGCCCTGGCCGGCGCCACCGCCTTTGCCCAGACGGTCCCGGCCGAGCTGTGGGTCGGCGCGCCGATCGCCACTACGGGCAGCGCCCAGAGCCGTTCGGCCGTGACCGCCGACTTGTCGGCCAGCCGGTCGATGGCGAGCGCACCGCCGGAGCTTCGCGTCGGCCCCGCCGACATGGCGCCGGGTGCGATGAGCCGGGCCGAAGTTGCCGCCGACACGACGCTCTGGATCCGGTCCGGCATGAGCCAGGTCGCCGGCCGGGACAGCTTCGACCCGTCGAGCCCGGCTTACCGCGCGCAGATGGCCGCCTACCAGCGCATGCGCAACGGCCCGGACTTCGTGGCCGAGGTGCTGTATGCCGTGCTCTACGAGGGCAAGGTGGTCGAAGCCCAGAACAAGCTGAGCCGCGTGCACATGACGC
>NZ_JBFUHO010000081.1:0-30420 GCF_056402355.1 Variovorax sp. P4_B11
GCGAGCAGGAGCGCAAAGAGGCCAACGCGCCGCGCGAGCAGGAGCGCAAAGAGGCCAACGCGCCGCCCGCAGACCTCGCCTGATCAACCGCACGAAGGGACAAGGCGCTACGGGCTTCGCCCTTCGCGCCTTCTTCGATCGAGCGGCCGGGGCATCAAAAGAGAAGCAAGAAAGGAGGCAAGACGCTAGAGTTATGCACAGTCGGCATCCACGATGCCGGCTTCCATCCCCGGGTCAAAGTTCAAACGGCAGGGTGGGTCAAAGTTCAACCGGCGCCGACAATCCAGGCCGTCACCTGGACCGCGTAGGCATCAAACCTGAAGGAGATTTCCCTTGAACAACATCATCGGCTTGGAGAAGCCCATCGAAGACGAAGGCACGGGGGCGACGCTGGCCTATCACGTGGTGCACGTGTACCAGGTCGACGTGATCGCCAAGACCACCGCCGCCACCTTGGCGAGCTGGATCTCGCGCGATCACTTCACGGCCGGCAAGCGCAACGTGAGCCACGTGTCGGTGCAGGTGCCCACGGCGCCCGTGGGCGACCCGGTGCAGTGGATCTACCAGGCGCTGCTGGCGGCCAGCATCGAGGGCAACGTGCTGGCCGGCTCGACGCCTGTGATCGAAGGAGGTGCGCAATGAGCTGGTATCGCACAGGCACGGTGGCCGTCACGAACGGCAAGGACGCAGTCACCGGCACCGGCACGAGCTGGGTCGACAACACCGAGGTGGGCGAGAGCTTCCTGGGCCCGGATGCACGCGTGTACGAGATCCTGGCGCGCAACTCCGACACGAGCCTCAAGATCGCGCCCGCGTACCTGGGTGCCACGGCAGCCGGGCAGGCCTACGCGATCCTGCCCACGCAGAGCTACCTCCGCGACCTGGCCGCCCAGGCCGCAAATCTGATCAACACCTACGCCGACATCAAGGCGGCCTCGGCTGCCTCTGGGGCCGGCAAGTTCCAGGATGGCACGGTCGCGGCGCCAGGCGTCTCGTTCGTGGCCGATCCCGACACGGGGCTGCGGCGCACCGGGGCCAATGCGCTGGCGCTGGTGACGGGTGGCGTCGATCGGCTGACGGTCAGCTCGACAGGGGCGATCGGCGGCGTCACGAAGGCCCACGTCGGGCTCGACAAGGCCGACAACACGGCCGACTCGGCGAAGCCGGTCAGCACGGCGCAGCAGGCGGCGATCGACGGAAAGATCGGCCACGTGACCAACCCGTCAACGACGGACTGGGACACGGTGCTGACCAATGGCCTTTACTCCTTGTACGTCGGGGACGACAAGGCAGCGGCGGCGCATCTGCCGGTGCTTGCGGGCGGGAGCGTCAGCGCGTCCGCCTACTGGATCATCTCGGTGGTCGGCTCATCGATTCAGTCGGGCGGAATGCTGCAGCGAGCGTTCAACGTTAACAACGGGACGCAGGCGGGGCGCTGTTTTTTGCGGCGCAGATACAGCGGGACGTGGGGGCCCTGGGTAGAGCAGCCCAGACTGTCGGAGGTGAACGGCGCGACGGCTCTGCCGCCAGGCGCCGCGATCGCGACCCACAAGATTTTGACCATCGGCGATGCGGCCAAAACGTTCGATGGGACTGCGACGTCCGTCCATGGTGCCAGCGTCGTGATGCGGATACCTTCCTCGATGTTGGTTGGCTACATGTTTCATGCGCAGCCGACGGTCGGCGATGGTGCGACTGACCAAACGATGAACACGCTCGTCCAGTTTGGAGCCTACCAGCCGCTCCTGCAGCCCAACGCAAAGGTGTCGGTCTACTACGGTCACTATGCGCAGTACATCGATACTCCGGGCGTCAACACGGCCTATGCGTTCTATGGATCGATGGGCAATATCGAGGGCTGTTCGCGCTGGAACTTCTACGCCCACGGCCAAGCTCCCAACTATTTCGCTGGCGACGTGGTCATCGGCAACAACGTGCCCAACGGCGTCGACAAGCTCCGCACCGTTGGCGCAGTCCAGTCATCGGGCCCGGCCAAGCACGGCCAGTACACGCTCACGACGCTGCCGAGCGCGGCCACCTACAACGGCTACCTGATCGACGTGACGAACGCCACGGGCGGCGTGAAGACCTGCCGCAGCGACGGCACCGCTTGGAAGATCCTCAACACCACCACGATGGTCAGCTGACCCTCATCCCCTTGGAGAAACACATGGCAATTGCAGAACGCACCCGCCCCTACGAGACCCTCATCCGTCACAACGCGGACGGCACCATCGGCTCGCATCACAAGCTCATCAATGAGGTGCTGCGCGACGGCGTGGTGATCATGGCCAACGAGTTGGCGCCTGAGCCGGTCGAGGGTGCGGCGCTCGAAGCGGTCCTCGGCCAGGCCACGGTCGCGGCTCTCGCCGAACTCGACGCGACGAGGCACCAGCTCGCGACCGCGCAGGAGGCGCTGAGGGTGCAAGGCGAGCGGGCGCAGGACTTGGACACCAAGCTCGCCAAGGCCGGCGAAGACCTGCAGCGACAGGTTGCGGTGGCCGCCGAGCTGCAGCAGGCACTGACGGCGGCCGGCGCGACCAATGCCCAGCAGGCGGGCCTGATCGCCGAACTGCGCGCGCAGCTGGAGGCCGCGCGAGCGTAGAGAAAGAAAAGGACAGGGCGAATGCCTTCGGTGCGGGAACACCTTGGGCAAACGCCTCCGCCGTGAGTGACCACGGCATCAGCCAAGACCCTGCCACCTGTACAGGCGGGGCAGATCATAGGCGGTGCCGAATGCAAGAAATCAGATGCGGCCACTGCGCGCGCAAGCTCGCGATGGCCGAAGCAACCCGAATCGAGATCAAGTGCCCGCGCTGCGGGACCTTAAACCACTGGAGAGCCGAGAGCCCCACCCCCGCGCGCCATGAGCGCCTTTCACTCGAAAGAACGTCTCATGAGAACCGCTCCGATCATTCCCTGGCTAGGAGGCAAGCGCCGCCTGGCTGATCTGCTGATCAACCGTTTCCCGCCGCACACCTGCTACGTCGAGGTGTTCGCCGGGGGCGCCGCGCTGTACTTCCTGCGCCACCCCGCAGAGGTCGAGGTCATCAACGATGTCAACGGCGACCTGGTCAACCTCTACCGCGTCGTCAAGCACCACCTCGAAGAGTTCGTTCGGCAGTTCAAGTACGCGCTGTCGAGCCGGCAGATCTTCAAGTGGACCCAGGCCACGCCGCCCGAGGTGCTGACCGACGTTCAGCGGGCAGCGAGGTTCTTCTACCTGCAGCAGCAGGCCTTCGGTGGCCGGGTGGAAGGGCAGACCTGGGGCACCGCGACCACGGCCCCGGCGATCAATCTGCTGCGCATCGAAGAAAACCTCTCTGCAGCCCATCTGCGTATGGCGAGCGCCTACATCGAACAGCTCGACTGGGCCGCCTGCCTGGACCGCTACGACCGGCCTCACACGCTGTTCTACATGGACCCGCCGTACTGGGAGACCGAGGGCTACGGCGTTCCCTTCGCGTGGGAGCAGTACGAGCTGATGGCGGTCAAATTGCGCCAGCTCAAGGGCAAGGCGATCGTCAGCCTCAACGACCACCCGGACATCAGGCGGTGCTTCGAGGGGTTCGGGATGGAGAGCCTTGCGATCGACTACACGGTCGGTGGCGGCCAGAACCGGGCCGAGCGGCAGGAGCTGATCATCTACAGCTGGGATCGACAGGCAGAACCCGCTGGATTGTTCTGAAACAGGCGTGACTTATGCCCGCAATGCAATCGTGCCCGACGCCTGCAATGGGCCCATTGCGGCATCCACACAAATTGAGAATGCGGCACCTGCAAGCTATGAGATGATGAAATGCTGGAACTTCTCTTTTGAGCCTGCATATGAGTCCAGCTTTCCAATCGCTAGCGCAGAGTAGGCGCCAGAAGTGATGTTCGAAATTAGTTGAATCTCGTGAGACTTTAGATAGCCGTGAAAGCGGCGGGCATCTCGCCCCAGGATGCGCCCTAGAGGAAGTTCATCCCCTTTCGTGGCCGATGCGATCTTGCTGTTCAGCAAAGTTTCAAACTCGGCATAAGTCTTAATCAATGTTTCTAAGGTACCGTTTGCGTCGTTGTCCAAGATGTAGAGGCCTACGATCAGGTTCTCGATGATTCTCAGCGCAATCAAAAGACTCCTTGTGTCCGAGGCCTGAATCTCATGAGCCGCATCGTTTCCAAGGAAACGAATGGCGTGCAATCGGTCAGCATCGTTGGAAGACACGAGACCGGCTTTGGCCAACTTATCTATTCGCTGTTCAAGCGACCTCCCAGTGACATTTCGCTCGTTGCAGATGGCTTCGATCGTTGCGCGGAGTCCAATGCCGGCCAAGACGTTTGACTGTGCCTTGATCGCCTCCAGGGACTGTCGGTAAATGTCCCCAACTATGCTAGGAATCCGACCGATATCACGGACGGCTTTGTGACCCTTCAACACAGGAGGGTAGATAGTTACGTCCTCGGGAACTTGCCACTCGTCCTCGTCTGTTCGATAGGCCTCTTCGAACCAGCGAACGAGCCTGCGAAAGCTCTTCGTGTTGCATCCTCGACACTCAACGATCTGATAGTGGGTATCCATTCGGTACTCAAATTCACTTTCGACGTGATCTGCTAGAACATCCTGATTGGTATCACGATCACAGGTGCGACACGCAGTGAAGACAACGCTTGATTTGCTCATGAAAAGTGCAACTTAGTTTCTCTTGACGGCCAAAGCAATGTAGACCGCAACGTGCCGAAAGACATATTTGTAGCCAACATTTGGATCGTAGCAATCAAGCTACGATCCTTCCGCTCTTGGCCGGTTGCGGCGCTTGGCCGACTGTAGCCTCAACTTGCCGGCACCGATCCGTGTCTTGTAGTCCCTGGGCAGGGGCGGAACAGTTAACTTGCCGCGCCCGCGTGCGGGGGGGCGACGGAAACGGAGGCGCCCACTAACTTCACTGCCAAAGTCAGCGGGTTTTACTGCCATAGCGCGTGGGAATCACTGCCAAAGCGCGCGGGTCGCCACAGTCGTGAAGTGCGGCAGGCCAGCCCTGGCCCTTGATGTGGCGCGACGCTGGTGGGCGGTCCGCGCCAGCTACGGGTTAGAGGGCTCACCGGGTTTGTTTCACGCGTTCCCATTCGCGCTTCAGTATTGCTTGTGCTAGGGGACAAAGTTCGTTATGTAGCTCTGCGGCCTTTTTCATGTCTCTTTTCTCGCCTCCGGCAGCCCTGCCGCCAAGCGTTTGACTGATAGCCTGGAGCAGTTTCACGAGCCGCTCGTGGTCTTCTTCATTTGGATTGATCATCAGCGTGATCTTGGTTCGTATAAGCGTAAGGCGTTCAAGCTTTTGATCAAATTCCTCCTCTGATTTCTGGGCCCAGTCGCCTGCGTGAACTACTGCGACGATGGCGATGTATTCTGCGATCAGGTCACGAAGCGTGTTGATCCAAGCTTGGCGATTGCCTGAAAGGACGGTGACGCGGCTTTGCTTGAGCGCAGCCCACAGGGAAACAAGTGGTCCCAGTAACACGGCGCATAGAGCCGTAATGGCCGATACGAGTGCTAGGGTCTCGGCCATTGAGTCCTCTAAAGTCGAAGTTGATCCGCAGACCGAGGCTCGCCGAGGGCTGCCGGCTCGAATGACTGGCTCGACGCTTGTGGACTCACTGAGCGGACCTGTTTGAGTTTGGATTCAAGATGACAACACCAAGACCGACAAGCATTGCTACGGCAAAGAGAGTTGCTTCGACCAGGAACAGTGCTTGCAACGATTGCTCCGTTGATGCCGCATTATCATCCGCCAAAAACTTCACTATTTCGTCTTCGGAATAGCCGGCTTTTTTAGCTTCCTCAACCTTGAATCGCCCCAAAATTTCTGGTGAACTGAGTTTTCCTCGAATAAGCTTTGTCGAGGTCGGATTTGCATGCTGAAAGTAAAAGCGTGATCCCACGTGAATCACAAGAAGTGCAGCAAGCAGGAAAAGTAGACCGGCAATGATTTTTCTGCGGATGCCCAAGGTTGACTCCTGCTGGAAGCGCCTAGCGGACAAGATAAGCGGCGGCCGTACGTGCACGTGGAGCGCTAAGAGCACAACGACTGAGAGCCATGCGCGCCGACGAAGCATACGCGTGACGGCCTGCGCACCCGCAAGGCCTGCGAGCCAGCTACGACCGCTTCTGGGCCGATTTTTGACGGTCGATCCAGATCAGCTCGAAGACCTCGCGGCCGACCTATTGGCGCGACCCGGTGCTGCGAGCGATGTCGGGACGGCTGCGGTGCGCTGGCTGGAGCCGGTCCGGTCGACACCCAATCGCGGTCGCCCCGAGTTAACTCGCTGCCAAGCCTAGCGCCATTTGCCAACAGATGCGCAAAAGCGTCCACTAACTTCACTGCCAAAGCAAACGCCATTCACTGCCATAGCGAGTGCAAATCACTGCCAAAGCGCGCGCCACGCAACTACTCCACGCAATTCGAAAGACCCTCCAGGCTTATTGGTCTTTCCACTTTGGGAACCTGGAAATCTCCTGCAAAATAGCACGACCGTTCGTTTTATTCCTCCCGCCCCCCGATGTCCGACACCGCCGCCTCCGCCAAGCCTTCCCGCGCGCCCGCCAAGGGCCAGCAGACCAAGGCCGTCATCATCGACGCGGCGCTCAACCTGGCGGCGCAGATCGGCCTCGAGGGCCTGTCGATCGGTGCGCTGGCCGAGGTCACGCAGATGAGCAAGTCGGGCGTCTTCGCCCACTTCGGCTCGCGCGAGGAGCTGCAGATCTCGGTGGTGCGCGAATACCACCAGCGCTTCGAGCAGGAGGTGTTCTACCCCGCCATGAGCAGCCCGCGCGGCCTGCCGCGGCTGCGCGCGATGTTCGCCAACTGGATGAAGCGCACCTCGGCCGAGATCGACTCGGGCTGCATCTACATCAGCGGCGCGGTCGAGTTCGACGACCGGCCCGGCCCGGTCCGCGACGCCCTGGCCGACTCGGTCAATACCTGGCTGGCCGCGATGTACCGCGCCGTGTTGCAGGCCCAGACCGAGGGCCACCTGCGCGAAGACGCCGACGCCAAGCAGATCGCCTTCGAGGTCCACGCACTGATCCTGGCCCTGCACTACGAGGCCCGCTTCCTGCGCTCGCCCGATTCGCTGGCGCGTGCCAACGCGGGCTTCGACAACATCCTGGCGCGCAGCGCCACCGACCTTGCCCCCGCCACGGGCGCCGCCGCGCGTCGCCTCAAGACCGTGCGCTGAGGCGCGCGGCCTGCCTCTTTCGTTTTCTCTCTCTTCTCTTCTTCTTTTTCCGGAGACCCGCCGATGCCCGCCTACACCCCGCCTCTTCGCGACATGCAGTTCGTGATGCATGAAGTGCTCAACATCACCGAAGAACTCAAGGCGATGCCCAAGCACGCCGAGGTCGATGCCGACACCATCAACGCGATCCTCGAGGAGGGCGGCAAATTCGCCTCCGAGGTGACCTTTCCGCTCAATATCAGCGGCGATGAAGAAGGCTGCGTGCTCGACAAGAGCACGCACGAAGTGAAGACGCCCAAGGGCTTCAAGGATGCCTACGCCAAGTTTGTCGAAGGCGGTTGGGCGGCGCTCTCCTGCGACCCGGCCTACGGCGGCCAGGGCCTGCCCTATGCCGTGAACCAGTGCGTCTACGAGATGCTCAACTCGGCCAACCAGGCCTGGACCATGTACCCGGGCCTGTCGCACGGCGCCTACGAGGCGCTGGCCGCGCACGGCACCGACGCGCAGAAGAAGACCTACCTGCCCAAGCTCACCAGCGGCGAATGGACCGGCACCATGTGCCTGACCGAGCCGCACTGCGGCACCGACCTCGGCCTCTTGCGCACCAAGGCCGAACCGCAAGCCGACGGCAGCTACAAGATCACCGGCAACAAGATCTTCATCTCGGCCGGCGAGCACGACATGACGTCGAACATCATCCACCTGGTGCTGGCCCGCCTGCCGGACGCGCCCAAGGGCAGCAAGGGCATCAGCCTGTTCGTGGTGCCGAAGTTCAACGTCAAGGCCGATGGCTCGCTCGGCAGCCGCAACCCGATCTACTGCGGTGGCCTCGAGCACAAGATGGGCATCCACGGCAACGCCACCGCGCAGATGGTGATCGAAGGCGCGACCGGCACGATGGTCGGCCAGCCCAACAAGGGCCTGGCGGCGATGTTCGTGATGATGAACGCGGCCCGCCTGGGTGTCGGCAACCAGTCGCTGGGCCTGACCGAAGTGGCCTTCCAGAACGCGCTGGCCTATGCCAAGGACCGCACCCAGATGCGCTCGCTGTCGGGCGTGAAGGCCAAGGACAAGGACGCCGACCCGATCATCGTCCACCCCGACGTGCGCAAGATGCTGATGACCGCCAAGGCCTACGCCGAAGGCGGCCGTGCGCTGGCGATCTTCTGCACGCTGCTGCTCGACAAGGAGCACAACCATCCCGACGAGAAGGTGCGCAAGGACGCGGGCGAGGTGGTCGCGCTGTTGACGCCGATCGTCAAGGCCTTCCTGACCGACAACGGCCACACCGCGACCAACGCCTGCATGCAGGTCTTCGGCGGCCACGGCTTCATCAAGGAATGGGGCATGGAGCAGTTCGTGCGCGACAACCGCATCAACATGATCTACGAAGGCACCAACACCATCCAGTCGCTGGACCTGCTGGGCCGCAAGGTGCTGGGCAACAACGGCGCCACCTTGAAGAAGTTCGGCAAGCTGGTGGGCAAGCTGGTCGAGGAAGAGGGCGTCAACGAGAAGATGAGCGAGTTCATCACGCCGGTCGCGGTGCTGGGCGAGCAGCTCACCAAGTTCACGACCGAGATCGGCTTCAAGGGCTTCCAGAACCCCGACGAAGTCGGCGCCGCCGCGGTGGACTACCTGCGTGTCGCCGGCCATTTCGTGTTCGGCTACATGTTCGCGCTGATGGCGCGCACCGCGCTGCGCCAGATCGCGGCCGGCAACACCGATCCGTTCTACGTCGCCAAGCTGCAGACCGCGCGCTTCTACTTTGCGAAGCTGTTCCCCGAGACCGCGACGCTGATGCGCACCGCGCGCGCCGGCAGCGCCCCGCTGATGAACACCGACGCGGCGCTGGCCTGATCGCCATGAAAGCCCTGCTCGCAGCGATCGCCCTGGCGGCCTCGGCCGCCTCGGCCGTGGCCCAGATGAGCCCGGTGGGCGTCTGGCGCAGCATCGACGACAAGACCGGCGAGGCCAAGGCCGAGATCCGCATCGCCGAATCGGGCGGCGCGCTGGCCGGCCGCATCGAGAAGTCGCTGAAGAAGGATGCCAAGCCCGATGCGGTGTGCGAGGAGTGCACCGACGAGCGCAAAGGCAAGTCGATCACGGGGCTGGAGATCATCCGCGGCGGCAAGAAGGCCGAGGGCAAGGAGGTCTGGGAAGGCGGAAAGATCCTCGACCCCGAGAACGGCAAGGAATACCGCGCCAGCTTCACGCCGATCGACGGCGGCAAGAAGCTCGAGGTGCGCGGCTACCTCGGCCCCTTCTGGCGCACACAAACCTGGGCACGTGTGCCGTAGCCCACCCCCGATGCTGCTCACTTCGTGTAGCAGCCTCCCCCTCAAGGGGGCAACACCGGTGGCCCGGCAAAGCCGGTTCCACGGTGTTTCCCGAACAGAATCAGAACTTCGAAGGCAAGTTATGTCCAGATTCCAAGTGAAGAAAGTCGCCGTGCTCGGCGCCGGCGTGATGGGCGCGCAGATCGCGGCCCACCTCGTCAACGTGCGCGTGCCGGTCGTGCTGTTCGATCTTCCCGCCAAGGAAGGCCCGAAGAACGGCATCGTCACGCGTGCCATCGACAACCTCAAGAAGCTCAAGCCCGCGCCGCTGGCCGACGTGGCCGATGCAGGCCTGATCGAGCAGGCCAACTACGAAGACGACCTGGCCAAGCTCGGCGAATGCGACCTCGTGATCGAGGCGATCGCCGAGCGCATGGACTGGAAGCTCGATCTCTACAGGAAGATCGCGCCCCATGTCGCGAAGCACGCGATCCTGGCCTCGAACACCTCGGGCCTGTCGATCACCAAGCTCAGCGAAGCATTGCCCGAGGCGCTCAAGCCGCGCTTCTGCGGCATCCACTTCTTCAACCCGCCGCGCTACATGTTCCTGGTCGAGCTGATCAACACGCCGACCACCGAACCCGAGGTGCTCGACCAGCTCGAGACCTTCGTCACCAGCGCGCTCGGCAAGGGCGTGGTGCGCGCGCACGACACGCCCAACTTCATCGCCAACCGGGTCGGCATCGCCGGCATGCTGGCGACCTTGAAGGAAGTCGAGAAGTTCGGCCTCACGCCCGACGTGGTGGACGACCTCACGGGCAAGAAGCTGGGCCGCGCGAGCTCGGGCACCTTCCGCACTGCCGACGTGGTGGGCCTCGACACGATGGCCCACGTGGTCAGGACGCTGCAGGACAACCTCGACGAGAAGAGCGATCCGTTCTACCCCAACTTCGCGACGCCACCGGTGCTCGCCAAGCTGCTCGAGCTCGGCAACCTGGGCCAGAAGACCAAGGCCGGCTTCTTCAAGAAGGCCGGGCGCGACATCCTGCGCTTCGATCTTGCCAGGGGCGACTACGTGCCTTCGGGCGACAAGGCCGACGAGGTCTATGGCCGCATGCTCAAGAAGCCGGCGTCCGAGCGGCTCAAGCTGCTGCGCGAGAGCGAAGGCGCGCAGGGCCAGTTCCTGTGGGCGATCCTGCGCGACAGCTTCCACTATGCCGCGGTGCATCTGGCGACCATCGCCGAGAGCGCGCGCGACATCGACTTCGCGATGCGCTGGGGCTTCGGCATGAAGCAGGGCCCGTTCGAGCTCTGGCAGGAAGCAGGCTGGAAGCAGGTCGCGACCTGGATCCAGGAAGACATCGATGCCGGCAAGGCGCTGGCTAGCGCGCCGCTGCCGAAGTGGGTGTTCGAAGGCCCGGTGGCCGAAGCCGGCGGCGTGCATACGCCAGCCGGTTCGTGGAGCGCATCGAAGAACAGCTTCGTCGCCGCCCGCAAGCTGCCGGTGCACGAGCGCCAGCTGTTCCCCGAAAGCGTGCTCGGCGCCGACGCGCCTGACGCGAACAAGGCCGGCACCACGATCCAGGACGAGGGCGACGTGCGCCTCTGGACGCTCGACGGCGAGGTGCTGATCGCCAGCATCCACTCGAAGATGCACGCCATCAGCCCGGACGTCGCCGAGGCCCTGGCGGCCGGCGTCGAGTTGGCCGAGCGCGACTACAAGGCGATGGTGATCTGGTCGCCCGACGAGATGTTCTCGGTCGGTGCCGACCTGCAGGCGATGCTGCCGGCCTTCGTGGTCGCGGGCATCGGCGCGGTCGAAGGCGCCGAAGAAGAACTGCAGAAGGTCATGCTGAAGATCCGCTACGCCAGCGTGCCGGTGGTGTCCGCCGTGCGCGGCATGGCGCTCGGCGGCGGCTGCGAGATCGCGGTGCATTCGGCGAAGCGTGTCGCCGCGATGGAAAGCTACATCGGCCTGGTCGAGGTGGGCGTGGGCCTGATCCCGGGCGCCGGCGGCCTGACCTACATCGCGCGCCGCGCGGCCGAGAACGCGGCCGCATCGACCGGCTCCGACCTGCTGCCTTTCCTGACCGAGGGCTTCACCGCCGCGGCCATGGCCAAGGTCGGCGCCAGCGCGCTCGAATCGAAGAAGCTCGGCTACCTGCTCGACAGCGACGTGGTCGTGCCGAACAAGGACGAGCTGTTGTACGTGGCACTGCAGCAGGCCAAGGCCATGGCCGACGCCGGTTGGCGCCCGCCGCTGCGCCGCATGTTCAAGGTCGCGGGCCGCAGCGGCGCCGCGACCATCAAGGGCCAGCTGGTCAACATGCGCGACGGCGGCTTCATCAGCGCCCACGACTTCCACATCGCGAGCCTGATCGCCGAAGTGGTCACCGGCGGCGACATCGATGCCGGCTCGCTGGTGACCGAGGAGTACTTGATGACGCTCGAGCGCAAGGCCTTCTGCTCGCTCATCGTGCATCCCAAGACGCAAGAGCGAATCATGGGCATGCTCTCGACCGGCAAGCCCGTGAGGAATTAGTCCACCCCCGAGCCGGCTCACTGCGTGTAGCCGGACACCCCCTCAAGGGGGCAACACCAGCGGCCCGGCAAAGCCGGTTCCGCGGTGTTCCCCGAACAGAGATTTCAGGAGCTCCTCATGAAACAGATTCAAGATGCCTACATCGTCTCCGCCACCCGCACGCCGATCGGCAAGTCGCACCGCGGCTACTTCCGCAACTACCGTCCCGACGACCTGCTGGCGACCACGCTGAAGGCGGCGCTCGCGGCCGTGCCCGGGCTCGATCCGAAGGCGATCGAGGACATCATCTGCGGCTGCGCGATCCCCGAATCGCAGCAGGGCCTCAACGTGGCGCGCATCGGCGCCGTGCTCGCCGGCCTGCCCAACAGCATCGGCGGCATTACCGTCAATCGCTTCTGCGCCTCCGGCCTGTCGGCGGTGCAGATGGCGGCCGACCGCATCCGCGTCGGCGAGGCCGAGGTCATGATCGCGGCCGGCGTCGAGAGCATGAGCATGGTGCCGATGATGGGCAACTCGCCGTCGCTGTCGCCCTCGATCTTCGAGCGCGAAGGCGACGTCGGCATCGCCTACGGCATGGGCCTCACGGCCGAGAAGGTGGCACAGCAGTGGAAGGTCAGCCGTGAGGCACAAGATGCCTTCGCGCTCGAGTCGCACCGCCGGGCGCTGGCCGCCCAGCAGGCCGGCGAGTTCGCCGACGAGATCACGCCGATCGAAGTCACCGACCGCTCGCCCGACCTCGCCACCGGCGAGTCGAAGGCCAGGAGCCGCGTCGTCAGCCTCGACGAGGGCGCGCGCCCCGACACCACGCTCGAAGGCCTGGCCAAGCTGCGCACCGTGTTCGCGGCGCGCGGCTCGGTCACGGCCGGCAACAGCTCGCAGACCTCCGACGGCGCGGGTGCGCTGATCATCGCCAGCGAGAAGGCCTGCAAGCAGTACGACCTGAAGCCGCTGGCGCGCTTCGTGAGCTTCGCCAGCAAGGGCGTGCCGCCGCACATCATGGGCATCGGTCCGATCGAGGCGATCCCGGCCGCGCTGCGCTATGCCGGCCTGACGCAGGACGCGATCGACTGGTTCGAACTCAATGAAGCCTTCGCCGCGCAGTCGCTGGCGGTGATCAACACCCTGGGGCTCGATCCGGCCAAGGTCAACCCGATGGGCGGCGCGATCGCGCTGGGCCATCCGCTGGGCGCCACCGGCGCGATCCGTTCGGCCACGGTCATCCATGCGCTGCAGCGCAACAAGCTCAAGTACGGCATGGTCACGATGTGCGTGGGCATGGGGCAGGGCGCGGCGGGGATCTTCGAGCGCGTCTGACGCCGCTCGCGCTTGGGGCCGGACGGCGGTCCGGCAGCTTCGAACAACGAGGAGACAAGCATGGAACGAAGAAGTCTGCAGGTCGGCGAGGACACGCTGCTCGCCGTACGTGTCTACCAACCCGAGGCGCCGCCGCGCGCCAGCGTGGTGATCGGTGGCGCCATGGGGGTGCGGCAGGCTTTCTATGAGCCGTTCGCACGCTGGCTGACGCAACAGGGATTGCGGGTCTGGACCTTCGACTATCGCGGCTCCGGGGATTCCCGTCCCGCCGATGCGTCCGATTCGCTGCGCGGCTTCGAGGCCGACCTCTTCGACTGGGCACGGGACTACGAGGCCGTGATCGATGCGGCCAAGGCCGGTGGGCGCGACATTCCGCTCTACCTGCTGGGCCACAGCCTCGGCGCCCAGTTGCCTGGCTTCCTCGAACGTCCGCAGCAGGTCGATGGCCTGCTCAGCATCGCCGCCGGCAGCGGCTATTGGCGCGAGAACGCGCCGCGCCTGAAGCGCAGCGTTCTCTATTTCTGGTTCTTCGTGGTGCCGCTGGCCACGCGCCTCTGGGGCTATTTCCCGGGTCGCAAGCTGCGCAAGGTCGGCGACCTGCCGCGCGGCGTGATCCTGCAATGGCGGCGCTGGTGCCTGAACCCGCGCTACAGCCTCGGCGCCGAGGGCGAGGTCGCCGCGCGAAGCTATGGGCAGGTGCGCTTCCCGGTGCTGGCGCTGTCCTTCGTCGACGACGAACTCATGACGCTGGAAGGCACGCGGAGCCTGCTGAGTTTCTACGCCGGCGCGCCGCGCGCAGTGCAGCGCATCGCGCCGGCCGACGTGCAGGCGCGGCGGATCGGGCACTTCGGCCTGTTCCGGGAGCAGTTCAGCCACAGCCTGTGGCCGCGGGTGGCCGACAGCCTGCACGAGCTGGCGGCGCTGACGGCACCGGGCAGGAGCGTCCCGCACACGACTGCGTGACCCCATCCCACGGAGGCACACTGCGAGCATGAAGACACACCCTCTCGACAAGGCCCTCGACCTGGCGCACAGCGACATCCAGGCGGGATGCTTCACCGGTGCCACAAGCCCGGACTACTGGAACATGGTCGGCCCGTTCGGCGGCACGACCGCCGCGGTGATGCTGCAGGCCGTGCTGCGTCATCCAGACCTTCTCGGCGAGCCGGTGGCGGTCACGGTGAACTACGCGGCAGCGGTGGGCGAGGGCGCTTTCGAGGTGCTCGCGGTGCCGGTGCGCACCAATCGCTCGACCCAGCACTGGACGATCCAGATGTCGCAGGCCGGCGCCGACGGCAAGCCGCACGTGACCACCACCGGCACCGCGGTCACCGCGCTGCGGCGCGAGACCTGGGGCACCAGCGATTTGCCGATGCCCGAGGGGCCGCCGCCGTCGGCAGTCGAGCGCGCGAGCCTCGGTCCGTCAAGGGCCGCCTGGCCCCACCAGTACGAGATGCGGCCGATCATCGGTGCGATCCCGACCGTGTGGGACGGCGGCGGCGACGCCAGCGAGACGCGGATGTGGCTACGGGACGCCGAACCGCGGCCGCTGGACTTCGCCGCGCTGATGGCGCTCAGCGACACCTTCTACCCGCGGGTCTGGCTGCGGCGCGCCACGCCGGTGCCGATCGGCACGGTGTCGATCACGACCTACTTCCACACCGACGCCGCACTGCTGGCCGAGGTGGGCACCGGCTACCTGCTGGGCCGCGCCACCGGGCAGCAGTTCCGCAACGGCTACTTCGACCAGGCCGCGCAGCTCTGGAGCGAGTCGGGGGCGCTGCTGGCCACCAGCAACCAGATCGTCTACTTCAAAGAGTGAGCGACCGAAGGAGCGCCGGTGTTGCGACAATGAAGAGAACGACCAGGAGACCCGCATGACGACGAAATCCGTCGACTTCTATTTCGACTTCGGCAGTCCGGCCACCTACCTCGCCTACACCCAGCTGCCGCAGCTGTGCGCCGACACCGGGGCGGTGCTGGTCTGGAAGCCGATGCTGCTCGGCGGCGTGTTCCAGGCCACGGGCAACCACTCGCCGGCGGAGATCCCGGCCAAGCGGCCCTACCTCCACGCCGACCTGAAGCGCTTTGCCCTGCGCTACGGCGTGCCCTTCAGGCACAACCCGCATTTCCCGATCAACACGCTGCTGCTGATGCGCGGCGCCACCGGCCTGCAGATGCGCGAGCCCGAGCGCTTCGGCGCCTATGTGGATGCGATGTTCCACGCGATGTGGGTCGAGCCGCAGAACCTCAATGATCCCGCCATGGTCGCGACCGTGCTGCAGGCGGCCGGCTTCGATGCCGCCCAGATGCTGGCGCTCGCCAATGACCAGGAGGTCAAGGACCAGCTGAAGGCCACCACCCAGGAGGCGGTGCAGCGTGGCGTGTTCGGCGCTCCCACCCTGTTCGTCGGCGACCAGATGTTCTGGGGCCAGGACCGGCTCGATTTTGTTCGCGAGGCGCTTGCTTGACCGCGGCCCGGCGGCGGCCTGATATTCATTTTTTTAGCAAGGATCCACCATGAGCGACATCCTCGTCCACACCGAAGCCGGCGTGATGACCCTGACCTTCAACCGACTCGACAAGAAGAATTCGATCACCAGCGCGATGTACGGCGCGCTGGCCGACGCGCTGGTGCAGGCCGAGCAGGACGGCGCCGTGCGCGCGGTGCTGATCCAGGGCGACGCCACGATCTTCAGCGCCGGCAACGACATCGGCGACTTCCTCAACCAGCCGCCATCGACCGAGGAGTCGCCGGTGTTCCGATTCCTGCGCGGCATCGCGAGCTTCCCGAAACCGATCGTGGCCGCGGTCTGCGGTCCGGCGGTGGGCATCGGCACCACGATGCTGTTCCACTGCGACCTCGTCTATGCCGGTGACAACGCGGCCTTCTCGATGCCCTTCGTGAACCTGGGCCTGTGCCCCGAAGCCGCGTCGAGCCTGCTGGTGCCGCAGATGTTCGGCTACCACCGCGCGGCCGAAGCGCTGCTGCTGGGTGAACCTTTCATGGCCGAAGCGGCGCTCGAAGTGGGCCTGGTCAACCGCGTGGTGCCGCCGACCGAGGCCAATGGCATCGCCCAGGCGCAGGCGCGCAAGCTGGCGGCGAAGCCCTTGAGCGCCCTGATCGAGACCAAGCGGCTGATGAAGAAGTCGCAGCAGCCGGCGCTGCTCGAGCGCATGGCCGAGGAAGGCCAGAGCTTCGGGCGCATGCTGCGCGAGCCGGCGGCGCGCGAGGCCTTCACGGCTTTCATGGAAAAGCGCCGCCCCGACTTCTCGAAACTTTGATCTCCCCCAGGTTGCCCCGCACTTCGTGTCGGGGCGCCCACCCCCTCTCCGGGGGCAACACCAGCGGCCCCGGCAGGGGGTGGGCGGGCTACACGAAGTGAGCCCAACCTGGGGGCGAGCCTATTTTTCGATGGGGCGGGGGCGGCCGTTGTCGTCGATCGCGACGTAGGTGAAGGTGGCTTCGGTCACCTTGATGTACTCGCCCTGCGCCCGGAAGCGTTCGGCGAAGACCTCGACCGTCACCGTGATCGAGGTGCGCCCGATGCGCACCAGCTTCGAGTAGAACGACAGGATGTCGCCGAGCCGCACCGGCTGCTTGAAGATGAACTCGTTGACCGCCACGGTCGCCATCCGGCCCTTGGCGTGGCGCGCCGGAATCACCGAGCCGGCCAGGTCGCACTGGGCCATGACCCAGCCGCCGAAGATGTCGCCGTTGGCGTTGCAGTCGGCCGGCATCGGGATCACCTTGAGCACCAGCTCCATGTCGGCCGGAAGGCTCTTGAGCGTGGCGGTGAGGTTGGCGCTGGAATTGGCGGACATAGGCACAATCTGGATAGAAACGAACAACCACGGAATCGGCTCAGCTCTTTAGATTCGCACGGCGTGCCAACCCAGGGATACCGCAGAACTGGCTTCGCCAGGCTGCTGGTATCGCCCCCTTGCAGGGGGTGGGTGAAGCGCACGCGGTGCGCGAAGCATGGGGGTGAGCAGGTTCCCAGCCACGATTGTCTCCCATGCGCCGCAGCGGCGAAGCACTTTCCTCTCCCCACCCCACCTCGGCGGGTACGCCCGCCCGCAGCGATCGCTCGGACTGGGCGACGCTGCGGCGGCTCTTCCCCTATCTGTGGCGCTACAAATGGCGCGTGATGGCGGCGCTCTCCTTCATGGTCGGCGCCAAGGTGGCCAACGTCGGCGTGCCGGTGCTGCTCAAGAACCTGGTCGACGCGATGTCGATCAAGCCCGGCAGCGCGGCGGCGCTGCTGGTGGTGCCGTTCGGCCTGCTGGTCGCCTACGGGCTGCTGCGGCTGTCGACCGCGGTCTTCAACGAGCTGCGCGAACTGGTCTTCGCCAAGGCCACCGAGGGGGCGGCGCGCAGCATTTCGCTGGAGGTGTTCCAGCACCTGCACGCGCTGAGCCTGCGCTTCCACCTCGAGCGCCAGACCGGCGGCATGACGCGCGACATCGAGCGCGGCACGCGCGGCGTGCATTCGCTGATCTCGATGTCGCTCTACAGCATCGTGCCGACCCTCATCGAGCTGACGCTGGTGCTGAGCATCCTGGGCGTCAAGTTCGACGCGGGCTTCGTCTGGATCACGCTGGCCGCGCTGGTGGTCTACATCGTCTTCACCGTGACCGTGACCGAGTGGCGCACCAAGTTCCGCAAGACCATGAACGAGCTCGACTCGGTGGCGCAGAGCCATGCGGTCGATTCGCTGCTCAACTACGAGACGGTCAAGTACTTCAACAACGAGGGCTTCGAGGCCGGCCGCTACGACGCCAGCCTGGAGCGCTACCGCAAGGCGGCGGTCAAGAGCCAGACCACGCTGAGCATGCTGAACGCCGGCCAGCAGTGCCTGATCGCGGTCAGCCTGGTCGCGATGCTGTACCGCGCCACGCAGGGTGTGGTCGACGGCCAAATGACGCTGGGCGACCTGGTGATGGTCAACGCCTTCATGATCCAGCTCTACATTCCGCTCAATTTCCTCGGCGTGATCTACCGCGAGATCAAGCAGAGCCTGACCGACCTGGACAAGATGTTCGTGCTGCTCGAGAAGGAGCGCGAGGTGCGCGACGCGCCGGAGGCCCGGCCGCTGGCGGGCCACGATTCCACGGTGCGCTTCGAGGACGTGAGCTTTGCCTACGAGGCGGCGCGGCCGATCCTCAAGCACGTGAGCTTCGAGATTCCGGCCGGCAAGACGGTGGCGGTGGTCGGGCCGTCGGGCTCCGGCAAGTCGACCTTGGCGCGGCTGCTCTACCGCTTCTACGACGTCCAGCAGGGCCGCATCACGATCGGCGCAGAGGACATCCGGCAGGTCACGCAGGCCAGCGTCCGGCAGGCGATCGGCATCGTGCCGCAGGACACCGTGCTGTTCAACGACACGGTCGAATACAACATCGCCTACGGCCGTCCGGGCGCCAGCCGCGAGGAGGTGGAGGAGGCGGCGCGGGCGGCGCGCATCCACGACTTCATCGTCCACACGCCCAAGGGCTACGAGACCATGGTTGGCGAGCGCGGGCTCAAGCTGTCGGGCGGCGAGAAGCAGCGCGTGGCGATCGCGCGCACCTTGCTCAAGAACCCGCCGATCGTGATCTTCGACGAGGCCACCTCGGCGCTCGACTCGGCCAACGAGCGGGCGATCCAGTCGGAGCTCAAGAGCGCGGCGCGCAACAAGACCACGCTGGTGATCGCGCACCGGCTGTCGACGGTGGTCGACGCGCACGAGATCCTGGTGCTCGAGAGCGGCGTGATCGTCGAGCGCGGCACCCATGCCGAGCTGCTGGCGAGCCAGGGCAAGTACGCCCAGATGTGGCGGCTGCAGAAGCTCGAGGCCGAGCCGGTGCTGTGAACCTCTTTTCTTGATTCAGGAGCATGTCGAGAATGTCCGAGAAGACTCCCCTGTTGGTCCTCAACAGCCTGTCGCCAGCCCACCAGGCGCAGGTCGCCGCGGCCTATGACATGAGCTATCTGCCGGTGCCGGCGCAGGCCGAGCGCGATGCGCTGATCGCCGCCCAGGGCGGGCGCTTCCGCGCCGTGTTGACGATCGGCTCGATCGGTCTCACGGCCGCGGAGATCGCCGCGATGCCGAAGCTGGAACTGGTGTGCTGCATGGGCGCGGGCTATGAAGGCGTCGCGCTGGAGGCGGCGCGTGCGCGCGGCATCGCGCTCGCGAACGGAGCGGGCACCAACGACGACTGCGTGGCCGACCATGCCTTCGGCCTGCTGATCGGCGCCATGCGCCACATCCGCACGCTCGACCGGCTGTGCCGCGAAGGCGTGCGGCGCGAGACGATTGCGCATCCGCCCAATGTCTCCGGCAAGCGCCTGGGCATCGTCGGGCTGGGCGCCATCGGCCAGAAGATCGCCAGGCGCGGCGCGGGCTTCGACATGGAGATCGGCTACCACAACCGCAAGCCACGCGAGGGCGTGTCGCACCGCTACTTCGACAGCCTGCTGGCGCTGGCCGGGTGGGCCGACATCCTGGTGGTCGCGACGCCGGGCGGCGCCGACACCCGGCATCTGGTGGATGCCGCCGTCCTCGATGCACTGGGGCCGCAGGGTTTCCTGGTCAACATCTCGCGCGGCAGCGTGGTCGACACCGAGGCGCTTGCCGCCGCGCTGCGGGAAGACCGTGTCGCCGGGGCCGGGCTCGACGTCTACGAAAGCGAGCCACTGCCGCCCGCACCGCTGGTCGGGCTCGACAACGTGCTGCTGACGCCGCACATGGCAGGTTGGTCGCCGGAGGCGACGCAGGCCTCGTTCGATCGCTTCCTGGCGAATGCCGAAGGGCACTTTTCGGGGCGTGGGGTGGTGTCGGCTATCTGATCGCCTTGTCGTCTACGTGGCGTGGGCGGCGGTGGCGGGCGGTATGCCCCGGGCCGGCCGACGTCACCGGCCGCTTCGCGGCTGCCCTGCGCTGCTCGCGGTACGCGGGGTCTCGCTCAAACTCGCCTTCGGCTCAAACAGTCGCGAGCCCTGATCCGCGTACCGCTGCGCTGCTCGGCGGTGCCTCAACGGCCGGCCCGGGGCATGCCGCCCACCGCCGCTGACACGCTGGGGGCGAACTGTCCGCCTCGACGGTCGATGGGCGCGCAGGTCTCTGACGTTGGAGGCGCCTGCCCGCGTCGCACACCCCCAAGCCCGGCATGCGGTGCGGGACGGGCGATCCCCTCTGCGCCGCTGAGGAGCGCAGCTTCAGGCGGATAAAGGGCCGCGCGTGTTTGAGCGAAGCGAGTTTCGCGCGGACCCCGCCTGAAGCGAGCACCGCAAGGCAGCCCGAAGGGCCGGCGCAGTGGGGTCGACTGGCCCGTACCGCGTGCCGGGCGCCCCTCCAAAGCTCAGGAAAGTTCAGGAAGACGATCCAAGCACCGGCGGATGAACCGCGCCCCACCCACAGGCCAGGTCATACGCATGCCCGAGCCGCAGCACCGCCATGTCCGCATGCACCGGCCCCGCGATCTGCAGCCCCATCGGCAGTCCATCCTCATTGAATCCCGCCCGCACATTGAGCGTCGGCAGTCCGGCCAGCGTGAAGGGCGTGACGATCTCCATCCAGCGGTGGTAGGTGTCGCTCTCCACACCGCCGACCGACTTGGGCCAGGTCAGCGTCGCGTCGAACGGAAAGACCTGCGCCGTCGGCGCCACCACGAAGTCGAAGCGCTCGAAGGCCCGCAGGAAGGCTCGGTAGACGTTCGAGCGATAGACCGATGCCTGGTACAGCGCTGCGGCGTCGAGCAACTGGCTTTGCTCGATCTCCCAGCGCGCCTCGGGCTTGAGCCTGCCGCGCAGCGCCGGGTCGGCATGGGCGGCGCCCAGCTTGCCGCCGACCAGCAGCTGGCGCAGTCGCAGCCAGGCGGTCCAGTTCTGTTCGCGCGGCACCTCGAGCTGGTGCGGCTCGACCTCGCAGCCGAGCTCGCGGAAGGTCTGCAGCGCCTTCTCGCACAGCTCGCGCACGCCGGGCGCCAGCGGCAGCTCGGGCCAGATGCTGCCGAGCCAGCCGACGCGCAGGCCCCGGGTCTCGCCGTCGAGCCGAAGCGCGTCGGGCGAGGGCAGGGCGCCTTCCAGCGACAGCGGCAGCCGCGGATCGAAGCCCGCCTGCACCGCAAGCAGCCGCGCGGCATCCTCGACCGTGCGCGCCATCGGTCCCTCGGTGCCGAGCTGCTGCAGGAACAGCTCGTCGTCGGGCGCCCCCGGCACCCGCCCCCGCGAAGGCCGCAAGCCGATCACGTTGTTGAAGGCGGCGGGGTTGCGCAGCGAGCCGCCCATATCGCTGCCGTCGGCCACCGGCAGCATGCCGAGGGCCAGCGCCACCGCAGCGCCGCCGCTGCTGCCGCCGGCGCTGAGCGCGGGCTGCCAGGCGTTCAGGGTGGTGCCGAAGACCGTGTTGTAGGTGTGCGAGCCGAGCCCGAATTCCGGCGTGTTGGTCTTGCCGATCACGATCGCCCCGGCGCCGCGCATGCGCGCCACGTGCAGGCTGTCGTTGCGTGCCGGCGTCCGCGGCGCGATCGGCGATCCCATCGAGGTCGGCAGGCCGGCGGCATGGCTCAGGTCCTTGACCGCCAGCGGGAAGCCGTGCATCCAGCCGAGGCGCTCGCCGCGCGCGAGCTGGGCATCGCGTTCGTCCGCCTCGACCCGCAACTGGCCGGGGTCGCGCAGCGAGACGATCGCATTGAAGCGCGGGTTGAGTGCGTCGATGCGCGCCAGCGCCGCAGCCATCAGCTCGCGGCAGGACACGGTGCGGGCCGCGATCAGCTGCGACAGGCGCGTGGCGTCGAGGGCGAGGAGGTCGGCAGCATTCATGGCGGTGGCGGGCTCGTTGGCGGTGCGCGCCAGTATGTCGCAGCGCTCGCATAATCGCCCGATGGAAACCAAGTGGCTCGAAGACTTCGTCAGCCTGGCAGAGACCCGCAGCTTCAGCCGATCCGCCCAGCTGCGCCATGTGACCCAACCGGCCTTCTCGCGCCGCATCCAGGCGCTCGAGGGCTGGGCCGGGACCGACCTGGTCGACCGCAGCTCCTATCCCACCCGCCTGACGCCCGCCGGCCAGACCCTCTACGGCCAGGCGATCGAGATGCTGCAGGCGCTGCAGAGCACCCGCGCCATGCTGCGCGGGCATTCGGCGGTGGCGCAGGACGTGATCGAGTTCGCGATCCCGCACACGCTCGCCTTCACCTTCTTCCCGGCCTGGATCACCAGCCTGCGCGAGCAGTTCGGGCCGATGAAGAGCCGGCTGATCGCGCTCAATGTGCACGATGCCGTGCTGCGCCTGGTCGAGGGCAGCTGCGACGTGCTGATCGCCTACCACCATCCCTCCCAGCCGCTGCCGCTGGATGCCAACCGCTATGAGATGGTGAGCCTCGGCGAGGAGGTGGTCGCGCCCTGGGTCAAACCCGATGCCGAAGGCGCGCCGCGCTACCGCCTGCCGGGCCGGCCCGGCCAGCCGCTGCCCTATCTGGGCTATGCGCCGGGCGCCTACCTCGGGCGCGTGGTCGACCAGCTGCTGAAGGAGTCCGGCACTGCGATCCATCTCGACCGCGTCTATGAGACCGACATGGCAGAAGGCCTCAAGGTGATGGCGCTCGAAGGACATGGCATCGCCTTCTTGCCGCAGAGCGCTGTGCGCAAGGAGGTGCGCGCCCGCACGCTGGTGAGCGCGTTGCCGCCCGAGATCGATCGTCTGGATGCCACGATGGAGATCCGCGCCTACCGCGAGCGGCCGGGCGCGCCGGCCGCTGGCAAGACCGGCGCCCGCAGCGGCAAGGGTGCGGCCGATGCCCTGTGGACGTATCTGCTGCAGACCCAGCCCACGGCTTGAGGCCTGGGCCCGTCTCTTGTGCAGTGCACAAACTATGACGCGGTGACATGCCGACCGCTGGATTAGGCATTGGTCACCGAAGGCATGTCCCACTAAAGTCCGCCACACGTTTTTCGGGCACAAAGGGTGCTTTGAAGGAAGGGTTCACGGCATCCGCGAGGCGGCTTCGCGCGCGGTGGCGATGCCGACCGATCGTCGGTGCGCCCTCCCGCGGTGCAAGGCGCACCGGGTTGGTCCGGGTATGGCGCAGAATGCGGGCGTCTAGAATTTCGTGTCCATCTCTCAGTCTCAGGAGTCAAATATGAAGAAGCAGGTATTGGCAATTGCCGTGATGGTTCTCGCCGCAGGAGGCGCCTTCGCGCAGGCCAATGACACGCTGGCCAAGATCAAGTCCAGCGGTGCCGTCACGATGGGCGTGCGCGACTCGTCCGGCGCGCTGGCCTACACCATCGGCGACGGCAAGTACGTCGGCTTCCACACCGAGATGTCCGAGCGCATCCTGGCCGACATCCAGAAGCAGCTCGGCCTGCCCAAGCTGGAGATCAAGCGCCAGCTGGTGACCTCGCAGAACCGCGTGCCGCTGGTGCAGAACGGCACCGTCGACCTCGAATGCGGCTCGACCACCAACAACGCCACGCGCCAGAAGGACGTCGCCTTCGCCGTCACCACCTACGTCGAGGAAGTGCGCATCGCGGTCAAGGCCAACTCGGGCATCAACTCGATCAAGGACCTCAACGGCAAGAGCGTGGTCACCACCACCGGAACGACCTCGGTGCAGACGCTGCGCAAGAACGAGCGCGCCCAGGGCATCGACTTCAAGGAAGTCATGGGCAAGGACCACGCCGACAGCTTCCTGCTGCTCGAGTCGGGCCGTGCCGACGCCTTCGTGATGGACGGCCAGATCCTGGCCGGCAATATCGCCAAGTCCAAGGCCCCCGCCGACTTCAAGGTCGTCGGCGACGCCCTGTCGGTCGAGCCGATCGCCTGCATGATGCGCAAGGACGACCCGGCCTTCAAGAAGGCGGTCGACGACAGCATCAAGCGCCAGATCGCCGACGGCTCGCTGGCCAAGCTCTACGACAAGTGGTTCATGCAGCCGATCCCGCCGACCAACACCAAGGTCGGCCTGCCGCTGTCGGAGGCCACCAAGGCCGCGTGGGCCAGCCCGAACGACAAGCCGATGGAAGACTACGCCAAGAAGTAAATCGCGTGGGCTGACGCGTGAACGAACGCCCGCCTCTTTCGGCGGGCGTTTGTTTTATGAGATGCCTCCAACAATCATCGAGGAGTTGAAATGGGAAAATGGGATTGGCAGGTCTTCCTGCAAGATCCGGGCGGCAAGATACCGACCTACTGGCAGTGGCTGGTGTCGGCCTGGGGCTGGACGGTGTCGGTGTCCTTGTGCTCGCTGGTCGTGGCGCTGGTGCTCGGCTCGCTGGTCGGCGTGATCCGCACGCTGCCCGACAGCCCCTGGCTGGTGCGTTTCGGCAATGTCTGGGTCGAGCTGTTCCGCAACATTCCGCTGCTGGTCCAGATCTTCATCTGGTACCACGTGGTGCCGAAGATGTTCCCCGTCATGTCGGGCCTGCCGCCCTTCATCCTGGTGGTGTTCGCGCTGGGCTTCTTCACCTCGGCCCGGATTGCCGAGCAGCTGCGCTCCGGCATCCAGGCGCTGCCCAAGGGCCAGCGCTACGCGGGCATGGCGGTGGGCTTCACGACGCCGCAGTACTACCGCTACGTGATCCTGCCGATGGCCTACCGGATCATCATCCCGCCGCTCACCAGCGAGTCGATGAACATCTTCAAGAACTCGTCGGTCGCCTTCGCGGTGTCGATTCCCGAGATGATCCAGTTCGCGATGCAGGCCGGCGAGGAGACCTCGCGCGTGACCGAGATGTACATGGCCGTGACCGTGCTCTACGTGATCTCGGCGATGGTCATCAACCGCATCATGGCCTGGGTCGAGAAGAGGGTCCGCGTGCCGGGCTTCGTCGTGGCCGGCACCGGCGGAGGACACTGACATGCACCCCCACGCTCATCACCTCGTGTATTCGCTGCCCCCCGAGGGGGCCGCAGGCCTCCCTTGGGGCGGCCCGGCGGGAGACCTGACATGAATCTCGACCTCACATTCTTCAGCTGGGCCGTCGTCAGCAGCTTCCTGCTGAAGGGCCTCTACTTCAGCGTGTTCCTGACGGTGGTCGCCACGCTCGGCGGCATCCTCTTCGGCACCCTCCTGGCGCTGATGCGGCTGTCGGGCAAGAAGTGGCTCGACATGCCCGCGGCCATCTACGTCAACGGCATGCGCAGCATTCCGCTGGTGATGGTGATCCTGTGGTTCTTCCTGCTGGTGCCCAACATCATCGGCCGGCCGATCGGGCCCGAGTACTCGGCGATCATCACCTTCGTCGCCTTCGAGGCCGCCTACTTCAGCGAGATCATGCGCGCCGGCATCCAGTCGATTCCGCGCGGGCAGGTGTTCGCGGGGCAGGCGGTGGGCATGACCTACGGCCAGAACATGAAGCTGGTGATCCTGCCGCAGGCCTTCCGCAACATGCTGCCGGTGCTGCTGACGCAGACCATCATCCTGTTCCAGGACACCTCGCTGGTCTACGCCATCGGCGCCTATGACCTGTTCAAGGGCTTCGACACCGCAGGCAAGAACTTCGGGCGCCCCGAAGAGGCCTACCTGCTGGCCGCCGTCGTCTACTTCGTGTTGTGCTATTCGCTGTCTTGGCTCGTCAAGCGTCTGCACAAGAAGATCGCCATCATCCGCTGAGCTGAAGGAGCAAACCGATGTCCGACAAAATGATTGAAATCAAGAACGTTTCCAAGTGGTATGGCCCGGTGCAGGTGCTCAACGACTGCTCGGTCGACATCGCCAAGGGCGATGTGGTGGTGGTCTGCGGGCCTTCGGGCTCGGGCAAGTCCACGCTGATCAAGACGGTGAACGCGCTGGAGCCCTTCCAGAAGGGCGAGATCACGGTCAACGGCATTCCGCTGCACGACCCCAAGACCAACCTGCCGAAGCTGCGCTCGAAAGTGGGCATGGTGTTCCAGCACTTCGAGCTCTTCCCGCATCTGTCGGTGACCGAGAACCTGACGATCGCGCAGATCAAGGTGCTCGGGCGCAGTGCCGACGAGGCCAAGACGCGGGGCTTGAAGATGCTCGACCGTGTGGGCCTGATGGCGCACAAGGACAAGTTCCCGGGCCAGCTGTCGGGCGGCCAGCAGCAGCGGGTGGCGATCGCCCGCGCGCTCTCCATGGACCCGATCGTGATGCTGTTCGACGAGCCCACGTCGGCGCTCGACCCCGAGATGGTCGGCGAAGTGCTCGACGTGATGGTGGCGCTGGCCAAGGAAGGCATGACCATGATGGTGGTCACGCACGAGATGGGCTTCGCGCGCAAGGTGGCGAGCCGCGTGATCTTCATCGACGTCGGCGGCCGCATCCTGGAAGACTGCTCGAAGGAGGAGTTCTTCACGCACCCGGAGAACCGGCAGCCGCGGACCAAGGACTTCTTGAACAAGATCCTGGCGCACTGAGCTCGCCCCCAGGTTGCCCGCACTTCGTGTCGGGCGCCCACCCCCTACCGGGGGCGCAGTCAGCGGCCCGGCAAAGCCGGTTCCGCGACTGCCCGCGAACGGGCGCGCCGTGCGCAGCCGAAAACAAGCACAGCGCCAGTATTCACCGGCCGGCGCAGCCCGGCCCTTTGGTGAAACACCGCGGAACCGGCTTTGCCGGGCCGCTGGTGTTGCCCCCGGTAGGGGGTGGGCGGGCTACACGAAGTGAGCCCAACCTGGGGGCGAGCTACTTCTTTCTCGCCGCAACCGCCTGCTCGGCCTGCGTCACCAGTTCCTTGCCGATGGTCGGCGTCCACTTGGCGTAGACCGGGCGGGTCGCCTTGACGAAGGCCTCGCGTTCGGCGGGCGTGAGTTGCGTCACGGTCACGCCCATCGCGGCGATGTCCTTGAGCACCGGCTTGTCGGGCTCGACCAGTCCCTTGCGGGCCAGGGCGATGTTCTGCTTGCCGGCATCGATCGCGGCCTGGCGCACGATGGCCTGGTCGGCCGGGGTCCACGCGCCCCACACCTCCTTGTTGACCACGAAGACCAGCGGGTCGGCCATGTAGCCCCAGGTGGTCACGTACTTCTGGCCCACGGTGTGCATCTTGAGCACGGTGAACAGGAACAGCGGGTTCTCCTGGCCGTCCACCGCGCCGCTGGCCAGCGCCGGCTGCGCGTCGGCCCAGCTCATCTGGGTCGGGTTGGCGCCCAGGGCGCTGAACATGTCGGAGAAGATCGGCGAGCCGACCACGCGGATCTTCATGCCCTTGAGGTCTTCCGGCGACTTGATCGGACGCTTCGAGTTGGTGATCTCGCGGTAGCCGTTCTCGCCCCAGGCCAGCGGCACCACGCCGGATTTGTCGAGGGTGGCGAAGATCTCCTTGCCGACCGCGCCCTGGGTCAGCGCATCGACCGCCGCGTAGTCGGGCATCAGGAAGGGCAGCGAGAACAGGTTGAGCTGCTTGACCTGCGGCGACCAGTTGATGGTCGAGCCGACCGCCATGTCGATCACGCCCTGGCGCAGCGCACTGAACTCGCGCGTCTGGTCGCCCTGGATCAGCGACACGCCCGGGTACAGCTTGATGTTGATGCGGCCCTGGGTGCGCTCCTTCACGAGATCGGCCCAGATGCGGCCGGCCTCGCCCCACGGCGTCGGCGGACCCAGCACCAGCGACATCTTGTATTCGGCCTTGTAGCTTTGCGCCTGCGCAGCCACCGAGAAGCCGCCGAGGGCGGCCGCCACGGCCAGCAGGCCGAGCAGGGAACGACGGAATTTCATGGATCAGTCTCCTTTTTGTGAACAAACAAAACAAACCTCGTCCCACCGTCCGGTCTTTGCGGGAAACACCGCGGAACTGGCTTTGCCAGGCCGCTGGTGTTGCCCCCGGCCGGGGGTGGGCGGCTACACGAAGTGAGCCAACCTGGGGGCGAGCTCAATACCCCAGCTTGCGCGGGAGCCAGAGCGCCAGCTCCGGCCACGCGATCACCGCCACCATCACGAGGAACATCGCGAACAGCATCCAGCCGACCCAGCGCACGGTCTCTTCCATGCGCACGTTGGCGATGCGGCAGGACACCATCAGGTTCACGGCCAGCGGCGGCGTGAACTGGCCGAGGGCCACCTTGAGCGTGAGGATGACGCCGAACCACACCGGGTCCCACTTGTAGTGCTGCACGATCGGCCACAGCAGCGGCACGAAGATCAGGAAGATCGAGACGCCGTCGAGGAACATGCCGACCGTGATCAGCAGCAGGATCAGCAGCGACAGCACGCCGTATTCGCCGAGGCCCGAATTGACGATCGCGCGCGTGACCGGATCGATCACGCCGAGGGTGGACAGCGAGTAGGCGAAGATGCCCGCCAGCGACACCACCAGCAGGATCACGGCCGACAACTCGCCCGATTCGCGCAGGATCACGAACAGGTCGCGGACCTTGATCGTGCGGTGGATCGCCATGCCGACGAAGAGACCGTAGAACACCGCCACCACCGCGGCCTCGGTCGGCGTGAAGAGACCGGCGCGCATGCCGCCGAGGATCAGCACCGGCGCCGCCAGGCCCCAGATCGCATCGCGAAAACTCGCCCAGAAGGCCGGGCGCGGCAGGCTGGACTCGAGCGCGCCCATCTTGTTCTTGCGCGCCAGCCAGACCGCCGGAACGATCAGCGCCACGCCGGCCAGGATGCCGGGGATCATGCCGGCCGCGAACAGCGCCGGCACGGATGCACCGGGGACCAGCACCGAATAGACGATGAAGGCGACCGAGGGCGGGATCAGGATGTCGGTGGCCGCCGCCGCGCCGACCACGCTGGCCGAGTAGGCCGGCGGGTAGCCGGCGCGCGACATGGCGGTGATCATCACGGCGCCGACCGCGGCGGCGTTGGCCGGGCCCGAGCCCGAGATGCCGCCGAGGAACATCGCCACCACGATCGCCACCAGCGGCAGCATGCCGGGGCCGCGGCCGACGATGGCGATCGCGAAGTTGACGAGGCGCAGCGCCACGCCCGAGCGGTCGAAGATCGAGCCGACCAGCACGAACATCGGGATCGCGAGCAGCGGGTACTTGCCGAGGCCGGCATAGAAGTTCTGCGGCACGGCCAGCAGGCCGAACCACTGGGCGTCGCTGTTGGCGAGTGCGATGCAGGCGGCGCCGGCGAGGCCCAGTGCGGCGCCGATCGGCACGCCGGCCAGCATCATCGCCACGAAGGCGACGAAGAGCAGGGTGGGGATCATCGCTGCGAATCGCCGTAGTTGGTCTTGCGGCCGCGGCGGATGAACAGGCCCAGGGCGCGCAGCGCGATCGCGAAGGACACGATCGGCAGCCAGATCGAATACCACCATTGCGGCACGCCGATGCCGGGCGAGGTTTCCTCGAAGCGGTAGTCGTCCCAGACCACGCGCACGCTGAGCGCGCCGATCAGCAGGAACAGCAGGCCGACCATGAGGGCGCCGAACCGCGCCAGCCGTTTGCGCCGCGCCATGCTGCCGCTCTCGGCGAAGTACTCGATCCGGATGTGGCGGTCGCGCGCCACCGCCGCGGAGCCCGCCACCAGCGCCAGCAGGATCATCAGGAAGACCGAGAACTCCTCGGTCCAGGCGAAGGACGAGTCGGTGAAGTAGCGCACCAGCACGTTGGCGAAGGTGATGCAGGCCAGCATGCCCATGATGAGCACGGTGGCCCAGTCCTCGATCGCGAGGGGAACGCGGGTCGGCTCGTCGGCGGCTTCGATTTCAGGGGGGAGGGGACTGGCGGCGTCCAGCACGGGGCCGGACTCGGTGGGAGGGGTCATCGGGGGCAGCTGGAAGGTGGAACCACGTCGTGTCACCGGGCGGACGCCGGGACGCGGTCCAAGCACCTCGACAGGGAAGCAGTCACGGATCGTAACGATCCATGACCATATTCCTATCGGGGGTTTCCTTAGAACCTGTTTGCGACCCCAGGGAGATCGCAAACAGGTTCTCAGCTGCCGCCCAGGATCAGAGCGCCTTGACCAGTTCCGGCACGGCCGTGAACAGGTCGGCGACCAGGCCGTAGTCGGCCACCGAGAAGATCGGGGCCTCCTCGTCCTTGTTGATCGCCACGATCACCTTCGAGTCCTTCATGCCCGCCAGATGCTGGATCGCGCCCGAGATGCCGCAGGCGATGTACAGCTGCGGGGCCACGATCTTGCCGGTCTGGCCCACTTGCC